>RDXV01000051.1 GCA_004292695.1 Nostocales cyanobacterium | reverse complement strand
GTTTGAATACTAATTGAGCAACTTTACTAGGTAAGGCTTTATAATCATTAGTATTCTTGAGTGCATGATATATTTGATTAAATGTTGGTATTGGTTGACTGCTAAAAAAAGCCTGACGACATAAATAAACAGCACAGTTAAACAGATTTTTTGAGAAAAAAGACATTTGATCAATTTCTCTAAACCTGTGGTGATTATGTTTAATTATATGTCGCTCAACTAATAGCATTGTGATTCTATACGTTTAACAATACACTCTGTGTTTCTTCTTCTTTTTAGTCTGGATTTTTCAGATTCAACTATAACACAAATGATTATATTTGACTATATCTGACTAGATTTTTGTTATTTAAACTATATACTCAGGGTTGCTATTTGGTATTTATGAAGAAATAGGAAATATGGTCAAGAAATGAGAAGATTAATCAAAACAAGTATTAAGAATTATGGCTTATAGAAATCCTGCCCCTACGGTTGATATCATTATTGAGTTGATTGATAAACCTCATCGCCCAATTATTCTGATTGAAAGACATAATGAACCTTTGGGATGGGCTATACCTGGTGGTTTTGTAGATTATGGTGAATCTGTGGAAGTAGCAGCGCGTAGAGAAGCTGAGGAAGAAATAGGTTTGAAAATAGAGTTAATTGAGCAGTTGTTGGTTTATTCTGATCCCAGTCGTGATCCCCGTCAGCATACGATTAGTGTTGTATTTTTAGCTACTGCAAAGGGTGAACCTGTGGCGGGTGATGATGCTAAGGGTGTGGGTGTATTTGAACCTTGGAAGATTCCTGTAAATTTGTGTTTTGACCATGATCGGGTTTTGCGTGATTATTTACGATATAGAGATTATGGGATTCATCCCAGATTGGGGTAAGGTGATTGGGGACTGGGAAAAAAGTTTTTTAATTGTTTGAATATTAATGAATCACGGTTACGTAGCGTCAGGTAGGGATGAAATTTAGAGGTTTAGCAATGCTAAACCCAAAATATCTAACTTCCAGACAATATCGCTATCAATATCTGTAATTTAGTGCTAGGCATTGTTTTATACTTATACAAGTATTTAATGGTGCTATTATGGATGCGAAGGAACTTTTAGAAAAGTATACTGCTGGGGAACGTAAGTTTCATGCTGTTAATTTAAGTGAAGAAAATCTCAAAGGTTCAGAACTACCCCAAATAGATTTATATAATTCTAATTTAAGTGGAGCAGATTTATCTCAAGCAAATCTTAATAATGCAAATCTTAATAATGCAAATCTTAATAAGACATATCTACAAGGCACACAACTATCTGGTATAACTGCCTCATCAGCAGCATTTTCTAGGAGTGAATTAAGTAGTGCTGATTTAACTTGGTCAAATTTGAGTAGTGCTAATTTAAACAATGCAAGTTTAGAAAATGCAAATCTAACAGGAATAAATTTAAGTAGTGCAAAATTAGTATATGCCAATCTAGATGGAGCAAACCTTAGTAATGCAAATCTGAGTAACGCAGACCTGAGCGTTGCTTCATTATATCAAGCTAATTTGAGTAGAGCGAATTTACAAAAAGCAGATTTAGAAGAAGCGTATTTAATTGGGGCAGACTTATCTTTCGCAACATTGAGTGAAGCAATATTAAAAAAGGCGAAAATTCAGCAAACTAAATTTTATAGAGCTAATCTTTATCAAGTTGATTTGTCAGGCATGAATTTAGCTAATTTAGATTTTAGAGGAGCAAGTTTTCAAAGTACAGACCTGACGAAAGCTATTTTCCAAGGGGCAAATTTAGATAAAGCTAACCTAAGATGGGCTAATCTTACCAGAGCAAATCTCGATGGTGCAAACTTGAGACGAGCAGACTTAACCCGTGCAAATATCTATGGTGCAACCTTTAATAATGCAGACCTCACAGGTGCGATAATGCCAGATGGAGAAGTTTATACAACAGATGTTGATTTAGACTTCGTTAAACCAGATGCACCGTTACCAAAAGAGATAAAAGAGATTAAAATTATGACTCGTGAAGTTATCCATACCGATAAAGCACCTGCACCCGTTGGACCTTATAATCAAGCTATTGTAGCTTCTGGTAAAATGTTGTTTGTATCAGGACAAATTGCTATAGATCCTCGTTTGGGTGATGTGGTTTATACTGATGATGTCACCAAGCAAACGGAACAGGTGATGCAAAATATTGAAGCTATCCTCACAGAAGCCGGTGCTACTTTTAATGATGTAGTAAAAACTGGTGTATTTTTGGCTGATATGAAAGATTTTGCTACAGTTAATCAGGTTTATGCCAAATATTTTGATCCAGAAACTGCTCCTGCTCGTGCTTGTGTTGAAGTGGCACGTTTACCTAAAGATGTGTTGGTAGAAATTGAGTGTATTGCAGTGATTAATTAAGGTTTTTAATAAACTATATGAATGGTGGGAGTAAGTAATACCCACCATTATTAGGGTTGGGAAAAAACCAAGTTAAAGGATTTGCAAAGCATCTAATTTTTTATTTACAAGGGGATAAATATATTGAAATTGTCCGGTTAATTTATAACAGGATATTTCACAGATATTAGCAGAAGAAGAATAGTTATATTTATCTGCTACGCGATCATATCCCCACATCCCAAAAGCATCAATTAAGCAGACATTAAACGCTGTGTAGGTTCAGGAATTTTTCGACCTAAATCTTGAGCAGTTTCTATCCATTCCTGCATAATAATTTCTATATTTTGCAATGCTTCTTGATAAGTTTCTCCATCAGCAGCGCATCCCGGTAAATCTGGAACTTCTGCGATAAATGCTTGGTCTTCTTCACTCCAATAAATGGTTATTTCATACCGTAGAATCATCTTGACCTCCTAGCTGATATTTCAGTAGAACTTCACGGACTTATTTAACTTGATATGTTTTGGCTTTTCCTTGTTTGGGTTGGAGATTCAGGATTTCTTCAACTCCTTCTTTTGTAAAAATGTGGTGACTACCACGAATTCTTTCATCAAATCCTAGTTTGATTAATAGTTTACACAGTTGATCAAAGGATATATTTGTATCAGATGCGCCTAATAGAATTTTAGCTAATAGTTTGTCTTGTTGACTCACAAGTTATGATTTTATTAACTCAGATTTTTATGATAACCGAAAGCGATCGCACTCCACAAACCGCGATACCTACGCCTTCTGTCCAGTGAGATATACGGTAAGCTCACGCTAACGCACTTACCACACATCCCCTAAAAGCGATACCTACGGTAAGCTAACGCTGACACTTCTCTTGACAAAATATTTTCATAAAATTAACATGAAATTATCAAATAATTTATTGAAATTATGATGTTTAGCTTACGTGATATTCACCCCTTATCAGAATTTCAGCGCGGAGCAAAGATGTTTCTGGATAAGTTAAAAGAAACTAAATCTCCTATTGTGTTGACTGTGAATGGTAAAGCTGCTGCTGTGGTTCAAGATGCTGAAAGTTATCAAAAACTGATTGATAGACTGGAATTATTAGAATCTGTTGCCAAGATACGTCAAAGTATCAATGAGTTTGAGCAAGGTGAGGGTGTGCCTTTAAATCAAGCATTTGCAGAATTTAATGAAACATAAGGCATACCGGATTGAGATTTCACCTAGTGCTATTGCTGATATTGAGAGTATTTTCCTGTGGATAAAAGAGGATTAAAAAATGTATGTCTAATTATCAAGAATTGTTATAACAAGCTAAAAATCTGACTCCTGAAGAACAGCTTAAATTAGTCGAAAATTTATCTATCTTAATTCGTCAACAATTGAAAATGACATCAAAACCAAAACGTAGTGTTTTAGAATTGCGTGGTTTAGGTAAGGAAATTTGGGGAAATATTGACGCTCATGAATATGTCAATCAGGAGCGTGATTCATAGAATGGTTAAATAAATTATAGGGTAACATAGTAGGTTTAGATACAGCACCGTTAATTTATTTTATAGAATAAAATCCTAGTTATTTAGAAGTTACAGGTGCTTTTTTTACAGCAATGTATAGAGGTGATTTTAGTGTTATCACGTCGGTTTTAACTGTATCAGAAGTTTTAGTTTATCCTTTACGTGCAGGAAATACAATATTAGCTCAACAATATCGTGATATTCTTTTCAATTCTCAAGGTTTAACAACTATTGAAGTTTTACCAGATATCGCTGAAAATGCGCCTAAATTCATCACCATAAGAAAAAATGATAAGATACTAATAAAATTTTGTTCCTATTAAAAACTTATGAATGTGAATTTTCCAATACCGAAAGAACTGGAATCTTATCTTGAGGTTCAACTTCAATCTGGCAATTATGATAATGTAGCGGACTATTTTTTGATGTTGTTGCAGCAAGATAAACGGCGTAAGGATGCTCAAGCAAAATTAGCTAGTTTGTTGCAAGAAGGTTTGGACTCAGAAGCCCCAAACAGCGAACCTACAGTAAGCCACCACTAACGCTGTCAAAGTATAAAATTATGATATGATCATGGTGTAAACTTATTTAATCTTCTGTAATTTATAAATTTGCGTTATAATTTTGAGTGGAATCCAGCAAAAGAAAAACAGAATATTCGTAAACATCAAATCAATTTTCGGTTAGCCTCAACTGTTTTTCGTGATCAATATCAATTAAGTTTATATGATGAGGAACATAGTGATTATGAAGACCGATGGATTACTATAGGTTTAGATGAAACGGGTATTTTAAGGGTTGTTATTCATACTTTTGAACAAACAGATGAAGATTCTTGTTTGATTCGTATTATTTCAGCACGGAAAGCGACTTTTAATGAACAGCAATATTACCAAGGAAGAAAACTATGAAAGCAGAATATGATTTTTCACAAGCTGAACAAGGTAAGTTTTATAATCCTGATGCAACGTTTCATTATCCGATCTATCTTGAACCAGATGTTGATAATTTTTTCAAGAAAATCGCTGAAGAAAAAAATATTGATGTGCAAATTTTAGTCAATGAATGGTTGAGAAATAATATTAAATTAATTGAAAGTATTCAGTAATAGCAATAAACGCGATCGCACATCCCCACATCCCCAAAACAGCGATACCTTCGGTGCGCTACGCTACGCACTTCCTCCAAATCCCTAAACAGCGATACCTTCGTTAAGCTAACGCGATCGCACATCCCGAAAACCTCAAAAGAGCGATCGCTATGCAGACTGTTTGACAAAAATTGACAATATTTGCCATAATGAAATAGTCAGAACAATCAACACTTGTTAATTATGACTACAGTAAATATTTCTCTTCCCGATTCTATGCGGGATTTTATCAATGAACAGGTAGAAAAAGGTGGTTACAGTACAACCAGCGAATACATTAGACACTTGATTCGTCAAGACTTAGAAAGAGTCCAAAAATCAAGAATAGAAAAGTTATTATTGGAGGGATTAGATAGCGGTGAAGCAATAGAAATTACAGATGAATGGTGGGAACAAAAACGCACCCAACTTATTGAAAGAATTCGCAAATCATAGCCAATGACTAGACGAATTATAATTAGACCAAAGGCTAGTGTTGATATTGTATAGTGAAATTAAGGTAGAAAACAAGCGAAAAAATTTATGTCTCATTATCAAGAATTATTAGAACAAGCTAAAAATCTGACGGCTGAAGAACAACTTAAATTAGTTGAAGATTTATCTATTTTAATTCGTCAGCAATTAACAATAACATCAAAACCAAAGCGTAGTATTTTAGAATTGCGTGGTTTAGGTAAAGAAATTTGGGGAAATATTGACGCTCAGGAATATGTCAATCAGGAGCGTGATTCATGGAATGGTTAAATCAATTACAGGGTAAAATAATAGGTTTAGATACAGCACCGTTAATTTATTTTATAGAATAAAATCCTAGTTATTTAGAAGTTACAGATGCTTTTTTTACAGCAATGTATAGAGGTGAGTTTAGTGTTATCACGTCGGTTTTAACTGTATCCGAAGTTTTAGTTTATCCTTTACGTGCAGGAAATACAATATTAGCTCAACAATATCGTGATATTCTGTTCAATTCTCAAGGTTTAACAACTATTGAAGTTTTACCAGATATCGCTGAAAATGCAGCTAAATTAAGAGCAGATTACAATTTAAGAACACCGGATGCTATTCAAATGGCCACTGCTATTTATGGTGGTGCTTCTTTTTTCTTAACTAATGACATTCGTTTACCGTCTTTACCTGGTTTAAATGTTTTGGTTTTAAATCAATTGATAAGTTAAGTGATTTGAAATACAGCGATACCTTCGGTAAGCTTCGCTAACGCACTTCCCAAACTCCCAAAAAGCGATCGCACCTCCCCACATCCCTAAATGCGATCGCACTCCCCAAACCTACAAACAGCGATCGCTATTGACACTATTAACCATATTGTTGCAAATTATATATATATTGTTTTTTGATGTAAAATTATTATCATGGACAGTCCAGAACAAGTTTATGAGTCCAATATTTTAAAAATAGCGATCAATAAATATTTAGATAAAAATTTTCAGAAATCTCAGGAAAATTTACAAAGACTTGTATCTAATAAAGATGAAATTGTTTGGGATATAGTCAGTACGATTTATACTCAAAGTGGATATAAAGTTTCTATGTCTTTTGCTCAAGACATACTAGAACAACGAATTAAAGATATGAAAGAGCAAATCAAAAAACATGAAGAAAAAGCTCATCAAGAAATGATTGCTTATCAAAAAATGATAAAAATGAAGGCTGAAGAAGTACAAGCACGTCAGGAAATTATCAGAATTAAAGCTGAAGAGGAAAAAGCCCTTCAGGAAAAAATCAGATTAGAAAAAGAACGGAGAATTACTAATTTTCTTGACAGTTTACCAAAAGAACTAAATTTTTATAAAACTAAATTAGATGTTTTTATCAAAGTGCATCAGCTATGTTGCGAACATTATACTTCTTATCCTTATTCTAATAAATTAGATGAGGAGGAACTTCTGAATACAGAGCTATTTATGAAAATTATGGAAACTGAAATATTTACACATACCTTGTGTGATGCTAAGAGTTTTATTCCAGGTTTTAATATCAGACTCCTATCAGGATTTCGTTCAATTTTGATTAATTCATTAATTTGACATAATTCAAAAAATTGATCATCAGTTATTTGAATTGATGGAGGTAGATACAATGTTATACTATCCATGTACCATTGTTTCCTGAAGTATTTGAGACTTTGATTCAGGTGAGTTTTGTTGATTTATTTCTTCTCGGTTAGCACTTTCACCATTACGAAATTGTTCAAATAATTCAAAAAAGTTATTAAGTGCTTCTTTTTCATCAGCAGAATAAAATAGTATTATACTATCCCATCCATGAGAGGAAGTAATTTTGAATCTTGTTTGTATCCATTCTTGAAATTGATTAAATTGTAATTCTTGCTGAGTTTCTGGTAATCCTAAATCTGCTCTACAACCTATATATCCATCTAAAAATGATCTTAATCGAGTAATTGAACATTGACCTAAAAACATTCCTGGTTTTTGTTGAATTTGTTCCAACATTTCATAGAGATATTCTTGATGATTAATAGTTAGGGTATGATTATTGTTCATAGTTTTTAATTCCTAGTTAATTCCTAAAATGTTTCCTCTGTGATTTGAAATTGCTGACCGTGATATAGTTTATTATAAAACAATAAGTTGGTTAACCATTCAGCTTTGGTAATTCCATCAGGATGGTGATTATCAAAAATCATTTCTACTTCATCTATTATAATCTCAATTCCTTGATGACGACCATTAACAGATATTGTATCTTGAGAAACGGTTTCATCATAGATATAACTATTACGTCCCATTGCTGAACCAGTATAAATTTTTATCCGTTTACCAGGAATTTTTTGTGATAAGTAGGTAATTTTGAATAGCTTGAGCGCATTCAACACATTCAAGGTTTTTGTATTTAGATATTATTTCTTTGAGTGTGTCAATTTGCTGAATACTAATTTTGCTCAATTTTTATCCTATAAAATTTCAAATTAAAGATTAGGTTTATTTTATCACTAAGCTGATCGCACTTCCTACATCCCTAAACAGCAATCATTTTAAATTTCCAAAACCAGTAATTTACTCCTCTACTTCTGGTTTATGACTGGAATCACCATCAATCAAAAATTTTGATAGTCTATAATAAGGGTCTTCTTTTTCTTTCTCTTTAACCTCATTGATAATTTTTGCTATTTCTTCGACTGTTCTAGATATTAGCAATTGTATTAATTGATGTATTAAGTCTAAACGAGATTTTTTAGATGAAAAAAAGTTTTTGTCTAAACTTTCACATAATCTTCTAATTTCAACAGATTCAGTGAGAAGTTCTTTATTCTTCAAAGAAGACTCAAATTCAACAAGTAACTGATATTTTTCTGGTTCGTTATTTTTTAAATCTATAGGTATTTGTGTCTTTGGTGATTCGGATTTTGCTTTACTACTAAAAGATTTGCGTTGAAATTTACTATTATTAGAGGATAGGTACGTAAATAAATTTGATGTCACACCTGCTTCCTGCAATAAATTTACCGCTTCTGAGATTTCTGTCTCAGAAAATTCTTCTTGAATAAGAGCTATGCGTAAAGCAATTTGTAATATTTTACTTTTCATCTTAATTTTACCGCCTTTAAAAACTCTTCTGCAACTTTATCAAAATTATCTTTTACAGTTGTATACACTCCTGATGTGTTAAAAATAGGTTGTCTTTCTCTTGAACCTCTTGGGAAAAACCTAGAGGTATATACTTTATTTTCAAAAACTTTCCAACCATAGTTTTCAGCTATATTTCTAACACTTCGACATGAACTAATTTCTTCTGGAGACATATACATATCTTTATTTTGATCATTAAAAATTATTCCGGCAATTTCGAGTTTTTGGTTTTTGTTCTTTGAACAATAATTATTGAGAGATTTTGCCAGTAGTGGTAGACCAATAGCTGCTAAAAACTCTGGTTTAACTGGCACAATTACATATCTACTTGATTTGTAAGCTGCTATTGTTAAAATTGACTCAGTTGGAGCGCAATCAATAATAATTAGATCATAGTGATGATTTATCGCGGATAAAAATTGTGGTAATATTTCTTCAATTTTACATTTAGGATCTATCAGATTCCAAGCTAACTCAAGTCTAGATGCAACAATATCTAAAGTAATATTATAACAATATGATACGTCATAAATACATTTTCCAGCTACTGATAAGATAGGTGTATGAAAAATGTCTACTACAGTATATCCCTTGTTTTGAATATGACCTAAATATCTTTCAGCACCCATAAAATATTGGCTAAGATTTGCTTGTGGATCTAAATCAATAGCTAATACCCTTAATCTCATTTTCCAAGCACAGTACCAGGCCAAATTAAAAGTAAGTGTCGTTTTACCCACTCCACCTTTCATATTAATCATAGATACTACTGTTGCCATATCAAATGATTACCCCTTTAATAGTCAGCATATATTTTTGAAAAAATCACCAATTACCAAATCATCCCCAAATTCAAAACAAACCCCTTTAAAACATCTTCCCCCGAAACCGTAACAGGAGAATCCAAAACCTCAACCTCCTTACCCGGTCTATAAATTTCCACCTGACGAGATTTACGATTAAGTAATAAACCCAAACGTACACCATTGTTAATATATTCCCTCATCTTTTCTTGTGTAACTTTCAAACTATCACTAGGAGAAAGTAACTCAATTACAAAATCAGGACAGATAGGAGGAAACTTTTGTTTTTCTTCATCACTTAAAGCATTCCATCTTTCTAACTTTATCCAAGAAGCATCAGGAGATCGATCCGCACCATTTGGCAACTTAAAACAAGTAGAAGAATCAAAAGCTATTCCTGTACCATCAGCATCAGTCCAATTAAATAACTGTTGATTTACTCTACCATTACGATTTCCCGTTTCCCCTCCCGTTGGTGGCATAATAATTAAATCCCCATTAGCTGTTCTTTCAAATCTCAATTCCCGGTTATTTTGACATAGCTGAAAAAACTGATCATCAGTCATATCTATCACTGATTTTAAATTGACAGTTAAAGCATTCATAGTCATATCCTCATGAAATATTAAGGCAATATTTTTAACTATCTCATATCCCAATCTATACCATTAATCCTATTTTTTAGTTACTGGTATTGCATATTTAACAAATCTTAAATATTGCTAATTCTTAAACCAAAGTCATAACTTTGCTATATTCTTCCTGATGACTTTGCAAAGCATCCCAAACATCAACCTTTTGCTGAAGATTTAACCATAATCTCGGTCCATTTCCCAAGGCTTTACCCAGACGAATGGCAATATCTACAGTAATGGACTTTTCACCATTAATAATTTCTTGAATTGTTTGATGAGATATTCCTAAAACTTCGGCAAAATCATTATAATTTACTTCTAAATCATCTAAAATATCGGCAATGACTTCACCTGGATGTATTGGTCTTGCTAATCTCTCATCAGTAATATTTTGCCAATTATTCATAACTAATACTCCTTGATAATTTGGGGAAATTTATTTAACAAGATTCAATTATTTACTACTATGGTAACACAACATTAATGATAGTCTTCTAAATTAACATCATAAGCATCACCATCTTCAAATTTAAACGTTATTCTCCAGTTTCCTGATACTTTAATTGACCAAGTTCCTTTTCTATCTCCTTTTAATTCATGTAAATCATATCCCGGTAATCTAATATCATCTACAATTAAAGCTGAGTCAATAACTTCTAATCTAATTCTAATTTTCTTTTCTAGGTTTGCTGGAACTCCTTTATTAAAATTTTCTTTAAACAGATTTTCTAAAGACTTATTTTTAAATGTTTGTATCATCTATCTTTTATTTGTTAATTTTATCTGATTATTAAGGAGGCAGGTAAAAAACCTGCCCATCTAAACCTATTCTATACCTTCAATCCGATTTTCCACCTCCTGATACAACTCCCGTAACCTGTCTAAATTCTCCTCACTCGTCTCCCAATAACCGCGACCATTTACTTCCAACAAAGTAGAAACAATCTTGCGGAAAGAATGAGGATTCAAATTCATCAGACGTTTCTGCATTTCCTCATCTTTAATAAACGTCTCATTGGTTTCCTCATAAACCCAGTTATCCACAGCACCAGCAGTTGCACTCCAACCAGTGGTATTAACCAACCGCTTAGAAAGTTCCCGCACACCTTCGTAACCGTGAGACAACATCCCCTCATACCATTTGGGGTTTAACAACTTCGTCCGCGCATCCAAACGCACAGTTTCCGATAAACTTCTCACCTGTGCATTCGCGGTAGTGGTATCTGCAATGTAAGATGCAGGTTTCTTACCATCCGCACGCAGACTTGCAACTAACTTAGTCGGATCTGAATCAAAATAATGAGACACATCAGTTAAACTGATTTCCGAAGAATCAAGATTTTGGAAAGTTGCATCAGCAGTTTTCAAAGTTGTTTCAAAAATCTGCCGTGACTCATCCATCACACCGGGGTTATCAGAATTGAAAGAGAAAGATTTGCGTTTCAAATACATTTCTTGCAACTCAGCTTCACTATCCCAAGTGCTATTCTCAACTGCAAGGTTAATATTAGAAGAATAAGAACCAGAAGCATTAGAAAATACACGGGTTGCAGCTTGACGCAGATTTATTCCCATTTCCTCTGCTTGCTGTAAAGCGTGTTTCCGCACAAAGTTCATTTCCAAGGGTTCATCAGCTTCAGCGGCCATTTTCACACCTTGGTCAAGCAGGTTCATTTGGTTAATGAACAAATCGCGGAATACACCAGAACAGTTAATTACTACGTCAATTCTGGGACGACCCAATTCTTCCAAGGGTATTAATTCCAACTTGTTCACCCGTCCCAAAGAATCGGGAACTGGACGCACTCCCACCATCCACATAATTTGGGCGAGGGATTCGCCGTAGGTTTTGATGTTATCTGTACCCCAGAGAACACAGGCGATGGTTTCTGGCCAGTTTCCACCATTTTCCGCTTTATTGCGTTCTAACAGCCTATCAACAACGATTTTCGCGGACTGCACAGCCGCAGTAGTGGGGATAGCTTGGGGGTCTAAGGCGTGTATATTTTTACCTGTGGGCAATACGTCAGGGTTACGGATGGGGTCGCCACCGGGTCCGGGTAAAATATATTCACCTTCCAATCCTTGCAATAAACCACCGAGTTCGTTATCTGCACAAACTTGTTTTAAGCAAAATTCCAAATACTCAAACAATGGTTTTAACGCAGAGGTGTCAACGTTGTTAAAACCTGACTGATACAGAGATTCTACCCAAGGTTCTTTTTTACCCATGTTGAAGAAATTCAACTTGGATACTAAGGAAACTCGACCTTCTGCATCAATTTGTTCTTGTACTAAAGCTGCTACAGCCGCACGGGTAGCCATTGTAATATCTTGTAACAATTGCACATCGGCTAAAATGCCTTTGTCGCTGTTGCGGTAAATTTCCTCGATGTTGCGGCCTAAGCTGTTAGCAATGATGGAGGGTAAACCGAGTATACCTTCTTCTTGCCGATCTAGACTAGCAATATTTACCAAAGTTGCGATCGCCTCTTCCGCAGAAGGTGGTTTACCAATCACGTGTAAACCGCAAGGTAATAAGCGAGATTCAATTTCCATTAACTTGCGATAAACAATACCGACGATATTATCTCTCTCTTCAGAGGACATATCTTTTGCGTCGGTTTCCGGCAGGTTGATATCTTTATCCAAGTTCACAATGCGGCATTTGTCAACGATCGCATTGACAATGGAAACTCCCCGTCCGCTATCTTTCAAAGTTTGATAAGATGCGATTAGCTCACTAAGTTCTTTCAAACCTTTGTATAAACCAGCATTTTCCGCAGGGGGGGTTAAGTAGGAAATAGTTTCTGCATAACTGCGACGTTTAGCAATTGTGGCTTCACTGGGGTTATTCGCTGCGTAATAATACAGATTGGGAATTGTGCCAATTAGTTGATCTGGGTAACAATCTCCAGACATCCCCATCTGTTTACCAGGCATAAACTCTAATGAGCCGTGTGTACCAAAATGTAAAACTGCATCAGCACCCCAAATTCTTTCTAAATAGGTGTAGTATGCAGCAAAGCCATGATGGGGACTAGCGGAACGAGAGAATAACAAGCGCATGGGGTCGCCTTCATAACCAAATGTTGGTTGTACACCGATGAAGACGTTACCAAAATGCTTACCATATATAAGTAGGTTTTGTCCATCGCTGTTTAAGTTGCCTGGTGGTTGTCCCCAGTTTTCTTCTAAGCGTTGGGAGTATGGTGTCAGTGCTTCATATTCGGGTACTGACATTTTGTAAGCGATGTTGAGTTCAGGACTTGCGTATTGTGCTTGTACGTCGTGGATGACTTGCTCTAGTAACTCTTGGGGAGTCTCTGGAATGTCCTGTACATCATAGCCGTTGTTTCTCAGTCCTTTGAGAACTTCATGGATAGAACCGAATACGTCCAAATATGCCGCAGTTCCCACGTTACCTTTATCGGGGGGGAAGCTGAAAACGGTGATGGCGACTTTTTTGATTAATTTGGGTTTGCGGCGCAGACTTGCCCATTTTAAGGCACGTTGGGCAACAATTTCTACCCGGTCTTGTAAGGCGATCGCTCTACCTGTTGCCCCATCTTTACCGGATAGGATAATAGGCTCAATTGCACCGTCTAGTTCGGGTATAGCAATTTGTAAAGCCACTTGAATGGGATGTAACCCCAAATCGCTATCTAGCCATTCTTCGGTGGTTTGGAAGACCAAAGGTAAAGCCACCATGTAGGGACGGTTGAGCTTTTTAAGTGCTTCGATAGCTTTGGGATGGTCTTGTCTAGCTGGTCCACCCACTAAAGCAAAACCAGTTAAGGAAACAACGGCATCAACTAAAGGTAATCTGGTTGTAGGTTCGTAGAAATAAGCATCTACAGGTTTAGAGAAATCCAAACCTCCCGCAAATACAGGGAGAACTTTTGCACCTAAAGATTCTAATTCCTGGACAATTGCAACATAATGTGCATCATCTCCGGTAACTAGGTGGGTACGTTGTAAAACCAAACCCACACAAGGTGCGAGGGGGTCTTTTAAGTTTCGAGAAATGTCTCTGCGGACAGAATACCAGTTGAGATACTCCCGGATATCTTCAAACATATTTGGCGCGAGGGGATGCCAAATACCCATGTCGGGATAAACTACTGGTGCTTCGTATTCAGCAGCAGCTAGTTTTTGTTTATCTTCACCTTTCAAAACATATTTGTCAGCCAGCATGAGGAGGAAGTTTTCCAGGTTTTCTGCTGAACCACCTAACCAATACTGAAAACTGAGCATGAAGTTTCTAGCGTCTTGTGCTTTTTCCATTGGGAGGAATTTCAGCACTTGGGGAAGGGTACGCAGGAGCTTTAACATTCCATCTTGGAAACCAGCGCCAGATTTTTCTTTGCGCTTTTTCATGAAGTTGGCGATAACGCTCTTGGATTGTCCCAACTGCGCCAAGGAGAAGCTACCCATTTTGTTAAGGCGCATAACTTCGGGCATGGAGGGGAATACAACCGCTACATCGAAGTTATCCCGGTGGGGTTCTACTGCTGCGACGAGTTTCTGCGCTAAGTCTTCAATAAATATCAGGGAAGCGATGAATATATTAGCACTTGCTATATCGCGTTTGAAATCTTCATAGTTTTCTGAGTCGCGCAGTTCTTCGATTAAGTAACCACTAATTTCTATAGCTATGCTGGGGTGGTTGGCGTTAATTTCCCGCACTGCTTGAGATAAAGAACTTTGATATTGAGACTCAAGCACAACATAAACGACTTTAATCAGATTGCGTCCGCGTAGGTCGTCAGGTGCAATATGTCTAATTGTGGACTTGACCTGGGTGAACATTCAGATAAGCTCCTTTGCAGCGTGTTCTCTACTGGAAGTTCATTTCTTCCATTTTCTTCGGCAATTAAGAGTTTTGTACCAGAAAACTCTGTGTCAGTGGGGGTTTTCTCCCTGAACTGAAACAAAATGATATAAAAATCGTAATCATTATTGATAAATCTTAACAATTTAGCAAGGTTTTCTCACTTTTTTGTAAATTCTGTTTACATAAGTAGTTCGTTATTTAACTATATGGTTTGTTAATCAAGTAAAGGATGGTATAGGAATGAACCACTCCAGATGCAGAGGATACAGAGATAAGAGGAATGAACCGCTCCAGATGCAGAGGTAAGAGGGTTTGAGAGGGTTTTTCGTAGGGTATAATTGTTTATGTTTATTAAATATTTTATATTAAATTCCAAAAAATTGTATTTGTTATATTGAGTGATATATATGATATATATTAAGTGAGCAATTAACAACAAAATTAATCTCCTTTTAAATTATGTATAATCAAATTTCACTTTGGGATTATCTACCTGATACTAATAATCCGACTTTAGAAAATCAGGTTAATAAAAAAACCATCATTTCTACTGATGGGGAAGTAATATTATATCCGAACTTTTTTAGCTTTAAAGAAAGCAATCACCTTTTTTCGGATTTATATTCTGGTGTTAACTGGAAACAAGAAACAATCTATTTTTTTGGTAAGCAAATGCCTATACCAAGATTGACAGCATGGTATGGAGATGAAGGAAAATCTTATACTTATTCTGGTATAGAACAATATCCAGAACCTTGGAATCCTACATTAAAATCAATTAAATCCAAAATTGAAGAAATCGCTCAAGTTAGTTTTAACAGTGTTCTAATTAATTTATATCGTGATGGTAAAGATAGTGTTTCTTGGCATAGTGATAATGAACCAGAATTAGGGAAAAATCCCATTATTGCTTCTGTTAGTTTGGGTGCTACCCGTCGTTTTTCCTTACGACATAAACATTCCAAAACTCATAAAATTGATATTGATTTAACCAGTGGTAGCTTACTATTAATGCAAGGTGAAACTCAGCATTTTTGGCAACATCAAATTGCTAAAACAGCTAAAGAAATTCAGCCACGAATCAATTTAACCTTTAGAATTATTCACTAATTTAACTCAGGGTGTATCAATTTGATGGAAAAATTATACGAGTATATTTTAGAAGGATTAAAAAACTCCCCAGATTTTTATAATCCCAATCTTCATCAGACATTTGAGAGTTATCTTAAATCTTTACAAAATGCTGCAAAATACCTATGGAAATCCTATCGCTCAAATACGGTAAAAGTAGATTATTCTGATCCTCAAGTTCAAGCAGCTTATTTAATTCGCTACTATCCGCACTATGTCCAAATGACTTTGGAAATTTTGCGACTATCTCCAGAAATATTCACTTTTACAGAACAGATAAACGCTTGCTTTTTTGGTGCTGGTCCATGTCCTGAAGTAGCTGGTTTAGCTCAATTTCTTACAGAACATTGTCCAGAAACTAAATCTATGATAGTTAAGATTTATGATATCGCTTCTGAGCAATGGAAATTAAGTCGAGATATTACCAAAAATTTTATAGTTCCCCAACTCTGGAAAGGTGATATTTCTGGAACTGCTAAAAATTTAAATTTATGTTCAGACAATGCACTTGCACCAATAACAGAAGTTATTAGTAATTACCATCTTTTTATATTTCAAAATTGTCTAAATGAAATATGGAATACATCTACTACTCAAGAAAATATCAAGTTTTTACTTGATTGCGCTCCGTTAAATAGTTTTATTATTATTGGTGATTTGCTTGCTTATGATCAAAATCGGAGAATATTAGAAGATATTGCTAAAATTGCTAATCAAAGAAATGATTATCAAATTATTGAACGGGGTGAATTAGAAATTGCTTCTTCCTTAAAAATTCCTGAGATAGTTAGACAAAATCTACTAACTGGTGAAGACGGGTTAATTCCTCGCTCCCGAATTAGATTTTTATTTCTGGTAATTCGTAAAGGTGAATATAGTGTTGAAGATTTATTAGAAGATGATATACCATTTTAGTTACTCGATTATATAGAAAATAAGTGAGTATTAAAATAGTTCTAATTGTTTTACATCTGATTTATTTTCAATATCATACCATCCAATTAAAGAAGGTGATTCAAGATGATGTAGTCGGTGATTTTCTCTAGCTTTATTAAAACTTGTGGTTGCATAGCAGTATTGACACCCAAATAAACAAGTATCATACATACCAATATCTTTACTTTTGACACAACCACAGGTTTCTCGTTGACTAGAATCTTTGTGATGATTAACTTCTATATTAAATACTTGATGAATATAATCATCATCTATACACTTACCATGATTTATTCCATAAAATTCTAAATCTATTGACTCAGAACAAGTAAAAACTTGCATATTATATGTATTAGCAATATTCATTATTGAGGGTATAAATTTACTAAAAACTTCAGGAATATTCTCAAAATTCAAAAACTCAATATTTTCTTCTTTCTCTATTTTATTGAGACGCTTATTATTTTTTTTATATTTGTCCATAAAACTAATAACACACCTTTGAGTGTAACCGGATAATTGACTAGCAATAAACTCATATTGCTGAAGATGAAAATCTACATCCATTGCAGTATAATTAGTAAAAATAATTGGATCATATCGCCAAATAACTTTTTGATTACCTATCAAATCAGCTAATTTTTGAAATGTTTTAATAGTGTAAAATAAATCAGATTTGTTAGTATCTATAAAATTAGGATTGTTCATTACAGTGAACTGAAAATAATATTGATATCCTCTCTCATTTAATTCAGGTAAATAAGAAAGCAAAGATTGAGGATTTCTCGTCCAGAAAACTATAATTTTTACATTTTCTGGAGTTAGGTTTATATAAGAAATTTGATTCCGATTAAAAGGATTTGGAACGGTACAATAACCTGCACGTATACGGTTAATAAACCACTGAGAGTAAAATGCTGGAATATCAGTACGTCTACTGACGCTAATAATCATTTCAGATATCCTCTGGGTTAAACTGTAGATATTTTAAGAATAATTAACTGACAGCAATTTCTATATATTCTAATACAAAAATTAATGTTTATTATATTTATTAAAATCTATAATTCAGATTAATCAATAATCAAGAATTGGTTTGTAGTCAGTTAGGGATTATTTTGTCAGAATCAGGATAACCAGGATTAAAGGATTTTCAGGATGTTATTTAATGATTATTAGTGAAAAAATCAGGATGATTTTATTTACCATAATGCAGAAAAATACAACATTCACTACTAACAAATAACCGATAAATTACATCCTGTACATCCTCAAATCCTGGACATCCTGATTCAGACAAAAAATCCGCGTTTATCTGCGTTTATCTGCGTTCATCCCTTAATCAATGATTATATATTAATCCCAAGGACTAAAAACATTAACAGACGAAAAAGCAAAATCACTAATATTACGAGTAACAATAATCAGATTATTTTCAGATGCAGTTGCAGCAATCAAACTATCCATAATTGGTAGTTTTTTACCTTCTGCTTCAGATTGACCACAAATTTTTGCCCAAGTATCCAGAATATTCTCATTTAAAGGTAAAATTCGATTAGTAAATTTTTGTTCAAGTATTTGTAGCCATTTCTCCAATTTTTGATAGCGACTAGGTTGAGATTTTTCTATTCTCACAATTCCCTTTTTAATTTCCGCAATAGTAATAATGCTAATAAACAAACTACCTTCTTTTTGTGCATCTATCCAGTTAATAACTTTTTCACAAGGTTGTTTTTTAACATATTCAGAAATAACACAAGTATCTAATAAATAACTCATAATATAATATCTCTACCTGTATCTTCATCTCGTTCAAATAATGTTTCATTTTCTTCTAATTCAGGTAAAAGCAGTAATTCTGATAACTTAACCTGAGATTTATCTGATGGAGAAATCTTAATTTTCTCCAACTCATACAACCAACGTTTAAGAATAGTATTTTGTTCTTCTACTGGCAAAGTTTCCACTGTTGCTATCACTTTTTGAAGTAATTCTGTAGTCATAATTTCCTGTGGGAATAAAGGTATTTATCTATTATAGCTTAAACTAGGAATAATCTATGAATTATTTTTGTCTGAATCAGGATAACCAGTATTAAAGGATTTACAGGATATAATTTCATGATTATTGGTGAAAAATTGGGGATAATTTTATTTACCATCATGCATAAAAATACAACATTTACTATCAACAAATAACTGATAAATTATATCCTGTACATCCTCAAATCCTGGACATCCTGATTCAGACATTAATCTATAATCTTTGATATGGTTGAACAGTGATTAAACCTGGAATAACAGCATAATGCTTAACATTAAATGTATGTAGTGGTAAACCGCAAGCGATTGATGTTTGACCTATCAAAGCATCAATTAATCCCAAATTATGACTAAGATGATAATTTGCAAATATTTCTAATGCTTGATCACAAGTTTCAGGTGTTGGCCAAATTACTTCAACATTAGCAATAAATTTCCGAATTTCCTGTAATTCCAACTTATTTTTACATCCTTGCATCAATTCCATCGCTACATAACCAGGTAAAGCAATTTCTTCATCTCCTAAAGAACTTAACCAAATAATAGCAGGTGGATATTTACGCAGAAAATCAATCACAATATCACTATCTAGGAGAATCATAATCTCTCCTTTGGGATTGTTCACGCAACTGACGAGCGTAAACAAGACTATCTGTAATATCGTCTCTTTCTTCCCATAAACCTATCAAACTCGAATCAAGTAATTCACGAGCGGTTAATATTTTTTTCTTTGCAGGTAGGGGAGATGATAACACAATTACCTCGACAATTGTTCCCTCTGGTAACTCAGTTGTAGGTAATTCAATTTTGCCATTTTTACCGACAGTTGCTTTTTGTTTAATTCCAGTGATCATGATTTATATTGATTTCCTTTTTTATTATTATAAGATAGTCACACAACATTCACCACCAACAAACAACCAAACAATTACATCCTGTACATCCTCAAATCCTCGATATTATCTCGACTTCGCTCGATAACCACCTGATTCAGACAGAAATTATCCGCGTTTATCTGCGTTCATCTGCGTTCACTCCTAAATCAAGAAAATAGGCGATAGCGAAGCGCGACCTAGGAATCGCTGATATTATAGATTTAGTTAAAGTATGAAACTTTTATAGTAACTTTTACTATAGCTAGAAATTTAAAACACAATGATAAAATACTTCCAGAAGTCATGGATTTTACCCATTATTAACTTTTAGGTGATTAATTTTGTTAGCAGCTTTACTATACGGAAAAGAAGACTTACGTTTAGAACAAGTACCCGATCCCACCCCCGCACCTGGGGAAGTAGTGATTAAAGTGGGTGCAGCTACTACCTGCGGTACAGATTTAAAAGTGTGGCGACGGGGTGGCCATGCGAGAATGTTAACACCTCCTACTTTATTCGGCCATGAAGCTGCCGGTACAATTGTTGCTATGGGTGCAGGTGTGGAAAAATGGCAAATAGGCGATCGCGTTGTCGCCAACAATTCCGCCCCCTGCATGAAATGTTTCTTTTGTCAACGTCAAGAATATTCTCTCTGTCCTCATTTAACCTGGAATAACGGCACTTTTGCCGAATATCTCAAAATTCCAGCACCCATTGTAGAACATAATATGTTGCCCGTTCCCGATCATCTCCCATTGGAACTAGCAGCAATGACAGAACCTCTATCCTGTGTTTTACATGGAATTGCTAGGTCAAATATTAAACATAATGATCGAGTAGTTGTACTAGGAGATGGGGCGATTGGTTTAATGTTTGTCGCGGTTTTAGCAACTGAAAAACAAGCAGAAGTTTTCCTGTGGGGTGGAAATAATCAACGTTTAGAAATTGGTAAAAAATTAGGCGCTGCCAAAACTTTTAACTATCATCAAACTACCGATATTCCCAGCGTTGTCAAAGAATTAACCGATGGTTGGGGCGCAGATATAGTCATAGAAGCTACAGGAGTTCCCAGTGTGTGGGAAACGGCGATCGCCAGTACCCGTCCTGGTGGTACAGTAAACTTATTTGGTGGATGTCCCAAAGATACAACTATTACCGTTAACACAGAACAATTACATTACAGCGAATTAACATTAAAAGGAGTTTTTCACAACACACCAGAATATGTAAAATCAGCTTTATCACTAATCGTAAGTCAAAAAATACCCTTTGAATTATTAATTAGTGAACAACGCCCATTAAAAGACTTAGCACAGGTATTTACAGATATGAAAAACCGTAAAGTCCTAAAAGTTGCAATGTTATCATGTTAACCATACTCAGATCCTTGACTTCTTAAATAAGTCGGAATTCTGAAACAATGTTACTTATAAATAGGGAAATGCTAAACAAATCTTTCCGTAAAATTTTGCTTCTTTCTTGTTCATTTATACCTTTTTTATCAGCAGAAATACTAAAAACTTCTCCAGTCCAAGCACTCCCAGGACAAAGCACAGAGACAGTAACAGCATGGATTCAGGCTCACCCTACCCTTCGTCCTAGAAGTGGAGAAAAATTATTTGTTAGTAAAAGTGATACAGCGGCTCAAAGGTTTACTTTCCAAGCATCTGTACTACCTCCTGGTAAAGTAACATTTACCAAAGACAGGAGTACAATTAGAACAGAAACCCTCACCATGTATGATGGTGTCAATGGCGTAACAATGGAACGTCTAGAAGAGACTTTACGAGTAATATACGGCACAGATATCTACCAAGACTACAACCGCGCTCAAGTAATCTACGAATATCCAAACCAGAGTACAGTTAACAGAGCCAGATTAGCAAGAACACCCATCAGAGAAGCGTTAACAGGAGAAATAAGGGTTGGCGATCGCTTTGCTTATTGGATAGAAGTAGCTCAACCCAGAAACAGCAAAGCTTTAAGCGGTAGAGTCACCGTATTACTAAAATCTGATGTAGAGAAATTAGAAGCAGAACTAAAAACTCGCTAACTTTTCCACTCATCTCAACTTCCTGATCAAACCCTAAATAATCAAGAATAAAAAGAAGTTTCCCATGTACCGGAAAATATACTCTCAGCAGCTAAAGAAATACGCTGTAAATCTTCGTATAATAGCGGAGGCCAATCCACACCAGCTTTACGTCCTGTAGCAAAAAGTTGTAAACCTCTAATTCCTAATTTGTACAAAGATAACGCCAATTCTTTATCTAAGCTGTTTGCATCTTTTAACGTTTCAAAAACAACCTTTAACGCTAACAGAATCGAGGTAATTTGTCCTGGTACGGGTGGTTTTCCCTGTCGGAGACGACTTAACAAAGCATCAGGGTTTGCATCATTTTTTGTCTGATCTATAAGTAGTTTGCGTGCAATTTCGTAATTCATACGGGGGAGAACAAATAATTGATCAGAAATAGGAGTGGAGGAGAGAATATAAGAATTTTCTATACGCTCCATTCCACAATATAGATCCTAAATAGATAAATGTGTGATTTACGTAGAGAAAATTAGTGACTTTGGTAATTTATCACAGTTCCAAATCAACTACTTTAAATCTAATAAACCAGTTTCTTTCAACTTAGGATTAAAGCGAAGTTGGGTTTTTACCCCTCTTGACTCCAAAACCGCTAATATTTCAGCTTCGACTCTACGAGCTACATTTTTAACAAGTTTAATTTTTGCTAATTCATCCAATAAGGGATCTTGATAACTATTTTGTTCTTCCAATGTCATTAGTTGTTTAGTATCAATTGCATTCGTCCATTTTTCCTGATTTTCTCCATTTCCCACAGGAAGACTCTGATTTTCTGCAATCCATTCTTTTTCAATCTGTTCTAAAACACTCCGCTTAGGACTATCTATAGTATGCACCTTTAACCAATAACATTTTTCGGGAACACGTACTAAATGCTGCTTACAGCTAAGGTATACATCACGGGAATAACCTACAAATTGCAGGATTTTAGCTTGATCAAAGATAGCATAAACCCCTATTTTTCCCTGTAATTGTTCCGGCAATTCACCATTATCATCAATATAAGGTGTGTATTCTAAACCAGCGAGAGCAGGAATATTATTTTCTGATGTCATTATCACAGTTTCAAAACTACTCAACTATGATAGTTTACACAAACAAAGGGAAATAGCATACCATAGCAAAAAGCCCGTGACGAGGATTGAACTCGTGACCTCACCCTTACCAAGGGTGTGCTCTACCACTGAGCCACACGGGCAAAATCAAACATTTACTGAATCGAGATTTGTAAGTTACAAAGCTGAGAAATGACTCGACACTCAGCCTGTAACATACATCTCTAAAAGTGGTGGGCCGGGCTGGATTTGAACCAGCGTAGGCGCAAACCAACGGATTTACAGTCCGTCTCCATTAACCACTCGGACACCGACCCGCTGCGTCCCACGTTTATAAATAGTAGCAGCAGTTTTTGGATTTGGCAAGGGGGTAGGGAAAAAATTTTTTTCGACAGGTTATGGGGAGCAGGGGGAGCAGGGGAGGCAGGGGAGGCAGGGGAGGCAGGGGAGGCAGGGGAAGCAGGGGGAGAAAAGATTTTTACTAATGACTAATGACTAATAACTAATGACTTCTCCACTTTCTTGGAGGGAGTGCAAGCGGTGATAAATACCTTTATGTTGCAATAGTTCCTCGTGATTTCCGATTTCAGCAATCTTACCCTGATCTAAAACCACTATCTGATCAGCGTCTCTAACCGTACTCAAACGGTGAGCAATAATAATAGTAGTCCGTGTTCCTTGAATTGAACGCATAGCTACTTGAATTGCACGCTCTGATTCATAATCTAAACTTGATGTAGCTTCATCGAAAATTAATACATCTGGTTCTACCAACAACGCCCTAGCAATACCTAACCGCTGTCTTTGTCCTCCTGATAACCTCACACCACGTTCACCAACAACCGTGTAATAACCTTGGGGTAATTGTTCGACAACTTCATCAACTCTGGCAATTCTACAGGCTTCTTGTACCTGCTCAAAAGTTGCATCTGGGCGACCATATTTGAGATTATCTAAAACAGTACCATTGAAAATATCAACTTCTTGGTGAACAATTGCCAATCTCCGCCGATATTTACCCACATTTAAAGTGCTAATATCTTCACCATCAATGAGTATCTTACCACTTTGTGGTTCAAAATAACGTAATAGCAACTTAATCAAAGTAGACTTACCAGAACCAGATTTTCCTACCAAAGCTACAGTTTGATAAGGTGCAACTAAAAAATTGATATCCTGTAAAACTGGACGGTTAATATCATAGCTAAAACTCAGATAAGAAAATTCAATTTTTCCGGTAAATTGATATGGTGAATTGTGCTGATTTTCTACATCTAAAACCTCTGCTGATTCCCTTCCCGATGGAGTATCTAAAAACTCACTAAATCTGATCATCGGAGAATAACGCCGAGAACAAGATTCTATCAATTGACTGATAGGTTCTAACTCAGCATAAGCCATATTTGCTAAAGTGAACGTTACCACAAATTGACCAATAGATATTTTACCGTTCACAGTTGCAGCTAAAGTAAAACCCAAGATCATGAATACAGAAAACTGAACTACAGTTCTTTGAAATGTTTGTAATTTCGTGTAGGATTTATGTAGACGATAAATTACAAAATTGATTTCTCTTTCTAATCGCTCACTTTGTCTTTTTAGTTCTCTAGCTTCAGTTGCATAGGCTTTAACTGTTTTGATATTGGTGATAATTTCGGAAGTACGACTTTCTGTATTTTCCATATACTTATCTACCAAACCTTCGCATTTAATTAAATACTGAATTTGTCGCCAAATCACAGCAAAAATAAATACAAACGAAATCAAAAATAGAGCAGCTATTCGCCATTCAATAAAAATGATAAAAACAAAGATTGCCAATACACGGATAATTTTTGGTAAAAACTGTCCAGTAATTTCTGGATAACTCCATGTGTAGTTCTGAATTCCTCTTGATACTCTACCTGCAATCCTTCCAGGGTTATTTTCATCGTAAAATTCTAGGGGAAGGGTAAGAATTTTGGAAATCGTATTCTTGCTTTTCTCCTTTCTTGCTTTCAGTGCAATATACCAATCAAACCAACTGGTTAACCAAGGTTGTGTAGGTGCTTTAATTACTGTAACAATGAAAATTAAACCCAGTAAAACAATTAAGGAAAAGGTTTGATTAACTGGATAATTTGTGAAATTAGCAACAGTAAAAATTATTCCTTGTATTGGTTTGTCTAGAGGTTGGTTAGATAAAACATTTAAAATCTGTCCAATAACATAAGGTAAAAGTAAATCCAGAGTTTCGTAAATACTGGATGCAGTAATACTCAAAAGACTCAGCTTCCAGTAAGGACGAAAATAATTGAGAATACCTCGTAAATTCGCCATGATGCACTCTATTTAAAATTATAATTTTTAGCTGAGAATACTAATACTACACACGTATTACAATAATGTCAAGACTGAAATTACAAAATCTATCTACAGAGTTACTCAGGGAGCATCCCAATTTTGCCAAAAGAACCGCAGCAACACCAAAAACTCTCTTCTTCCTTCTTACCTTCGTGTCCTTTGCGCTCTTTGCGGTTCAATCATATCAACCTTTTAGATCAAGCTTTTAGAGAATTTTATGTAATTAGAGAAAAATCAATTTACAAAATTGATACACTCCCCCGGTAACGACTATTGAGGAAAAAATTCTAAGCGATAACGGTATAGTGCAACTGGCCGAGAACCTGCGGTAAAATAATCAGGATCTTGAGGAGAAAGATAAACCGCTGTTACTTGATCTGCTTCTATTTTGGGGTTAGATGTGGTCAGTAAATGATAAGCTGTTGTAGATTCGACTGTGTTAAAATAAGCTCTAGAACCACCTTTAAAATATTGTTGAAATACTTCTGCGGTGATAAATTTACCATCTGTTGTATTTTCCGTTGCGCGTGCAGTAACTGTAGAAACTAATTGACGTTCACCTTGAAAAAAAGTAATTTGACGATTAGGAGATTCTGGATCTGGTTTTACTGCTAAAACTGCTTCATCTCCTAAATATGCTCTGGATAAATTTAAACTGTTAAATACTCGATCTGCTACTAATATTTCTGGGAAATTTTCATTTTTGTTCAGGATTTTTAATACTGAATTTTGCGGTTTAATTTTCACAAATCTGACTAAAAAATCTATGGGTTTATTTAATTGATTACGATTTCCTGCAAAACCAGGTGTTACTATATCTGGTGCTAGGGGTGCAGCTAAATCAATTAATGTACTTTTAACTTTCCATGTTCCTAACATCCATTCTGGGTAAATTAAGTCTCCCTCTGCTGGTTTTACTGATGTTAATTTTTCCCATTGTGTGAAATTTTCTAGTTTTTCTGATAGTTCTCCTGCTTGAGCTTTACTAATGGGAAATAGAAATAAAATAATTAAGAAGATGCTGAAGATAGTTTTTAAAAACATGACAAAAAGATTTTTCAATTAATATGAAATATAATTTTTCAGATCCCCAACTTCTTTGATTAATTATTGCCGTAAAATATCAATTAAGTTGAGAAGTCGGGGATCTAGGATCATTCATTAGTAGAATTACAAGGTTTCTATTGGTAAAGGTTGCCAAATTTCACCATATTTTTCCTTTAATGCTAACCAGTTTTCAACCTGTCCTGGTTCATATTCTCCTGGTTTACCCCATTGTAAAAATATGCTTAATGCTGGTTCTTGTTTTTCGTCTAAAAAGCGAATTGCATAGGTGGTAAAGTTACCTCTTTTTGCTTCTCCGGTTTCAAATTTTACTTGAGTTATTTTGTCCATATTCAAATGAAATTCAAAACCTTCGGTGTGCATATTCGCATATTTTCCTTTAGCAAGTTCGGCATAAAATAGTTTTTCTATTTTTCCCCTTGCTTCTAATACTGCTGCGCTGCTGGTGACTATTAAACGTAATGTCCCTAAAGGTTCACAAGATTCTAAAAATTCTTTCAATGTTGTACTCATAAGTTTTAATTGTTGATTTTTGATGGTTGTTTTTTGACTTTTCACAAATTGACTGTTTTTACCAATTACCAATTACCAATGACTAATGACTATTTTTCATGTTGTTCGTAAGCAGCAACTATTCTTTGTACTAGGGGATGACGAACTACATCTTTTTGAGTAAATTCACAAAAAGCGATTCCTTCAACGTGCTTTAAAATTCTCAAAGCCATTGTTAAACCTGACTCTTGGTGACTGGGTAAGTCGGTTTGGGTGATATCACCTGTAATTACCATTTTTGAACCAAAACCCAAGCGGGTTAACACCATTTTCATTTGTGCTGGTGTGGTATTTTGGGCTTCATCAACAATGATAAAAGCGTTGTTTAAAGTTCGTCCCCGCATATATGCTAAAGGTGCAACTTCAATAATTCCCCTTTCCATTAAGTTTGGTACTTTTTCAGGGTCTATAAATTCGTTAATGGCATCATAAAGAGGACGCAGATAGGGGTTAACTTTTTGTTGTAAGTCTCCTGGTAAAAATCCTAATTTTTCACCTGCTTCTACCGCTGGACGGGTTAAAATTAACCTTTCAAATTGATTAGATAGAAGTTGTTGAACCGCGACGACAACAGCGAGATAGGTTTTACCTGTTCCTGCTGGCCCAATACCAAAGGTGAGATCCCGTTTGCGAATAGATTCTATATACTGTTTTTGGCGGAATGTTTTAGCGCGAATTTCTTGAGAACGCCGGGTTTTAGCTAAGATATCTTGTTGTAAGTCTAATAATTCCCCTTGACGGTCCGTATCTATAGCTTGACGGGCTGTTAAAATATCGGCAGTTGAGATATTATTACCTTTACTCCAGAGGGTTTCTAGCGATCGCACTAACCGCGCTGTTAAATCAATCTGTTTTTCTGTACCAGTAATTAATAATTCTTGTCCCCGCAAAACCACACTAGTGCCTGTTTGTTGAGACAAAAATTTAAGATTTGCTTCCCCATATCCTGCTAGAGCGATCGCGCTAGGAATATCAGGCAGCTGAATTGTTAAAGCACCTGCCATATTTTTTTCTTAACTTAATTGAATTGGGAGCGATTAACTATCAAAATAACTATTTTTTCAAAGAGTTAACAAAATCATTTGAGATTTTGGGGCGATTCTTTAAATTAAAAAATACTTTAAATTAAACAGTAATTTAAAATATCTTGCTTGACTTTTTTAGCAAACCCTATTTAGGTTTTAACAATCAAATTTTTTGTTTTTCTGTTAAAGAGAGATTGAGAAAATAACTGACAAACTTGTTGTCATTTTCCCAATCTGCCTCAGTTATAATCTAACAAATTATGTCGCCTACGTTTTGTATTTAATATCTAGCGTAAGCGAGGTTTAGCAATAGGTCTGGGGATGCTACTACTACTTCTATCTCTGGATCTGGGTGGGGGTATTCTTTCTTCCTGCTCTCCATCAAAAGACATACCATCACGACTTTGAGAATTACTGCCATAGATATCCAAGTATACTGTTTGCCCCGCTAATTCTGCGGCTGTGGCAATTACAGTCCGAATTGCTTGGATATTACGCCCCCACCGACCAAATACTTTTCCCTTGTCTGTAGGGTCAAAAGCAATACGAATCCAAGCCCGATTAAGACTATAGGACATTTCACAATCAACGCTCAAAGACTCAGGAGATTCTAAAAACGGCTGTACTAGGAACTTAACCAGGCCTACATAATTAGGACCGGTTTTTGATAATCTCATCTCCAAATTACGATGCGGGTTTTGCACTGACTTGTTCAAAAACATTAGCTTTTACGAGAATCCGACGCACGGTATCAGTTGGTTGAGCGCCTTGTTGTAAACGCTTAACAATACCTTCGACATTCAGTCGTACTTCATCTGTTCTGGGGTTATAAAATCCTAGTTCTTCTAGGGGACGACCATCACGACGAGCTAGGTCATTAATTGCAATAATACGGTAGCTTGCTTCCCGCTTTTTACCAAATCGCTTCAAGCGCAGTTTGATCATGTTGAAAACTCGTTGTCCTGTTTATGGGTAATGATTCTGTGACTAAAATGATAATTGTAGCACGGTTAGGAGTCAGGAGATCAAGGAGTCAGGAGATCGAGGAGTCAGGAGAAAGAATTAATTGTTCAACTCTTACCTTTTGCCTTCTTA
>RDXV01000249.1 GCA_004292695.1 Nostocales cyanobacterium | reverse complement strand
AGAATGACAGGACATTTCATCACCCTGTTAACAGAAATAGTAGAAAAACCCCAAACAGAAATTAAAGAACTACCAATATTAACAACATCTGAAAAACAACAATTGTTAATAGAATGGAACAACACCCAAACAGAATATCCTGTAGATAAATGTATTCATCAAATATTTGAATTACAAGCAGAAAAAACACCTGATACTACAGCAGTAATTTATGGAAATCAAAAATTAACCTACAGAGAATTAAATCAAAAAGCCAATCAACTAGCACATCAATTAATATCATTGGGAGTAAAAACAGAGAGCGTAATAGGAATAGCATTAGAACGTTCTGTAGAAATGGTAATAGGACTATTAGGAATATTAAAAACTGGAAATGCTTACGTACCATTAGACCCAGAATATCCCCAAGAAAGACTAACAGCAATCATCGAAGACGCAGAAATAGAAATAATAATCACCAACTCAAAAACAGTTAAAAACCTGCCAGAAAACCAAGCAGAAATAATCTGTTATGACCAAGAAATAGCAACCATAGAAAAACAAAAGAAATCAAATCCAAAAACACAGATAACAGCAGAAAACCTAGCTTACGTAATATACACATCAGGGTCAACAGGAAAACCCAAAGGAGTAAAAGTAACGCACAGAGGAGTAAACCGTTTAGTTATCAATACAAACTACATTCAAATAGAACAAAAAGACATAATAGCACAAGCATCAAACTCAGCATTTGACGCAGCAACATTTGAAATATGGGGAGCATTATTAAACGGAGCAAAATTAGTAGGAATAAGCAAAGAAACAGCACTATCACCGAGAGAATTTGCTAACAGAATAAAAACAGAAGGAATTAGTATATTATTCCTAACAACAGCATTATTTAACCAAATAGCAAAAACAGAACCAACAACATTTAGTACACTGCGTTATTTATTATTTGGAGGAGAAGCAGTAGATATTAAATGGGTGCAAGAAATAGTTAAAAAAGGCAAACCAGAAAACCTATTACACGTCTACGGACCAACAGAAAACACCACATTTACAACATGGTATTTAGTAGAAGAAATTGCCGAAGAAGCAACAACAATACCCATAGGAAAAGCAATTTCCAACACAGAAATATATGTATTAGACCAGAACTTACAACCAGTACCAGTAGGAGTACCAGGGGAATTATATATAGGAGGTGCAGGTTTAGCAACAGG
>RDXV01000209.1 GCA_004292695.1 Nostocales cyanobacterium | reverse complement strand
TGGCTAAAGCGTGAAAGCTTACTGAGGGATAACCGCTCCCATGCTCCCCGTGAAGTAAGAAATAAATGTCTAGACTTGTCTAGGATTTATATAGCAGCAGACTCACGTAATCGTCCCCACCGATTGGGTTAAATCGGAATAATTGGAAACGAAAAAGCCCCCATATTTATGAGGGCTTATTATTTTGTTTGTATTGTTGAATCGAGATATTAATAAGACTTACGCAAAATATCTCTCAAACTCTCTTACCTTAGTGTTCTTCGTGCCTTCGTGGTTCATTCTTCCGTAACTTCTGCGTAAGTCTTAATGAAATTGAAAAATTGCCAAAATTAAACCCTTACTCTCTGCGACTCTGCGCCTCTGCGTGAGAAAAAATCATAAAAAACTTTGCCGTAACTCCTCAAAATTATTAGCTAAAACCACAGTTCGCAAAATATCTTGTAACCGTTCCAAATCATTAACTTGAGAAATTTGAGGCATTAACTCCAAAGCTTCATTACCAAACTTCGCCTCTAAACTCATTTCTATGTTAGAAAGCATTTCTTCTTTTCGTCCCCGCGCTTCTCCTTCCTTGAGTATTTCTTCATACCAAGGAGATTCTCGTAAAACCGCCATATCCCACCTCATAATCTCTTGAACTAACGCACTTTCTAATACAAAAGTAGCAAAAAAGGCTAGAACTGTTTCCAGTTGATTTAAGTCGTCATCTCGACGTAAAATTTGCAATGCTTCCCTAATTGTAGACTCATTTCCTCCTCCTTTGAGAATTGGCACAAAGGGTAGTAATGACGGTAAAGATTGTTGAAAGGGAATATTCACATCAACTTCCCACAAATTAATCACTCGATAATCTTGGGTTGCTGTTAATCCGGCCACATTAGATGTAAATTGTGTAAGTATTTCTACATCACTCGTTGGCAAAATATTAATCAGTACCGGATAAGTAGGTAATTGATATTTTTCTTCCGCAAGTCCCGCATAACAACGCATTCGCCTGGGCATTTTGGAGTTATAGCGCAATTGCACTTCATTTAATACTAAAAATTCTCCATGTTCTGGACTGGTGACACGGATTAATACATCACTTTCTCTACTTATCCATTGAAATTCCCCTGATAAAATTTCTTGGGCTTTAATATCAGGAATATCTGTCACCCATCTTACCCAATTGTCGGGCGCAAGGCTAATTAGTTTTTTTGTGCTGGTGTCTGCTGGTTTTGGCATTTGTTCAGATGCACTTTTGTTTAGTAATTTGGGCAACCACAGGGGGATTGCCCCTACGATTATGTTGTAAAATTTCTCAAACGGCACATTGATAACTATGTTAACTGACTGGAAAACTGTTAAAACCTACGAAGATATTTTGTATCAAAAAACTGATGGTATAGCTAAAATTACGATCAATCGTCCCCACAAACGTAATGCTTTCCGCCCCAAAACAGTGTTTGAACTTTACGAGGCTTTTTGTGATGCCCGTGAAGATACTAATATTGGCGTAGTTCTATTTACAGGTGCAGGACCGCACACAGATGGTAAATATGCTTTCTGTTCAGGAGGTGATCAAAGTGTACGTGGCCAAGCAGGGTATGTTGATGATGAAGGTATACCCCGTTTGAATGTTTTGGACTTGCAACGTCTAATTCGTTCCATGCCTAAAGTTGTTATTGCTTTGGTAGCTGGTTATGCTATTGGTGGTGGTCATGTTTTACATTTAATTTGTGACCTCACCATAGCCGCTGATAATGCTATTTTTGGGCAAACAGGCCCGAAAGTAGGTAGTTTTGATGGTGGTTTTGGTGCAAGTTATTTAGCCCGAATAGTTGGACAAAAAAAAGCCCGTGAAATTTGGTTTTTATGTCGTCAATATGATGCCCAACAAGCCTTAGATATGGGATTAGTTAATACTGTAGTCCCTGTAGAAGAATTGGAAAATGAAGGGATAAAATGGGCGCAGGAAGTATTAGAAAAAAGTCCTATTGCTATACGTTGTTTAAAATCCGCATTTAACGCTGACTGCGATGGCCAAGCTGGGTTACAAGAATTAGCTGGTAACGCAACTTTACTTTATTACATGACTGAAGAAGGTTCTGAGGGCAAAAAAGCCTTTCTGGAAAAACGTCCTCCGAATTTCCGGGATTTTCCTTGGTTGCCTTAAACTATCCTCTCAACCGCACCTGTTTTGATGGTGCGATAATATTTTTATTTAAAAAGCAATTTACCAAAGCAGAAAATCTTTACGTGAGATTTTGTGTTTATATGTTTGAACAGTGAAAAAATCCGACCCCAGTAATAATGGGTATTTATGCAATAACTGCTTCGGTTATCTGTTCTACCAACAAAGCACTAACAGATTCTTTCACTAAAGCAGTTGTCAAATTCTCTACATGAGAATTAATAGTAGCAGTATCACTTATGACTGGTTGCGCTACTGGTAAACTCCAAGCATCTTCTAAAGATTCCCATGAAGGCGCGAAAGCGGGAACCGCTAAAGAACAAGCCTTCCAACCTGATTGTACAGGTGCGCTGAATTGATGACACAAACCTCCACGACGACCTTCTGGCTGGTAATGACGGCAATACCTACAAGCTGATGTTAAGGGGTGAATAGGTTTCATGAGCTTTCATCTCCAGTGTAGTAGAGGAACAGTGACCACACTTATATTTTGCTTCTATGACAAAATAGGTATAAAAGCCCAAAAGTTAATATCTTATCAGGGTTCTAGCTATTTTTAGCTAAAAAAAAGTTTATTATGTTTTTATAATTCCGTCACATTTGTAAATGTTCACTGAGTAGTTACATGATTTTATTACCTAAAAACCATTGGGGATCAAGATTAATAGTCAAACTTTAGATTTCTGAGGAGTTTACAATTAAACCTTTCTAGCTATAAAAATTCAGGTTGATTTGTTGATTGACAGTTGACAGTTGACAGTTGACAGTTGACAGTTGACAGGTGATAGGTGACAGGTGATAGGTGATAGGTGACAGGTGATAGGTGACAGGAAATATTTTCCACCAACCACCTTTGCCTCTTGCCTCTTAAATTCTTCATTCTAAATTCTAAATTCTAAATTCTAAATTCTCCTGACAGGATTTTAGCCCGACAGGGAGAACAAACTCCCCAGTATTGAATTTCGCCAGATGGTGTAGGACATTGACAACGGGGACATTGCGATAAATACTGGGACTGTGATTGTTTATTTTTGATCCAATCTCCAAAAACTTGATTGATATTTTCCCTATGACTGGGAACTAGAGATGTAGCGCTCTTGTCACCTAAGTAACTAGGATGACTCTGTGGTGATAAAGTTGGTTCTGTAACTGTGGGTAATGGCGATCGCCTCCATTCCGCAGTAGAAAAATGGATATCTACTAAAGGTTGAGATAACCGTTTATTCAATTTCAACAACAACGACTGACGTTGAAAAGTGAGATTTTGCGCCCAAGCTGCACTAGAAGCTGCTACCCGCAAAACATCACGCTGAATAGATAAAGGGCGAGTTTGCATAGCCACCTTAGCACCTACCACATCTGGCCAACATTTCAGTAACTTTTGCAAAGGTTGTTCTTGTAGCTGAGTTTCTATTGCTAGAACGCCCAAAATATCATTAACTGATTTCAATGACATATTTTTAACCCAAGTGACGATATTTCCCAAATTGGGAAGTTATGATGCTAAGTAATAAAATTCACGTAAAGTAAAAACATTATGAGTCAAAATTCCACAATTGATTCTGGTTATAAATCTTCTTCCGGCTCTGGGTTAAAACCACAATTAGCTACAGCATTGAGCAGCTTGGAAGTACAATTAGATCAAGAATTAACGAGATATCGGCGTACACGCAGTCTGGTTAAAGCACCAAAACCAGTTAATTCAGAAAGTCCTAATGCTATTCAAGACTCATTAGGGGATATTGACAATTCTCCATTACCACAACAACAGCTACAAGGCATTTACCCTGAAAATCAGGCTTTAGAACTAGAATTACCAGAAGAAACCAGTAATTTGCCCGGCTCGGTAGCTGATGATATTATCCTGCCATCCAATATGCCAATATCTTCAAAAGATATAAATAATATAAACAATATAAATAATATAAACAATATAAATAACTCAGTCAGTAGTATTGTACCTATAAAGGGACAAGACCAAGCAGATCCAAACCATTTAGCCACTCTTCACCCAACTACTCACCCAGATGATTATTTAGAATCTAGTGAAGCACTGTTACGAAGTTTGCAAACCGAACCAGCAAAACCCAAACAACTTCAAAAAAGTCAGAATGACAGCTTATTATCACCTTTGGGTATTGGTTCGATACTGTTGTTACTATTAGCTAGTGCAACATTAGGTTATGTGGTGTTTAATCCTCAAACTATGCCACAGTGGGATATGAGCAAAGTTAAAATATTTAACCTTAACTTCAACGGGAGTTTTCTATCTAAGCAAGAATCAGCAACAGTAGATAACAATAACAGTTCATCTCCTCCAGAAGCAAAAATTACACCCATAGCAAAATATCCCAACTTAGCAGCTAGTGAATTTCCACAAGTAAAAGATCCTAATGATGTTGTTGGTTTAAAACCCAAACCGAAACCAACCCCAACACCCACCCCTGCACCTACTCAAAGTGTAGCAATTGCCACATCAAGAACATTAATTACACCAACTCCCCTTCCTGGCATTACACCAACTAATACACCAAAAACCACAACTCCAGATACTAATACTGTTATCAAACCTTCAGCGGATGGGTATTATTATTTAATAGCTGATAATAAAGGTAATGATGCCTTAGCAGCAGCGCAGAAGGTTGTTCCCGATGCCTATTTATCAAATGGGAAAAAATATATTTACTTGGGAGTATCGAAGACAGAGGAAGAGGCGAAAAAAAGGTTGCAGGAACTGAAAAAACAGGGTATTAATGCCCGTGTACGTCAACCATAAATAACTGAATGGAGCAACCACAATGGAACTGTTCAAGCGTGCAGTAAGGGTAATTCGTGCCAATGTTAATCATTTTGTTAATGGTTCTGAAGATCCAGAAAAGGTGTTAGAGCAGACAGTGGCAGAAATGCAGTTGAATTTAATGCAGATGCGTCAAGGTATTGCCTGTGCGATCGCCACTCAAAAACGTACAGAACGTCAAGCACTAGCAGCAAATTCTCAAGCCGAAGAATGGTATCGTCGCGCCCAAATTGCCCTACAACAAAATAATGAAACTTTGGCTAGGGAAGCTCTAAGCAAACGTCAATCATATCAAAAAACTTCTCAATCTCTGTTTGAGCAAATAGAACAGCAAAAACAGATTGTAGATAGACTCAAACAAGATATGCGGAGCTTAGAGCTAAAAATATCGGAAGTGAAAACTAAAAAGGATATGTACATTGCTCGCGCTCGTTCTGCTCAAGCATCCTATAAACTTCAAGAAATGCTGAGTGATGTATCTAGCACATCTACCTTGAGTGCGTTAGAGCGGATGGAGGATAAAGTCATACAAATGGAATCACAAGCAGAGGTAATTACTCAACTTGGTGGTGATAATCTGGAAAAAAGGTTTGATGACTTGAAATCTATCAATAGTGTTGATTCTGAACTAACAGCCATGAAAACCCAGATGTTAAATGATGCAAAAAATCACACCACTCCCGGAAATCATTTCTGACGAACTAGATAAAGTGTTAAATGTAATTAGTTAATGTAGCTGAATGATCGGTTAATGATTCAAAATGGATACAGGATACAATTCCTAACTGAAAAGATTAAATTGAACTTAGGTCGCTGTTAAATGGTAGATAAGTCATTGTCTAACTAAGCGCGTAAACCTCACAAGGAAAAACAAAGTTATGGGATTATTTGATCGTATTAAAAGGGTAGTCGGTGCTAATGTTAACGATTTAATCAGTAAAGCTGAAGATCCAGAAAAAATGCTAGAACAAGCAATTCTGGAAATGCAGGAAGATTTAGTACAGTTACGTCAAGGTGTTGCTCAGGCGATCGCCGCCCAAAAACGCACTGATAAACAATACAAAGACGCAGCAGCAGAAGCTGAGAAATGGGAACGTAACGCGAAACTAGCATTACAGAAAGGTGAAGAAGACTTAGCACGGCAAGCATTACAACGGAAAAAAACTGTTAGTGAAACTGCTACAGCCTTAAAAACTAGCCTAGATCAACAAACTGTTACAGTAGAAAACCTCAAGAAAAATTTAGTACAGCTAGAGAGCAAAATTTCTGAAGCGAAAACCAAGAAAGAAATGCTCAAAGCTAGAATTACCGCAGCTAAAGCTCAAGAGCAACTTGGCACAATGGTTAGTGGGATGAACACTAGCAGCGCTATGGCAGCATTTGAGCGCATGGAAGAAAAAGTAATGTTGCAAGAAGCCCGCGCTCAGTCTGTGGGAGAATTAGTAGGTGCAGATTTAGAAACTCAATTTGCCAGATTAGAGAGTGGTAGTGATGTAGATGACGAATTAGCCGCTTTAAAAGCTAGTATGCTACCTCCTTCTACCCCTGTAAATCAGGTACAATTACCCCCACAACAACAGCAAACAACCAACCCTCAACCCGCTGAACCTGTTGATAAGGATTTAGAAGATTTAAAAAGACAATTAGACCAGTTGTAGACCTGTTGTAATTTTGGCAACAACTAAACTCAACATCCTCCCACAGCGTTTGGTTGTGGGAATTTTTTATTGAAGTAATGGGGAATTTAGAATTTAGAATTTAGAATTTAGAATGAAGAATTAATTGGTAAAAATCTTTTCTTCCCCATCTCCCCATCTCCCCATCTCCCCATCTCCCCCTAACTCCTCGATCTCCTTTTACGATAGAGTTATCTGTGTGTCAACTTTTAACAATGCCACCTAATGGAGACTTTAATGAGTAAGGGTGTAATAACTATCACTGACGCTGATTTTGAAACCGAAGTTCTGAAAGCCGATCAGCCTGTATTAGTTTACTTTTGGGCTTCCTGGTGTGGTCCTTGTCAATTGATGTCGCCCATGATTAACTTAGCTGCTACTCAATATGGCGATCGCCTGAAAGTTGTCAAAATGGAAATTGATCCTAATCCTGTGACTGTAAAACAGTATCAGGTTGAAGGTGTTCCGGCGCTAAGATTGATTAAAGAACAGGAATTGATTGAGTCTGCTGAGGGGGTTATCAGTAAAGATAAATTACTCGGTCTTTTAGATCAACATCTCAATTAGTAATTAATGAATTATGTCTGTAGGGGTTTGGCACTGCTAAACCCATACTAATACAGCAGCTTTCAGCTTTCAGTAGTCAGCTATCAGCTATCAGCTTGAAAATCCTTTGGTTGTAAGGTTTGATGATGTAAATTTGTACCTCATCACAATGAAAACTGCTGTAACTAATGACTAATGACTAATGATTAATAACTAATAACTAAGTAAGTCGGCTCGAAAAAACCAAGGTATGTAACAAAATGTAAAATCGCTGAAAGTCTCTTCCCTCTTGCCTTTTGCCTTTTGCCTCTTGCCTT
>RDXV01000050.1 GCA_004292695.1 Nostocales cyanobacterium | reverse complement strand
ACAGTTGATAGTTGACAGTTGATAGTTGACAGTTGATAGTTGACAGGTGACAGTTGACAGTTGATAGTTGACAGTTGATAGTTGACAGTTGACAGTTGATAGTTGATAGTTGATAGTTGACAGTTGACAGGTGACAGTTGACAGTTGATAGTTGACAGGTGACAGTTGACAGTTGATAGTTGACAGGTGACAGGCTTCGCCGTGAGCGTCAGCCGAACGGTGACAGTAAAGAGTTCATCTATTCCCTATTCCCTATTCCCTATTCCCTATTCCCCTCTTCAACTGATAACTGATTAATCTTGCCATTTTACTTTGACAAAATGTGCTTCTTTACCCCAAGCGTCTCTGGTAAAAATGATGTTTTCGATAGAGAGATTAAAGGGGATAGATGTTGTAATATAACGTTGGGCGATCACCCCTAAATCTGGCGCTAATTCAGATGCGGTAGTTGCAGCAATTCCTAAACCAATCAGTTGTTCAATGGGTCGGAAAGGTAACATTACATACACACCCATAGCCAAACTAGCCGTTAAAAGCATAGATACAGATAAATTTGTACCACAACGGGGATGTATTGCTAAATCCCATTCTCCGCTAGTGAGACGGTGTTTAGCTAATGTGACAGCACGGCGCAAATGGCTAATGTTAACATCACCATAGAGGAAAAACCCCTGTTCGGTGGATAAACCGCTCAATGATTCGTTATCGAATTGTACATTGGTGGGATGACGGGGGGAAGAATAAGTATTTTTTGTTTCCCCTAAAACCCAAACTGTAGCGTGTTCTAAGGCGTGAACCTGACGCAGTGTGAGAATTTCTTGTAAACCAGGAATAAAGGATAATTGTTTTAATAAATCTGTGTCTTGATCAGGTTTTGGACTTATCCAGTCAAAGTTAAAAAAATCAAATGATTCTGGATGATTGGGAAAAGAAGCAGGATTATTCATAATACCTGAGCAGATAAAGCAAATGTATTTTTAATGTAACCTTTGTACAACTGAATTATTGATAACTTTTATTGATAAAGTAGAATATGGCTTACGCCACGCTACGCTATCAGGAGTCAGGAGTAAAACTGGCTTGATATTGTTAAACTTCACCAAATACAAATTGATAGCATACATAATGTTTAGAAAACTATTGTAAATGCCTTGATCTGTCAATATTCTGCTGTGGTGAAGTAACAAAACTTTTGGTGGGAATTTTACGCAGATGGGTAGATGTGAGGAACGAAAAAAATCCGTAAACTTGAGATTACGGTTTACTCCGTGACGGTAGAATCAGAATAATTTGGTAAAGAGCAACAATTAACATCGTTTAAACAAACTTTACCCCATTGCAAAGCCCAACGCACCAGAGCTACTCGGTTGTCGGTTTTGGTTTTAGTCAAGATATTGCTGATATGGTTATCAACTGTCCGTTTGCTGATTTCCAGCTTGGTGGCAATTTCTTGGTTAGTTAAGCCAGCGGCCACTAAGTCAATAATTTGCAGTTCTCTGTCTGATAGACTGACAGGTATCCCAGACTCACTAGCAGCCATGGCCTATTTCATCCTCTCTTGGTATATGTACTCAATCACTTTTTCTAATTCTAAAAGATTCTCTCAAAGCTAGACATTATAAATGTTTCTACTAATACCAAAGTCTATATTTTCTTTGGATTTGATCTGAGAGTTAATACATATTACAGCCAATAATGTTCAAATAAAAATCTGTGATAATTAGAGAAAAGAGCAGTTTTAGCTGAATCATTACCCAAAAACAAAATATTCTGATCAGGATAATGATGTAGATTCTATACAGATTTGTCGCAAATTCTAAGTCGTAAATCAAAAATGAGATGAGTAATCCCCGTGTTTTGTGCCTTGGCGAAGTTTTGTTTGATTGTTTAGCCGATCAAATAGGGCTAAAGCTAGAAGAAGTCAAGTCTTGGACTCCCTACCCAGGGGGAGCGCCTGCTAATGTGGCTTGTGCTTTGGTGAAATTGGGAACACCAGCAGGGTTTATTGGTGCTGTTGGCGAAGATGAGCCTGGTAAACAACTGGTAAAATTATTACAAGATGTGGGTGTGGATACAACAGGTGTACAAAATCATCCCACATCTCCAACTCGCCAGGTGTATGTGGTGAGAGATTTAAGTGGCGATCGCTCTTTCGCTGGATTTGGTAAATATGATACAAGCGAATTTGCCGATACCCGCTTACAAGCTAATCAACTACCCCATTCTTTGTTTAACGAAGCTGATTTTTTAGTGTTGGGAACTTTGGAATTAGCTTATCCTGAAAGTGAAGCTGCGGTTCACCAAGCACTGAAATTAGCGGAACAATATGACCTAAAAATTATTTTAGATGTGAATTGGCGGCCTGTTTTTTGGCATGATACAAATTTAGCCAAACCAAAAATTGAGGCTTTGTTACCCAAGGTTGATTTTCTCAAACTGACTAAAGAAGAAGCGGAATGGTTGTTTGATACTACTGACCCTGGTGCAATTACTTATCGTGTCAATTCCTTAGATGGAGTTTTGGTGACAGATGGTGAAAATGGTTGTGCTTATTGTTTAGGGGAAAACGAAGGTAAACTACCAGCCTTTAAAATGCCTGTAGTGGATACCACTGGTGCGGGAGATAGCTTTTTAGCTGGGTTTATCCATCAGTTAGCTAAATTGGGTATTCACAGTTTGCAAGATGGAGAAATTGCTAAACGTGTGATTACTTATGCTAGTGCTGTAGGTGCATTGACAACTATTAAACCTGGGGCGATCGCCTCTCAACCCACAGCAGAAGAAGTTGATGCTTTTTTAGCTGAACATCAAATTTAATAGGGAACAGGGAATAGGGAATAGGGAACAGGGATATAGATGAACTCTTTACTGTCACCAGTTATCAGTTATCAGTTATCAGTTATCAGTTATCACTGTTTACTGTTTACTGTTCACTGTTCACTGTTCACTGTCACCTGTCACCTATCACCACGAAAAGACTTTTCAGCAAACCCTATTCACAGTGAAACAATTCATACTCATACCCATATATTCCCGGCAACTTTTGCTGATCACGCAGACATTTTTCCACTTCCTGACTCATGGGAGCATGAAAATTAACCAGCCATAAATCAAAAGGTCTTGGTAATTCTTTGATCGTCTGTTCTAGGGCTATAGTGGAAGTATTAGGGTTTTGGGCTTGATGGGCGAGGAGAAATTGAGTATTGTCAATATTAGTTTGTGAACCAGAGAATTTTAATTCCCAAGCTATACCCATCATTTCCCCAGTTTGCACTAAACTTTTATGAGTTGTGGCAATGAGAACCGGGACTGAAGAATTTTGTGTGATTATGGGTAAGAATAAATCAGGGCGGTAATATTTGCGATAACCCAAATTAAAAGTCACTGAAATTGCACTGATTAATCCCATTACCCAAATCAAGATTACAGCTTGTTTGCCAGTAATACCCCATTTACCAATATTGGGATTTTGATAACAAACTGCCATACTTGCAGCTACTAAAATGATTACTGCTGGAAAATAAACAAAACTATAGCGAGCGCCCCTAGTCAGATCAATACCCAGGAAATAAGTAAAGCAGAAAAACAAGGCGATCGCCCCTAACACCACCCCAACAAATACTTGAGTAGTAGAACCAATTTCCGGTGTTTGTAATTGAACTTTGATCCCCCTAATTAAAATTGGCACTGCCCAAATAAAGAAAATTAACATCACCAACCCAGAAAATATAATCACCGTTAACTGTGGTGCTTCCACTGGGAGTAAGGAAATCATAGTAATCCATGTACCTAAAGCTTGAAAAATTGGGCTAATCCAACTTAATCCGACACGCTCACCTTTAATCCACTCTGTTAAAGTGCCAAGGTAGCGATTTTGCAACCTCCCAGGCAACCACACCAACCCAGCAACAGCCGTACCAACTGCTACATAATAAAGCCGCCACCACAAAGGAGAAAGCAACACCCAAGTTTTTGTGTGAATTTGTTGTTTCCAAGCTACAAACATCAAAGCTACAGCTTCAGCGCCAAGAGTGAGAACAAAAAAGAAGTGAGTAGCAAAACCCAAGGCGTTAACTCCTACCCAAGCAATAATTAACCACAAAGGTAATAATTTTTGCTTTTCTAGATGACGAATAGCAACTACCAAGCAAGCTAGGGATGCCATCACCCAAAGCATTGCCAAAGTATAATGACGTGCTTCTTGTGCTAAAAATACTGCATAAGGTGAGACTGCCATCATTGCAGCGGCTAATTGTCCGACTAATGAGGAACGAAAAGCTAATTTACCTAAAAAATAAGCACAGGGAATAGAAACCGCACCCAATAAAGCTGGAAATGAACGCGCTACAAATAGGGATACTAAACCTTCTGGGTGAGGAAATAACCGCATCCACAAATGAACCAGCACAAAATATAGTGGTGGGTGATTATCCTCTGTGAGAAGATTATTAATTACATTTCCTATACCAACTGTAGGATTTATTTGTAATGGTTGTAATAAAATATCAGGGGCGATCGCTTGATCTAAAGGTACTGGTAAAAAACTATTGCCCAAACTAAATACTAAAGTAGCAAATTCATCAGTCCAAGGAGATTTGGCTGTTAAGTTAGTCAAACGTAAACCCATACCAATGATGAACCAAATCAACAGCAGTAAAGGATGAAACCAGGGATCAGAAACAGTAGAGCGCCTATTATTCACGTCCATCTTGATTGTTTTAAATTGTTTTTATTTTTGGAAACAGCGTTCTTTTACTTTAACGGCATTTCCTCTTTTTAATAACTCTGATATAGTCACAAATTCATATCCCTGGGGAGTATAAACTTTCAAAATTTTCTCTACTACCTCTAAAGTGTTATGACGACTAGCATATACTCCTTTTTTTGCTGTACCATCGGAATCATGTAAAAGAACAATTGAACCATTATGAAAATTGTTTTCAAATATCTTCATCATTTCAGCAGCAGATTTACCATGCCAGTCCTGTAAATCTACATCCCAAAAAATAATTGGTTTGTGTATTTGCTTTAAGACATTTGTTACCGCAAAACCAGCCCGACCAAAAGGGGGTCGAAAGTAAACATTATCTGGTGAAATTAATTTATCAATTAAAATATCTGTTTCGCTAATTTCTTGATAAATAGTATCGTTAAATTTACTATTGAGATTATAATGATGCCAGGTATGGTTTCCTATTTCATGTCCCTGTTTTTGCAAAGTTCGGACAATTTGGGGATACTTTTCGCTGTGTTTTCCCAAGACAAAAAATGTTCCCTGTGCCTCATAATCTAAAAGGATTTGAGAAATAGCCCTAGTGTAAACTGGATCGGGTCCGTCGTCAAATGTTAGAGCTAAAACTTTATCAGGAGTATTAACACAAAAGACTGACTCTCCAAATAGGACGGGAAGTAGGAAACGCTTTGGCCAAGCCAATTCTAAAAACAAGTAAATTGCTATTAATATTAATAACAGAGGCAAGAGTTTAGAAAATCTGAATTTTGATGAACGATGTTTGCCAAAACCCAGGAAAGAAAATTCCTGAGTCAAGGGTTTCATTAAAGGCATGATTACAAGTTAAGCAAAAATCTTCATATTGTCAGTTTATCAGATTAGAGGTAATTTTGTTGATATCCATGATCAGATTTAATACCCAACATTTTCAGTAGCTAGGATGAATATTGCTCATTGAAAAAGCTGGGTTAAAATTCAGTCAAACCCAACTTTCCAATAAATTAAGTAGGTGGGTGTGAAAAATTGTCGTTATGACAAGGGAACAGGTAATAGGGAATAGATCAACTATTTACTATCAACTGTCAACTGTCACCAGTTATCAGTTATCAGTTATCAGTTATCAGTTATCAGTTATCAGTTATCAGTTATCACTGTTTACTGTTCACTGTCACCTGTCACCTGTCACCTGTCAACTGTCAACTGTCAACTGTCAACTGTCAACTGTCAACTGTCAACTGTCACCTGTCACCTCTCCCAAAATTTGATTTGCATTTAAACCTGTTAACTGTGCTACCTGTTCTATAGGCATTCCATTGTTTAACAAATTCACTGCAACTTGTCTTAATTGACTTTCCGCTTGTTCAGCCCGTTGGTGTTCTTGTTCAGCCCGCTGTTTTTCTTGTTCAGCAAGTTCTATAGAAGTAGGAAATAATTCACCGTTACTATTTGCCCAGCGTAACCAAGTGGCATCCACACCCCGATAATTACCTTGCCAACGGACTAAAGTTAATCCTAAAACTGTACTGACTAACTGATTTTTTTCATTAAAAGGAATAGGTTCATACACACCACTATTGATGTGAAAACCTGCAAAATCATCTGGTTTAAAAGGATCAAACCAAAAATATTCAGAAACACGCATTTGATTTTGATAAATCAGTTTTTTCTCATGTTTATCATTTTTGGCTGTGCTTTCTGAAAGTAATTCAATGACTACATCTGGTGATTTTCCTTCTTCCCAAACCACCCAGGAAAGACGCTCTTTTTTAGGAACTCCTAAAACAGTAAAAAAGTCCGGGCCACGAAAATCTTGATTTTTTAATTGCGCTAAACTGTAGTAGACAAACATATTGCCCCCTACATATCCATCAGTCCTTTGATCTAGCCAAGGCTGAATGGTATCCATTAAAATATCTAGTTGTAATTTATGTCTTTGTGTCTCCATCGGAATACCGTCATCATAAGGAAGTTCTGCCTGGGTGGGAGGCATTTCTACAGTGGGTTCATTCGCAAGTGTTTCTAACATATAGCAATCTAATATGATTACTCAGATCATTTACGTTTCCTGCTGTTTGTTGTTTTTATTTAACAAAAACTGCTCATCAAAAATAGGAAGTTTATCCTTGCTGCTTACAGAAACGTGAGGAACAATCTTTGTATTCATATTAGCATTCTCTTGAGAGTAAGTTGGTATATAAATAATTACTCACTTTACTTTGGTTGTTAGCTGACAATTAAATACTTAAATTTTCAATTCTGCTAAACCTAAATAACGGATACCTTCTGGAGAAATATCAAACCGACAAGGTAATACTTCTAAACCCATTTTAATAGCTTGCCTTAATAATTGCCCATAGATAGGATCAGTGCTATCACCTGGGGCAAACTGTGTACAATCACCACGATTGATAAAATACAACATTACCGCTCGATTTTGGGGTAATACTTCCATTAATTCTTTTAAGTGCTTTTGTCCTCTGGTGGTTTCTGTGTCAGGAAATAGGGCTAAATTTCCCTGTGACCAAGTTGTATTTTTTACTTCTAAATAAATAGGACGTTGGGTTTCATCTCCGGTTAAATAAAAATCTACTCGGCTTTTTCTGTCTTTTCCATAAACTACTTCTCCCTTTACTTGTTGGTATTCTTGCAGTTCAGGAAACAAATATTTTTCTAGGGCTAATTTAACCACACGATTGGGTAAGGCAGTATTTACACCGACCCAAGTAGGTACTATATCTTCCACTTGAATTAATTCTAAAGTATAGGCTAATTTGCGTTTAGGATTATCACTAAAAGAAAGCTGTACAGGACTACCTATTTTCGATACACCTGTCATCGGTCCTGTGTTGGGACAATGTGCGGTGACAATTTCCCCGGAATTTAGTTCTACATCAGCAAAAAAACGTTTGTAGCGTTTTAATAAAACACCTGGGTATAAATTGGGATAGCGATAAAGCCAGTTATTCATTATGCTTAGTAATTTATAATGGGGATTATTAGTTAATATAGGATAACCCCGATAATAAATAACTATTAAATTTATTATTGATACTGTTGAAAATCCTGTGATATTTTGTTCTCTGAGTGAGACACTGTAGAAAGTCCATAATTGCCAATTTCAATTTTTAGGTCAATTAAAATTTACTGTATCTATGAATACTACTGAGTATTATTTACAATCAATAGATAGTTTATTTGCAGTCGCTCAAAACCTGTTTTTAGCTGACAGTTTGGAAGAGATGACTAAAGTTGTCTTAACCACTGTCAGAGAAGTAATTAATTCTGATGGAGCTACTTTTGCAATTTTAGACAATGGTTTTTCTTATTATATTGATGAAAATGCTACCAATCCTGTCTGGAAAGGTCAAAGATTTCCTGTTAGTCTTGATGTTTCTGGTTGGGTGATGACTAAGGGAAAAACAAGTATCATAGAAGACACATTACATGATGAAAAAGGTATTTATAGTTATGTTTATCATAATAATTTGATTAGAAGTATGGCTGTAGTTCCCGTGATGAGTCTACAACGTGGAAATGCTGCAATTTGTATTTATTGGTTTGAACAACATCAAATTACTACTGATGAGTTAAAGATGATCAATTTACTAGCAAAAAGTGCAGGAGTATCATTTGATAATTTACTTATTTATTCTCAGTTAAAAAGAGAACTAACTGATAGTAAAAATGCTTTAGCAAGAACTCAGTTTCTGTTACAAGAACAAGTTCAGAAAAATAAAGTTATGGAAGCGGAGTTACGTCGTCTTTCTTTAACTGATGAACTGACTGGTTTAAATAATAGTCGTGGGTTTTTCTTGTTAGCTGAACAGCAGTTAAGATTATCAAAGCGTTCCAAGATAAATACTTATTTAATGTTTATCAAAATTCATGATTTAGCAAATATTAAAGACAAATTTGATTATAGATTAGCTGAAGAAGCTATACTGACAGTGTCTAGGTTATTAAAACGAAGTTTTCGTGATTCTGATACTTTAGGACGTATTAACGAAGATGGGTTTGTAGTGTTAATACAAGGATACAATCTTGCTATTGATTTAATCGAAGAGCGCGTACAAACTAATATTTTGCAGTTCAATCAAACTAAGCGCTTACCTTTTAATGTTGAAGTTAAAATAGGGTTTAAACTTCATAATTATTACTCAACAATTTCCCTAGAAGATATGATTACTTTAGCTCATGAAAATGCTTACGAAAGGTAAGATGAACAAACAAAAAATCATGGTTATTTAACAATTGCCAAAAAAGTAGTCAAATTTACTACATTTTCTGAATTCCAGAATATAATATATGTTACAGTTGTTCTCACTACTGGGAAAACTGAATCATGCAAGGAGGAAGATCCTATGCAAGAAGTTTCTATTGCTACGGAATTAGAATATGCTTTTCTATTTACCTTGAGAAAAGTAAATTCTATTAATATGAAAGGTTTTCAGAGATTTTTTGAGAATTTACCATTAGATCCTTATATTCGTGGAAAATATCGTTACCGACGTTTATCAAGGGTGATGTTTGCTGAGGATGAAATTATTAAACTTCCTCATGGACATTTATTCCAAAGTCGAGCATATAATCCTTTGTTGGGTGATATCAAAAGAGAGTTTGCAGAGTTAGAAGATGAATTAATTAAACTGGATATTTTCAAATATTTAGTTTTGGCGTTTATTGATAGTTGCAAACTACATCCAGAAGCGGAAATTGGTGTACATCAAATTAGAACTGCTTGTTCTCCAGAACATTCAGGAAATCCTGCACCGGAAGGTATTCATCAAGATGGAACTGATTTTATTGGCATTTTTTCTGTGAATAGAGAAAATATTCAAGGTGGAGAAACACATTTATATAATGCTAAAAAGGAAAAACCTGTTTTTAATAAAATCCTACAACCAGGTGAGTTAGTTGTAGTTAATGATCATCAATTTTATCATTTTACTAGCCCTATTAAACCAGTAATTCCCATTCCTGGTTTTAGGGATGTATTTGTGTTAACTTCTCCGAGTTTGATCACAGAATAATAGGGAAGTTTGGTATTGAGAGAATGTTTGAAAAGTCTCTCATGGTGTATCAAATTCAGATCCCCCCAACCCCCCTTCAAAAGGGGGGCTAAATTGTTTGAAAAGGGGTGCTAAATTGTTTGAAAAGGGGGGGCTAAATTGTTTAAAAAGAGGGCTAAATTGTCGTTTAGCCTGGTAGATATCCTAGTATTTGGTGTAAAATTAAGAGGGTGAGATATGAGCTAAAATTATGACATTAGAATTTTATGAACGTGGGTTAGAAAAGGCTAAACAAAAAGACTATGTGGGAGCAATTGGCGAATTTAGTCAAGCAATACAAGAAAACCCTTATTTTACCAGTGCTTATGTAGAAAGAGGTTTAGCTTATTATTATTCAGGGGCAACTTTACAAGGTGTTTTTGATTATAATGAGGCAATTAAGTTAGATGCAGATGGGGAAAATGGGAAGGTTTATTATTTACGAGCTTTAGCTAAATTAGATTTAAAAAATTTACCTGGTTGTTTAGAAGATGTGGAAAAAGCTATTAAATTGAATTTTAATAATGGTGATGTTTATAATTTATTGGCTACTGTACAGCGTAAACAAGGGAATTTAATGGAGGCGATCGCCAGTTTTAAAAAAGCCGCATCGTTATATATACAACAGAAAGATAAAGAAAAAGCTCAACAGTGTTTAGATCATATTCAACAACTGCAACCAAAATCAAAACTTCAACCGAAATCAGAGGTACAAAAACCCGTTAACTCAGTTAAAGTTATTTCCACAAACGACTATTTTAAACAATTATTAGATAAAGCGGAAAATGGTAATACTCAAGCAGCACTAGATGATTTAAACTGGATCTTAAAAGCCGATTCTCAAGATGTTTATGCTTACTGTTGTCGTGGGGTTGTTTATTCAAAAATAGGCAATTATCGAGAGGCAGTTTCAGATTTTAACCAAACCATAAAACTAGGTTTTCAAGATGCAATTGTCTATAGAAATCGGGGTAAAGCTCGTTCTCATTTAGGAGATTATCAAGGAGCATTAGCTGATATTAATAAAGCCTTGGAAATGCAACCACAGGATATTTTAATGTATATTGCTAGGGGTAATGTTTATCAAGCAATTGGTAATTATTTAGGTGCAATTCAAGATTATTCCCAAGCTATAAATATTAATCCTGATCATCCTTTAGCTTACTATAATCGGGGAATTGCTCACGCTTGTTTAGAAGAAATGTCAAATGCAGTGAATGATTATCAAAAAGCTGCTAGTATTTATTGTGAACAAGAAGACTGGAAAAATCATCAACAGGTATTAAATAGTCTCCAAAAAATTCAATCATCACTACCAGAAACAACTAAAGCTAGTTTTAATTTATTAAAACAAAGATTATTAAGAATGGTAGGAGGCCATTGGGAAATTGCCGAAAGATTAATTAACCAAAAAAAAGATTTTTTTCCAGGAATGCCGGAAGAATGGTATTTACAAAAGGTGATTGATGATTTAGAAAGGGATAGACTTTAATTTACAAACAAACATTCTGACTCCTGACTGTACGGGCAACCACGGGGGGTTTGCCCCTACGAATTCTTACTTAAATATTCATCCCTACTAACTGAAAAGCATTTTGAATCCTTGCGGCTAAATTGGGTTGATTTTGTAATGTATAAAGTTCATTAGCTTGGCGATAAGCTGATAACATTTTCCGAAAATCATCCACTTGGTTATCTTGGTTTTTAAGATTTAGTAATACCCAACCTAAATTATGATAAGCTGGGGCATAATTTGGGTTTAAATGAATAGCTTGATCTAAATATTTTTGTGCTTCTTCCCATTTACCTAGTTTACCATATAAAGTACCTAAACGGAAGCAAATAAAGGCATGATGTGGGAATGTTTGCAGATAAATTTCATAAACCTGAATTGCACCTTGAATATTTTGTAAATGTTCTTGAGTAATACCATAATTTATCAATATCCAACTGGGAACTTCTGTTTTTTGGGTAGCTGTTTGAAAACTAGAAAAAGCATCATTCCATAACCTAGACTTTGCTTGTTTCCAACCCATTAAACCCCAGGCAATAGCACTATCAGGAAATTGATCAATAAATTCTTTTATTCTTCTTTCTACATCATTAGCTTGTTTAGTTACTACTGCTTTTTCTAAGGACATAATTAAATATGGATAAATCCATAATTTTAATATTTGCTCATTATTTAATGTTGTGTGTTTTAACTGAAAAATTGCTTGAGTAGCAGCACGAACAGCGGGTTTCCATTCTTGTTGTTTACTATATATCCAGGCTTGTAAACCTAAACTAAAACTACAATTACCATCTATTAATAATGCTTTATTAATCGCCATTTGTGCTTGTTGCCAATTTCCTAATTTACCTAAACACCACGCAAAATTAGCTTGTATCCAGGCATTTTGGGGAGATAAATTAACAGCTTTATGTAAATATTGTGCTGCTTCTTGCCAATTGGCACGCCGACAATTTACAAGTCCTAAAATTCCGAATCCTCTACCATCTTGTGGTTGTAATTGTATAGCTTTTTGGGCGGCTAATTCAGCTTTTTGATCATCAAAATATATTTGCAGTATAGCTAACTCAACCGCAGCTTCTCCATTATTAGGTTCATTGTTTAATAACTTCTCATAAGTTTGAATAGCATCAGTTAATTTATTATTTTTAACTAATTCCCGCGCTCGTTTATGAATAGGAGAAATAAATTTACCATTTAAAGCATCAATTAATTCATCAGCAGTTTGAAAACGATCCTCCGCTCTAAATTGCATCCCGGTAACAATGACTTTTTCCATTAAAGGAGTGAGTTGAGAATTTAATATTTTGGGAGAAATAAAAGGATCGGGATTTTTACTAGATAAAGCACCTGCTCTTTCTGCGGATGTCACCGATAATTTTCCCGTTAATAATTCATAAAATGAGGCACATAAAGCATAAAAATCGGTAGCAGGAAACCGTTTATTGTTAGTAATATACTGCTCATAAGGGGCGTATTCTGCGGTTAATATTCCTGTCATTTTTGTAGTTTGACCGGCGATAAATTCTCTCGCTGCACCAAAGTCAATTAATACTGCTCGATCTGGATTGACAATAATAATATTTTCTGGTTTAATATCTCTATGTAATAAATTATGATTGTGAACAACTTTTAAAGCCTCTGCAAGTTGTAAAAAATAACCTTTAGCGCGACTTTCTGATAAAATACCTTGAGTTTTTAATATCTTATCTAATGGTTGACCGGAAAGTAATTCCATGACAATATATGCAGTATCATTTTCTGTAAACCATTCATAAACTTTGACTATATGGGGATGTGTGCATTTTTTTAAATTACTAGCTTCGGTTTGAAATTCTGTAATTTGTTTTTGTCGTTGCGCTGGAGTAATAGAACTTGGCCAAAATACTTTATTTCCTTGTCTTGCTGCACCTTCTGGCCACAGTTCTTTGATAGCTACAGGTTGAGAATTTTGGAGATAAATTCCTTGATAGGTAATTCCAAAACCACCTTGTCCTAAAACTTTTTCTATTTTATATTTTCCCTGTCCTATGATTGTACCAGGTTGTAAAGCGGAAGGAGTGGAAATATTACTATTTAAAATAGTACCACAGGCAATACAAATCATTGTATTTTCAGGGTTATCAGTTAGACAAGTTGGACATTGAATAGCCATTTTTTATCAATTCTCTAGATGAAATTAAATTGTAAATTGAAATGCTAAGAGGGTAGCGTTATCAGATGCTCCACGCTCAATTACCTGATTAATGGTATGATTGACGTTAAATTGTAAATCTTGGTTTGTAGTAAAAATTTCTGTTAATTCATGAGTAGAAATTAAATCCCAAACTCCGTCGGAACACAATAATAAAATATCATTATTTTCTAAGTTAATTGTTAATTGTTGACTGGTACTTTCTAAGGTTTGCACATAACCATCACTTAATCTGGTTTTTGCACCGATATATTTTGTGAGGACGTTTCTATCTGGATGTGTTAAACTTTCTTCTAGTGTAATTTCTCCACTTGCAACTAATAAACCGACATAGGAATGATCCTCACTGAGTTGTTTTATCTCTCTTTTTCTGAGTAAATAAATCCGACTATCTCCCACATGACCCATCATTAATTGTTGGGAAAATGCTAAAATGACACTGAGTGTAGTTCCTCCTTCTGTGACGGTATTATTGACATTTTCGTTGGCTTTTTGGAATATATCAATTAACCATTGATTTCGTTGTTCTAATGTTTGTAATTCTGCGGGAATTAGGGATTTTAAAACAGTTTCTACTGCAATTTTACTAGCTAATTCTCCTTTAGACATTCCCCCCATTCCATCTGCAACTACTCCTAAAAGCAATGTTTCTGTATTACTAATTTGTTGTTGTTTGAAACCATAATTATCTTCATTTTGTAATCTTTTCAGTGATAAACCCACTGTAGAATTATGGGCAATATTCCAATTAATTTTAGGTTTGTTTAGGATTTGGCGTGTTTCTACTAAGTTGCTTAAAAGTTGTGAAAGAGGAAATCTTTCTTCAGGAATGGGAGATAAACAAATTTTCAAGAGTTGAAAAATTCGGGGGATGGGTTTAATTTTGGGTTCTATTAATTGTTCTATTTCTATAGGTTTTTGATGGATTTTATGATATAATAAAGCCGCTACTGTATAACTACTCATCAATTCATTAATGGAAGTATTGTTATAAGCTAATTCAGGAGCATAGTAATTTCCTAATAACCCAGCGGGTAGGTTTTCATCTAAGGGATAAGCAGTAGTAAGATCAAAAAATTGGACTGGAGTTGTCATTGCGATCATTTCTGGTAAAATGCTAATCATACACCAGTTTTGTTGATGTAAATAGCGGAAAAATTGACAGACTTGACTAGATAAAAATATGGATTTTTCTAAATTATGATCTGCTATTAACCAAGTTTTTAGGGTGTTGGTTTGTTCAGGAATGTAGCTGAGTAATATAATTTTTTCGGGAGATGAATTAGGGCTAATTTCCTGTTCCTCGTAATATTCTTCTTCTAAAAATTCTGATTCTTCGTCATTTTCTGGATCTTCCTTTTTTTTAATATTGGATAAGTTGGATAAACTTTCATTTTCTGATGAGTTGAGATTAATGGTTACTGTTTCTAGTTGAGTTTGCAAAATTAAAGGAGCAATTAATTTATAATCTCCTAGTTTTTCTCTGAGTTGTATTTCTCTATTTAGTCCACTGTTAATTTCACCAACTCTTAATAAACCTAATTTTGTGTCTGGGTTTTCTGATGTGGAAATTTGGACTTGGAAATAATAGACATCTATGGTTAATTGTCCTAAATATTCAATGATTTCGATTTGATGATTTTCTAGAGTGATGGTAGTATTGGTTTGAATGATTAAATGATCTGGGTTGTGATTTTCCATTGTATTCATAATATTTAATATTGTAGGGGCAAACCCCCTGTGGTTGCCTTCTTGAGATGTAGGTTGGGTTGAGGTACGAAACCCAACACTTTTAATTTGTTCAATGTAAATGTTGGGTTTCACTTTGTTCAACCCAACCTACACATCTGCTATATTCAGAATTTCATCTCTAGAATTTTAAGGAGTTTGAAAGAGAAACCGCACTTTACCAAAAGCTACTTCATCCCCTGAATTTAATATCTGCGGTGTGGTTATTCGGGCGCTAAAACGAGTTTGACCGGCTGGTTTAATAAAAATTCCGTTGGTAGAACCGAGATCCTTAACTTTCCAAGTTCCCATTTCTGGATAAATTTCTGCATGGTTGCGTGAGACGGTTTCACTCCCTGAGAATATTTCTAAGTCAATGTCCACAGGTCCACTATCAGGATCGAAAATACCGACGATCGCATTATTATCTAAAGGATATTCTGCTATGGGTGGACTAGGTTGTTTAGCTATGAGTTTGGCGTTTGTGGTAGGTGTGGGAAAGATGGGATCGGTTGTTGGTGGTTGAGGCGCTTGTGGTGAGGGAATAGCGGTTTGTAATTCTGAACCGCAAGCTTCACAAAATTCTGCATTATCTGGGTTTTTATCATAGCCACAAGCTGAACAGGTGATCATTTTTTTCTCCTTGGTTTGGGTGAATTAAGATTTTTTTTGCACGCAGAGACGCAGAGGGAGGAAAGGGGGGAGGGGTTTATGTTCCGGTGAGTTCTCTCATTTGGGTTTCTGATAGTTGTTCGTTGATGTCGTCGCCCATTTTCACGGTTTTTCCTTTCGCGCCCATTTTTACAGTTTTCCGTGTTCCGGGGGATATTTTGCGGGTTTTGCGGAGTTCTTCCTGGGCGTTGTTCAGGGATGCGGCCATCTCTGTATTACCTATTCTCACGGTCATGCGGCGGGCTGTTTCTAGTATTTCTTGGGCTTTTTGGGGGTCTTGTTCGGCTATTTTGGTGGCTTGACTGACGAGGTTGGCGATGTTGCACTGTTGCAAATAGTCCATGACTTCTTGGTTAACTTGGGCTACTTGTCCGGTAATAAATTGTACTACTAGGTTTTGGGGGGGAAATTCTCCGCGAATGTTTTCCCCTGGCACATCGTAGGTAATGCCTAGTTGGGCGATACGGACACGGGAGGCGGGACGGGCGGCCATGCTAAATTCCAGGATGAATATTGTTTGATCGTTACCGGCGGCGTTACCGATGGGGTAGGGGGGTTGGGTAAAGGGAAATTCGGCTTGGGTGGGATAGGCGCGGAGGATGCGGGTTAGTTCTACTCCTTGGACGGTTTTGACTCGTAATGCTAGGTTGGTGATCACTTCTTGTTGGGCTTGGCTGTATTCTTCTATGATTTTTTCTGGTAGTTGTTCTATGGAAATTTGTGTTCCTGTGGCTTTTCCGGGAACTATGTATAATAAACCACCGCCGCTGGAGTCGCTGAGATGGGTGAGTAAGTCTTCATTAAATTCTTCACCAACTCCTAACGCAGTGATGGGAATATTTTTGGTGGCAAATTCTGAGGCGATCGCCCGACATTGATCTTCATCAAAGGTTGCACCATCAGTAAATAATAGGGTACGGCGTACTGCCATGTCTGCTTGACTTAGGGTTTTTAAGGCGGTTTCTAAACCTAAACCCATGCACGTACCACCGGAAAATTCCCGCAGTTTGGCGATCGCATTTTCTAATTCTCTGGTTTGGGTAGCGCTGGTTAAACCGATAATTTGGGAAGCTGTGTCATTAAATTGAATAATAGATATGCGATCTTTTTCACTTAGTCTACCAGAACGTACTAAGGCTAATAAAGATTCAATTACTATATCAATTTTTGATTTACCGCCAGTCACTTCATTATATAAATTGCCATCTTGAATGAAAGTATTACCAGTAGGTTTAACTTCTCCCGTGACAACTTCTCGCATTGAACCACTGGTATCAATAACAAAAGTAAAAGTTGTTGGGGGACGAGTTGCAGCTATTTCTTTTGTGGGTTGCAATTTCAACATCACAAATAACTTTTGGGCGTTGGTATCTGCCTGTATAAATTCCCGGTGGGGGGTGATACTTACGTTTAATTCGTTGGCCATGATGATCTTTTATAAAGTAATCTAGGTTGGGTTGAAGTAGGGAAACTTAATTTATTTTTGATATCTCACCCAAAGACGCAAAGACGCAAAGGAAGGAAGATAAAATCAAAAATCTAAAGGTGGTAATTTACCTATCTTTGGTTCTATGGTTGATAGGTTGGGGGTAATTATGGTGGGAAGGTTTTGATTTCCTGTTTCATGTAATTTCTCTAGTTTTGATTCTATTAACAAGGGCAGTTTCAAGGTTAAATGACTATTTCTAAATCCTTCGCTAATGTCTTCTAACCAAGTTTGAATAATTTGATTAAGATGGTTATCTTTGATGGCGCATAGGCTTTTTTCCTGTAATGTATTGCGTAGATTTTCTCTAATTTCGTAAGTGAAAATAGTTTTTGGATCATCTTCTTGGTTGGGTGTTAAATCTATGCTGTAAGTATATTCATCATTAGTACCTTTGATATTGAGAGAAAATGAATATTTAACCATAATAAAAGAGGAGTCAGAAGTCAGGAGTAAGAATTAAAACTTGCTTGATGGGTAATATTTCAATTTTTTCAAAATGAACATACACGAATACAGATAAATATTTATTACTTATATTTTTGCTTTGCTATATAGTTTCCAATCACCATTTTCTTTAGTGAAGAAGTAAATATAATTTAGTTGATATCTTCCCGATGCTTTTCTATCAATTCCTTTTTCACCATGTAAATATAGTTCTTCTACAACTCTCACTTTTATATAGGGGTTACTTCCATAATTGGAAAAGTCTATAACGTTGGTGATTTCTGATCTATTATATGTATAGTATCGGTTGTATTTTTGTAACCATTCTATTGAACCATTAACATCTTGATACATTTTTCCTGTGCTTAATTGACCTAATAAACTTCTATCAAATGGCGGTGCAAATATTCTCGGTTTAGCTTCATACCATCTTGCTACTAAACTTAATGCTTCCTCCTGACTTAAATCATTAACTGAGCTAGTTGTAATATTTGTATTGATTGTATTAGAATTATTAGAATTATCAGATGATGTATCCTCTGGAGTATCATTATTTGTTGGTGTAACTGGTGGAGGTGTAGATACTTGTAACTCTCCTAAACTCATATCTAAATCAAAGGTTTTTGAACCTTGCAGTGCAGTAATTTGCATAGTATATTTCCCCTCTTTTGGTAATGTTGAACCTGTAATAATTTGATTATCTGGACTATAAACCCAAATACAAAGATTTTCATTTGTTTGATAATTTAGTTTGTCTCCAGAATTAGCTATAAATGTATAACCAATAGCTTTATTAGCACTCGCTTGAGCAGAAATTGTTACTGTTTGTTCATTGAGTGTAATTTCTTTCACATCGTTTGCTTTTAAGGTTACTTTTGGTTGTTCTGGACATTCTGAGGATGTATTAGCAGTTGAAGAAGTTGGAGAATTTGAAATCACAGAAGATGATAAACTTCCTAAACTGTCACATCCATAAATTGTTAATAGGGTGACATAAAAGATGGTTTTTTTGAACATGGGTTAAATTCCTATTTTATTTAATTAAAATGATATTTTTCATGATTTAAGAAATCTTTGTCACTCGCATAATTTCCCAATCACTAATAGAACTATTCCATTCTAAATAATATCTCACCGTTGCGTAAATTTTCCTACCAGAAGCTAAATTATATCCACATTTTACTGTGACATAAGCACTATCATTATTAGTCTTTGTTCCTAGTTTTTGAGTATCTATATATTTTACTTGTTCCCACCATTCCAAATAAGAACTATATCCTTGAGGATGTTCTTGTCTATTAGAACGCAAACTATCACTTAATGTATTCCAAGCATTTCTATAATTTGAACTATTCAAATGTTGATAATATCTTTCTATGGTTGTTGTTGGTGAAGTTCTAGAATTATCACCTGTGTTAGATATAGTAGTTTGACTAGCAGCAGGAGTTACTGATGTAGGAGAATCAGATACAATAGAATTTGCATTATCATTATTCTCTAAACCCATATTCAAAGCGAAAGTAGTAGCACCTCTAGGTACAGAAACCTGCACAATATATTTACCATCTTGAGTTAAATCTGTAGTAGGAATAATTCGATTATCTGGACTATAAACCCAAACACAAATATTATCATTAGTTTGATAATTTAACTTATCTCCAGATTTAGCAGTAAAAGCATATCCTAAATATTGACCAGCTTTTACTTGTCCGGTTTCTGTCACAGTTTGGGATGAAATATCAATGGTTTTTACATTCTGATTTTCTAACGCTCCACTGGGTTTATCTGGACAATTATTACTGGAAGTTTCTATATTAGAAATAGCTTGTAATGATGTTGAAGATGTAGAATTACAACCCCCAATTATTAATAGTATAACCGAGAAAATCGAAATATGAATAAACGAAGTTTGATTTTTACAATGATGCACGCTCATAATAATTAAATTCCTCAAAATTACGAATTACGAATTAATCTCTTAACGCATCTTCTTTTAAATGTTTGCCCCAATAATAAAACGGTAATATTCCCCCAAATGACATCATTACTAACACCAATAAAAACATAATTAATCTAATTCCTAAAGGAAGTGGCCAACCAAAAACACCTATTCTGTAACTTTTTGGTTTTGACTTTACCTGTGTACCATCGGGAGAATTAACTTCAACTTGTACAAAATGTTGAGAACCTCTTTCTGGGTTGGGTTCGGTATAGGTAATTTCATATTCTCCTAATAACGCATTTAAAAATAGTTGTAAACTCTCAGAAACCGACTCCGCATCTGGTGAAAATTCCCCAATTCCTCCAGTAATTTTGGCAATTTCTGCTAGTTTGTCATCTTCTACAAATTCTTCTGCGGGAACTTTATTTTCACCAGTACCAATATCCGCACGAGTCGCGGGGCGGCCTAATTTATATTTATTCCCTAATTGTGCTTGTGTTAAACCATATCCCAGGGTATGAACTGTAATATTATTATTCCTTTGCAGTAGGGTTTTTAAGGTGTTAAAATCTCTCGCTTCGTTAGGTTTATTGTGATAACCGTCGGATAATAAAATGATGGAAAGTCTAGGTTTTGGTTCTGGTGAGTCTTCAGGAAGGTAAAAACGAGTGTCGTTAGTATTTCCTAAAAATCTGATTGCTTTTGTTAAAGGCTCGTATAAATTCGTAGAAGCACAAGGTCGTAAACTATCTAAATATTCAAGATAATTTTGCAGTTTAAAATCACTCGCTAATAAAAAATTATCCAGGGTATTTTTATTAATTGGATAACCTTGTCTACATCGAGAACTTGTTTCCCCAAAAGGAACTATAGAAATGTGGGTTTTTCCTCCTCGTTCGCTGGATATTTCTGTAAATTTTCTAATCGCTCTAATTGCACCAGTAATTTTTTTACTACCTCTACTATCTCGCTGGTTCATACTTCCACTCATATCTAGTAAAACTAGAATATAAGCAGGTGGTGGTGTGGTTTCTTCTGGACTTTTCCAATCTTGACTTTTAAATGTAATTTCTTTTTTATCTACTGTTAGTTTAAAGTCAGTATCCTGTAAACCCATTATAGGTCTATCATCTTTTGTTTTAACTTTAATTCTCACAGTAACTTTGTTTTTTGTAACTTGAGGATTACCAACTATTTCCGCAATTTTATTTTCTGCCAAACTAGGATTAGCTAAGGTAGTTAAAATCATCATAGCTACACTAAGATTGAGGGTCAAGAAAGCGGTTATAGTAGACAAACCGATAAAATTTTGTTTCTTTTTGTCCATCTTGTTTTTCAGTGTGAAAAGTGACTACATAATTATGTTTTAATCTGATGTAATTTTTGGAAGTTAACCGCTGTCCATTAACTTCAATATCTCTAAAACATTCGGGGTTAGGAACTATAAAAGCATCACGTTTTTTAATTACTAAATTGGCAACGTGGGAATGAATTTCCGGGATACAAATATCTGATTTAGTCGGATCTGAACCTATAATTAGTTTACCATTTCCTGGTAATTGAATTGATAAACCTTCTTCTATTTCTTCAGCTTCACTATCATTAACAAATTTGAGAATTGGTTTCTTGATATGGGGAAAATTTTTGTAGGTAGTTTTGGAAGTGGTTTTGAGTTTGGGATCAACATCTTCATAGTTTTCTCCTGTGTATTCAAAACCTGTTCCTGCTCTTAAAGCTCCTAAATAACTAGGTGAGTTAGTGAGACTAAATGTTAAACCTAATAATAAACCTAAAATTGCAAATCCTAATGGATCTTCAAATCCTTTGAAAATTTCTGGTATTTCTCCTAATATACCACGACTAAATTCAAAAATTCCCGCTGCTAATAAACTGGCTATACTACCTCCCAATAAACTAACTATAAACCGCTGCCAAAAACGTTTTTTATCTCCCGCTTCTATACTGTGCCATCGCCAGGTTAAACCTTCTGCAAGTCCTACAGAAACGCCAATTAATAACCAACCAATAATTCTAATTAGGGGTGTAGGAATGCTTAGTTGTGGTAAGAATAAAATTTGTGATATTCCACCGGAAATTAAACCCGCTAGTGTTCCTAAACCAAAGGCAATTAATAAGGGTATTTTAGCATTACGAAAGCTAAGTTTAGGTCTAGTAGGATTACTGATAAATATTTCATTCATCACCATTCCACAAGCTAGGGAAATGGCGATACAAGGAAAGAGAATAATTTCGGGGAAATCTTGTAACCATTTTAAATCAGTGAGGAAAAATTGTCCAATATTCCAACCAATTAAGGCTGATGATAAGCCGGCTAATATGTAAAGGTAGATTCTCATGGGTTACTTTTTTAGTTAGTTTCTTGGGGTGGTTGTGAAGATCCCCGACTTCTTTTTTAAATTCTGTACATAAATGATAATTTATGCTCAGAAGTCGGGGATCTGGGTTGTTAGTTCACATCTGCTTCTAATTTTTTGAATGTATCTTTATTTTGTTCAATAATTCCATCCCATTTATTTTCATTCTGCTGTCCAGGAAATTGTAGTTGTTGATATTTATATATTGCATTTATCAATTTTTGAGTTTCCTCATTATTATTTCCTCCTTTAATAGCTTCTTGATATTTGAAATCATTTACTTTTAAAACTTCTTTGAGTTTTTGAACTTTTGGATCTTTATCATCCTTATTTTTACCAACAATTGCTTCCAGTGCTACTTTAGTTTTTGAATCAAAATCAGCCAATGCTGTTTTCAATTTATCTTGTGGAATACCCAACTCTAAATCATCTGTTCTATTAGGTGTTTCGTTATTATTTGCTGGTGGAGTAGTAGCTGTATTGTTAGATTGAGAACCCCCATTATTTCCAGGTTTGAATTTCCCAACCAACACCCCACCACTAAAAGATAAAATTGATAGACAAATAGACAAAATAACCACAAATTGAATCGGCACAATATACCTCCAGTAAAATAAATAATAGATGATCAATTCCAGAATAGTAACTTCTCTTTGTAACTCCAAACCTATCCAATGCAGAGTAAAAGTATTATAACTATTAGGAAGTCTTAAAAAAATCTTTTTAGGTACTAAACCCTGACTTACTTGATAAAAATAAGCTGCTAATTCATAATTACCTAATTGTTCAAACAACTTAGCAAAAGGAGTATATTCTTCTAAATTATGATTAGCATGAGTTGAATAGATTAAATTTTTATATTTATTAAAGGTTGCCCAAACTTGAGGATCACATTTATATGATGAAGATAGATCAACATTAGTCTTCAAACTATTAACAATTAATTGTAAATCATAAATTACATCATTCACAAATTCTTGATAAGAAGATGCCCAAACACTATCATTACTTTTTAACAACCAACAAACAGCTTCCGGTGTAATGGAAGATGATTTTTTTAACAATTCTGGTAAAAGAAACTTAATACTATTTGCTAACTTATCCTTTGGTAAACCTGCACGAATAGCTTTTTGAAATTCCAAAGAAACCTGTTGAGTATCATTAGATTTTTGCCCAGGTTTGATATTTAACCACTTCAAAAACTCTAACATTGTATCTGGAATAACCACCGCTCGCAAAGTGATTAACCTCACCATTTGCGGACTATAAATTCGTTGATCAATTGCTTGTTTTGCACCTTGTCCATTAAATAATGTATGCCAATATTTTGATGTAATTTCCTCATTTTGTAAAGCGTCAGCAATAACTTTTACATTAGCTGGTTTTACCTGGGAACTATTCATTAAACCGCGAATTGCTGATTTAATTGCCTCTTCATCTAACTGCACTGGTGCTAATACTTGGGGTGTTCTATTAATTGCTTGTTGTAATATCTGATAGGCTTTTTCTGATGCTGCTTGAATGACTAAAAATCTTTCTGGTTTTTCTAATGCTTCTACATTATAAGCCCAAGAAATTCCTAAACCATTTTTATTCTTATTATATTTTTTAGAGGCTAAAGCATTGATATTTATTAAATCAAATTTGTTGGCAGGAGGCAATATTACTTGTTCATCAGTTTTATCATCTATAAGATTTTGTTTTTGTAAATTTTCATGATTGATATGATATTCATGTGGTTTTCCTATTTCTTTAATATCAAAGGGATCAAATTTCAATTGTCTTTCTTCCCACCAAGCTAATATATACCGCAAATTTTGAACACCATCTGATCCTTGAGTGAAAAAATAACGGTACATAGAAGCACTGCGCCCTTTTTCATCCCTTCCTCTGGTGACAATAGCAAGTACAGAATAAGTCTCTTCTCCTGTTCCTAAAACCCTACCAATAACCGCCGCACGTTGATCACTCGCTGCACCTTCAGCAACGGCAAATTCACGATTAGCAATTGAACGTTCAATGATATGAGGAATAACATCAATTGTCACATTCATATATTGCCCAATAAACCCCAATGATACCCAACCATCAGCGGTTTTTTGTGGTTTAATTCCGGTGCTAAATTCGTGAATTTCAATAGTTGATAACGTCATGTTTTTTCACCTGTGATCTGATTGTTTGAACATATTTAATAAAGATAATCAGAAAAATTCTGACTCCTGACTCCTGACTCCTGACTCCTGACTTCTGACTCCTGACTCCTGACTCCTGACTCCTGACTTCTGACTCCTGACTCCTGACTCCTAATCTAATTTTTTATGTCTATCTCCCGTACACATCCAATAAATAGGAGCAACTAAACCAAATGGCCGCCACCTTTTGGGATCTTTAATTACTGCTGATACTCCACCACGACTACGACTGAGTAAATTAACATTTGGTTGGGGATGATTTTGTCCTAACATTCCAAATGCAGAAGCGGTAAAATAATTAATTTCTCCTGCTCCCATTTGTTGCCAAGTTTGTAATTTTCTGCATACTTGAGGAAAACAAGCTGTGGCTAAAAACTCCGGTTTATGGCGATTTACCCATAATTCCGGTTGTTCACATTTATTCAAAACTAAGGCAATTCTTCTAAATCCTACATTAATTGATGTCCGATCTAAAGCAGTTAGAAATTTTTCTAAAGATGCCGCATATTCAACGTCTTTTCTTCTACTTTCCTGTACTTAACCAATAAAGTGGAGAAATTAAGTTATAAGGTTGCCAGCGGTTTGGTTCTCTTAAATTTGAATTTATGCCATCACTTCCCCACTCTTCAACTCTATATAGCATAAAAATTTAAGTTTTTCTTGGGTATTCTTCCTTCAGTTAATACTTTTTTTGTGGCTGGTAAATGAACATCAAATAAATCAATTTCTGGTTCTAACCTACCTGGCCACAGTTCCCCCCGTTCACATTTACTCATCACCACAGCTAACCGTAAATCATTAATTCTTTCATGTTGATCCATTTGTTCAATAAACTTTTTTAAAACTCTGCTGTAATGTTTATCTGTTGACTTTTGCCATTCTGTTAATAAAATTAAACAACCTGTCACATCTTTAGTTAAACACTCATCAATAAATTCCTGATATATAGGGTTAGATGAACCATTTTCTAAATCATCAAAAATTTCTCCGGGGTAGTCTCTCACCGCTAAGATAATTTTTTCTTTTTTCCATCCTTTTTCAATTTCAATATTAAATGAGTAAACTGGTACATCATCTATGGTGCTGACTTGGGTAATACTCGGTTCAAAAGAACCACCTTCTAATAATATATTTTCTGCTTTTTCTGATAATTTAATAGTGTCATCATTGAGAGCATAAACTTGAAATTTTCTCTTATTATTTCCCCTAGTGGGTTGATAAGCTAAAGCCGCTAAATAGGTGGTTTTACCGGAACTTCTTGGACCAATAACGCGAATGTTTCCCATATTGTTTCACTCTTTTGATTTTCAAGGTTTAAAATTCAATGTTGGGTTTTAGTTTGTTCTATCCAACCTACTGAGGAGGGCAACCACAGGGGGTTGCTTTGCTAAAAAACTACCTAAATAAATCCAAGAGGGCAACCACAGGGGGTTGCCCCTACTTTGCTAAAAAACTACCTAAATAAATCCAAGGTAATTCTAATAAGGAACGATGATGAATAGATGTAATAAAACATCTCACCGATGAACCGGAAATACTTTGATTAAGTTCTTTTAATTGGGATTGAATCGGTCTAAAGTAACGCTGCATACTATATAAATGGCGTTGTTGCCAATTCATTTGTGAGCCATTAGGATTATAAGCAAGGGTTAATCCTTCCTTTGCTAAGTTACAAAATAAATCAGCTTTGTTTAAACAAATAACTATATGTCTAACTTTGGGGCAATCTTGCCGAAAAAATTCTACCCAACGGTTAAAGCGATTACACCATTGTTTAGTGGTCATAAATTCTTCTAAATCCACACCAGGCTGAAAAGTTAACCCGCGATGGGGTGGAAGTATCAGTAAAATTCCCTCACTTTCCCGGATAGTGTGTAAAAATCTATTCCACTCCTCTGGGTTGTCTTGTTGCCAACTTTTCCGCCACACTTCCCCCGGTGTATCTATCCAGTCTACAAGAACCTGTTTGTTACCCGTAGGTAATCTTACTTGAATGTCTAGGAAGCGATCTAAAATTACTTCTGTTTGGGCAATAGTTCCAGAAATTTCATCAAATCTCAGATTAGACTTGAGAAAATCATAATCTTGGTTAATGACGTTTACATATTCATGTTTGGGGTTTGTTAACTCCATTGCTAGGTGTGTCTTACCAGTAGAGCGATCGCCTATATAAACTACTCCCACAATTCGTACCTTTAAAGATGCTCATAAATTATACCCATTTGTAATGGTACAAATCACATAAAGATTATGTAAAGTTTTGTTTAACTAAACCTTATAAATTATTTGAATTTAAGCTATTATTAATTTAAGTGAATTTACTTTTTATGCCATACTTAATAAGTAATATTCACCCGCATATTTATTGAATTTTTATTAAATTACCCATTACCAATATCAATTAAAATGAAAAATCCCAAACCTTAATTTGATCATCATCACCACTACTAACTAAAGTTTTACCATCAGCACTAAAAGCTAGGGAATTAATGTTTTTATTATGTCCTGAAAAAGTGAATGTTTCCTCTCCGCTGTTCACATTCCACACTTTCATTTCATAGTTAATATTTAATTCGCAGTTTGCACAATCTCGATTTGCACTTACTAAAAAATTACCATCGGGACTAAAAACTAATGATGTAGCATTATGTTTTAAAGGTAAATTATAAATTTCCTGTTTAGTATTTATATCCCATAATTTAATAGTCCGATCTCGACTAGCACTGGCTAAAATTTTACCATCAGGGCTAAAAACTAATGATGTCACAGTTTGATAATTTGGTGTTAAAGAATCAATTGGTTGTTCTTGATCCAAATGCCAAATTTTAATAGTTTTATCAAAACTACCACTAGCAATAGTTTTACCATCAGGACTAATAGCAACAGCACGCACCCACTCAGAATGACCTATTAAATTACGAATTAATTCACCAGTTTCTAAATTCCAAACTTTAAGAGTTTTATCATCACTAGCACTAATTAAAGTTTTCCCATCTTGACTAATTGCTAAATCATGAACTGCATCACCATGGCCAATTAAAGTATGAATAACTTTACCTGTATCCAAATTCCAAACTTTAATAGTTTTGTCATCACTTCCACTCACCAATATTTTACCATTTGGAGTAATAACTAATTTATTAACTTTACCTTCATGTCCTGTGAGTGTAATAATTTCTTTACCTATAGCAGTATCCCAAAACTTGATCACTTCATTCATACCAGCAGCAATATTTTTACCATCGGGAGTAATAATAACTGACACCAATGATTGATTTTTATTGATTTCTGAAATTGTCTTTCTTAAAACTACCTGTTTTTTAGAGTCCTGGGGAACTTGATAAACTATAGGTTGGCTATTTTCATTTATTTTAGTTTTGCTAAAACGGGAAGAAATAGCAGTTTGTAATTGGTGAAAGTTTCTATAACCAAATTCTCCTAAACCTAAAAACACGATAACAGAAAGAATAAGGAGTAAATTACGAACGAACAAGTATTTTTTAGGATAGAAGTTACCTTGATTTGCTTTTGGTAAAAAAGAATTACCAGCAGGTGCTAATAGATGGGTATATTGTTTACTTAAATCTCTAATTACTTCATCCGTTGATTGATAACGCTCTTGAATGTTAATCTCTAAAAGTTTACTAATAATATTTTTTAACTCATTACTAATTGGTGAATGTAAATACTCCTGCCAATTTTTCACCCAACTATAACCATATTCCATCCACAGTTGAAAAGGGGAAACTCCTGTTAATAAATGAAAACAAGTTGCACCTAAACTAAATAAATCACTAGCTGGATATGCTTTACCATCTCTAATTTGTTCAATTGCCGAATAACCATGTGAACCAATGGAAGTACCATGTTTTTTATTGACTCTTGCTGTTAATTGTTTGGAAGATCCAAAGTCAATTAATGTTAATCTTCCGTCAACTTTACGACGAATAATATTTTCTGGTTTGATATCTCTATGAATCACACCGCGACTATGAATAAATTTGAGAATAGGTAATAAATCTAGTAAAATAGATTGGACATCCCAATCTCGATAATGTTTTCTAGTTTGTAATTCTTGTAATAAGTTATTACCATCTATAAATTGCTGGACTAAATATAAACAGTCATCTTGCTCAAAGTAAGCTAAAAGTGTGGGTATTTGTGGATGTTCACCTAATTCTTGGAGTCGCTTTGCTTCTTCGCTAAATAACTCCATCGCTTTTTTTTGTGACCAAGTTCCCTTAAATTTTGGTGCTAGTTGTTTAACGACACAAAGATCATTTAATTTATCTGTATCTTCAGCTAAATATGTTCTCCCAAACCCTCCCTCGTCGGATAGTAAACTGATGACGCGGAAACGATTTCTCAGGAGAGGAATTAACGGAGTATTACAACTTTGACAAAGTTCTTTATGATCGGGATTTTGGGGATTTTTGCAATCAGGATTGAGGCAGCATATCATAATTCAAGAAAATTGACTGCATGATCAAACATTTAAAGTTTAAATTTCAACCTAAACATTTAAAATTAAACACTTAAAACTCAAAGATTCAACTTGTAAGCTGAATCATGTTGTGAATGATTATTTGATGACTTATGCACTCTGATTAATTTCTTCTAATTATACAGTCACTCATCATTGAAATCTGGTCAAATTGCCATGAAAATATCTGATGTTTATGTTAAATACTGCTCAATTAACAATATTCATCAAATATTCACAAAATATTTACTTTATAAATTAAATATAAACTGATAACTGATAACTGATAACTGATAACTGATAACTGATAACTGATAACTGATAACTGATAACTGATAACTGATAACTGATAACTGATAACTGATA
>RDXV01000208.1 GCA_004292695.1 Nostocales cyanobacterium | reverse complement strand
AACAATATCAAAAACTAAAAAAAATAGTCGGTTTTAACCGACTTTAGATATTAGACAGGGAATTAATTCCCTGGCAATTATTAGATGAAAATGAGAATTAGGAAAACTGTGATTTTTAAAACATGAAAACAGCAATATCAAAAACTAAAAAAAATAGTCGGTTTTAACCGACTTTAGCTATTAGACAGGGAATTAATTCCCTGGCAATTATTAGATGAAAATGAGAATTGGAAAAATTGTGATTCTTAAAACATGAAAACAGCAATATCAAAAACTAAAAAAATAGTCGGTTTTAACCGACTTTAGCTATTAGACAGGGAATTAATTCCCTGGCTAAAAAAATATATATGACAATTTTCAGTTATTCTATGCTTCCACCTTTACACCCTTCCAGAAAGCAATATAACCTTCTATATTTTTCGCCTTTTCTTTAGTGCTAGGATAATACCAAGCTGCATCTTTGTTAACTTGTCCATCTACTTCGATAGAATAGTAACTTGCAACTCCTTTCCAGGGACAGGTTGTATGAGTACCACTGTCTTGGAAATATTGTTTATTAATGGAGTCAGCAGGAAAATAATGATTTCCTTCTACAACTACGGTTTTGTCGCTTTCTGCTAAAATTGCACCGTTCCAAATTGCTTTCATAAAAGAGAATGAAAATAAAGTCAACAATCATATATTATACTGATGTGAGTTAAAATTTTTATATCTCCAGTATAAATTAGATAAAATACAAACACATCAAACCTTCCTACCTCTGTGTCCTCTGCGCCTCTGCGGTTCGTTTAAAAAACAGTTCATAACTCAGATAGGATTGCTATATAATATACAAATTCATATACAACTCAAAACCACCTGGGAATAAATTCCCAGTCTCATAGATAAAGTTATCTGAAGATAACTAAATAAACTAGGAATCATAACATTCAATCATCACCTACGCAGCTATTCATTTATCATGCTTCAATATCCCCAACTAGAACAATATTTAAAATATCACTTTGGTTATGATCATTTTCGTCCCGGACAGCGACAAATTGTTGAAGATGCTCTACAAAATCGTGATTTAATGGTAATTATGCCCACTGGTGGAGGTAAGTCTTTATGTTTCCAATTACCTGCACTTTTAAAACCTGGGTTAACCGTAGTTGTATCACCTTTAATTGCCTTAATGCAAGACCAGGTAGAAGCACTCAGAAATAATAATATTGCGGCTACATTTTTAAATAGTAGTTTAAATTCTCATCAAGTTCGTTCCCGTGAAGAAGCAATAATGACGGGTAAAGTAAAATTATTATATGTCGCTCCTGAAAGGTTAATGAGTGAGAGATTTCTCCCTGTTTTAGATGTAGTTAAAGAAAAAGTAGGACTTGCTAACTTTGCCATTGATGAAGCTCATTGTGTATCAGAATGGGGTCATGATTTCCGCCCAGAATATAGGCAATTAATGTTATTAAAAAAACGGTTTCCTCAAGTTCCCACTATTGCTTTAACTGCTACAGCTACAGATAGAGTCAAAGCTGATATTATTGACCAATTAGGTTTAAAACAACCAAGTATTCATATTGCTAGTTTTAATCGCCAAAATCTTTATTATGAAATTCGTCCTAAAAATAGTCGTTCATACAGTGAAATATTAGAAATCGTCCGGGAAAATGAAGGTTCAGGAATTATCTATTGTTTAACTAGAAAAAAGGTAGATGAATTAACTTTGAAATTACAAAAAGATAAAGTAGCTGCTTTATCCTATCATGCTGGTTTAACAGACAAAGAAAGATCAGAAAATCAAACTAAATTTATTCGGGATGATGTGCGGGTAATGGTAGCTACTATTGCTTTTGGTATGGGTATTAATAAACCCGATGTCCGGTTTGTAATTCATGCAGATTTACCCAGAAATTTAGAAAGTTATTATCAAGAATCAGGTCGCGCTGGTAGGGATGGTGAACCTTCACGGTGTACTTTGTTTTTTAGTTTTGGAGATGTGAAAACTATTGAATGGAGTATCAACCAAAAAACTGATCCCCAAGAACAATTAATAGCTAAACAACAACTGAGACAAGTGATAGATTATGCTGAAGGAACAGATTGTAGAAGGACAATTCAATTAGGTTATTTTGGGGAAAGATTTCCTGGTAATTGTGGGAATTGTGATAATTGTCGTTATCCCAAACCTGTCCAAGATTGGACTATTGAAGCGATGAAATTCTTATCTTGTGTAGCACGGTCTAAAGAAAGATATGGAATGAATTATATTATTGATGTGCTAAGAGGTTCTAAAAGTCAAAAAATTACTGTGAATAAACATGATCAATTATCTACTTATGGAATAGGTAAAGATAAAACTGCTGATGAATGGAAAATGTTATGTAGATCCCTTTTACATCAAGGTTTGTTAGAACAAAGTAATGATGGTTATTCAGTTTTAAAACTTAATGCTTTGAGTTGGGAAGTAATGCGAAAACAACGTTCTGTTTCTCTTGCAGTTCCTATGAAACCAAAGTTAAATTTAGAAGATGGTGGTGTCAAAGCTGCGGAAGTGGAAGATTTAATGCACAGGTTAAGAAGTTTGCGGAAAAAGTTAGCTGATGAACAAGCTGTACCCCCCTATGTAATTTTCCATGATTCTACTTTACGATTAATGGCACAGGTACAACCGAAAACTTTAGAGGAATTTGGTGAACTTTCTGGTGTGGGTAGTTATAAATTATCGGAATATGGTGAGCAGTTTTTAACAGAAATTCAATCATACAGAATTGAAAAAGCTGCACAAATATTCAAAAATAGTCAATCTCTTTCTTCAGTAGCTAATGATTATCCTTCTGATACTGAATACAGCACTTTTGAGTTATATCAACAAGGTTTTTCTGTACAAGAAATTGCTGATAAACGCAATGTGAGAACCACTACTATTATTCGTCATTTGTCTGATTTAATTGAAAAAAATCAACCTGTTGACTTAAATCAGTTAGTACCTTTGGATAAACAAAAAAAAATTTGGCAGGTGATTGATGTTTTGGGTGATATTTCTTTAACACCTATCCGGGAGCATTTAGGACAAGATTATAGTTTTGATGAAATTCGTTTAGTCCGCGCTAAATGGAGAAAGGAACAAAAATAATTTGATTAATTTGATTAATTTGCAAATCATCAAATAATTTTATTGTGGCGATCGCCTGTTGTATCCTTCTCTAAAAAGCTATCGCCCTTTCCTATTTTTCTATGACAAACTTACCGCTTCTTGTTTTGGTTCTGGTGCGGAAATCTGGATCTTGGTGTTGATTTTCTCTTCTATTCTCACTGATGCTTGTTTTTGATTAGCTAGGACAATAGATAGTATTTTCGGAAAAGTCAGACAAGCCGCCGTATTAAACACAGTCAAAAGAGTGCAATCTAATAAACTCATCTGTTTTCCCCTTTAGTTAAGATAGATTATTTCCTATGTATATTATCTACTATTCTGGTTACATTTAATTATGTAATCTGTTTTAATTTTCTTTTTTCTTATATAAAAAAAACCAATGATTACATCATATAAATACACATTTATTTACATAAATTAATACAAACATCTATGTCAATAAAAATTAACCTCAACATCTCCTAATTACCATCTGATGTAGGATTTACACAGAAGAATAGTCTTAGTTATCCGCGAGGAGAACAACGGGGACAAAAATGGGGTTTAAATTTACAGAATTGAGTACCACTCACGCCATAAACAGTACAGTAAGGAAAGCTAGAAATTTCTAACTTTTCTGGTTTTAGCTGAGAATTCTGCAAACAAAGTTGAGATGATTTATTCCGCAAAGATAAAATTACAAATAAAAGTTTAGGAAGACCTAAACAAATGACAGCATTAATAACAGTAAGGAACACTCCATCAAGTAAACCCATCAATGATCACCTCCAGAAAAAGTTAAAGTCAAAATAGAACTGGTTTTTGATCTATGTAATTGGGGTTTAGGAAATTGCAAATGTTCTCATATTTGAGTAACACACAATACAAAGCTAATGGAACTGCACAAAAAAGAACCATTGCATTTAATCTATCTTCACTGAGTTTAACATAAATTTTTGTAAAGCAACTAATGGAAGTTGTGTTAGTGTCATACACAGTCAGAAAAAATAATTTTCAATAGTGTTATTTACAAAATCAAGGAAATATACCTCGTTTAAGTATTATGTCCACCAATTCATCCTCCATCTTATCCAACGTCAGTGAAAAAGAATACCGAGCTTTACAAAGTTTGGTAGACTACACAAACATTGAATCATTACCGGAAATATGGGCATTAGCAGCGAAAAAATTTGATAATATTGTTGCCCTTCATAATCCCCATTCTCAACCAGAAGTTAAAATTACCTATTCCCAGTTATATATGCAAATCCAAAAATTTGCAGCGGGTTTACAAGGACTGGGAATAAATATGAGCGAGAGTGAAACAAACCAAGCTGAACGAATAGCTCTCATTGCAGATAACAGCCCGCGTTGGTTTATTGCTGATCAAGGTATTATGAGTGCAGGATCAGTAAACGCAGTTCGTAGTTCCCAAGCTGAAAAAGAAGAATTACTGTATATTATTTCCCATAGTGGAAGTACAGCTTTAGTTTTAGAAGATATTAAGACCCTCAAAAAATTAGAATCTGGTTTAAATGATTTACCAATCAGATTAATAGTTTTACTATCTGATGAAACAACACCGATATCTGAAAAATACCGCATAGTCAATTTTAATCAACTTTTAGAATTGGGTAGTCACCAGACCTTAGTAGCACTTAAACCCAGCGGAGATACATTAGCAACGCTAATTTATACATCTGGGACTACGGGAAAACCCAAGGGTGTAATGCTCTCCCATAGTAATTTACTGCATCAAGTAAAGACTTTAGGAACAGTAGTCCAACCACATCCAGGGGATTCAGTGTTAAGTATTTTACCAACTTGGCATAGTTATGAGCGCAGCGGAGAATACTTTCTACTTTCCCAAGGTTGTACACAGGTTTATACTAGCTTGCGTTCTGTCAAAGAAGACTTGAAAAAATATAAACCCAACTACATGATCGCCGTACCTCGGTTGTGGGAATCAATTTATGAAGGGGTACAAAAACAATTCCGCTCCCAACCAGCTAATAAACAGAAGCTAATTCAATTTTTATTATCCACCAGCCAGAAATATATCACAGCCCGAAGAATTGCCCAGGGACTGAGCTTAGATCATGTTCATGCTTCAGCAGTAGAGAAATTAACAGCGAAAATCACAGAATTGGCATTATCCCCATTGCAAGCACTGGGAGAAAAAATAGTATACAACAAAGTGCGAGAAGCCACTGGCGGAAAAATTAAACAAGTAATTAGCGGTGGTGGTGCGCTACCCAGACACATAGATAACTTCTTTGAAATTATTGGTGTAGAGATATTACAAGGTTATGGTTTAACGGAAACCTCCCCAGTTACAAACGCCCGTCGTCCTTGGCGAAACTTGCGCGGTTCATCTGGACAACCGATACCCGGAACAGAGGTAAAAATTGTAGATCCAGAAACCAAACAACCCTTACCAGCAGGACAAAGGGGTTTAGTGCTGCTCAAAGGACCCCAGATCATGCAGGGGTATTATCAAAACCCCGAAGCCACCCAAAAAGTATTAGATGCAGAAGGATGGTTTAATAGTGGTGATTTAGGTTGGGTGACACCGGAAAACGATCTAGTGCTAACTGGAAGAGCAAAAGACACCATAGTTTTAACCAATGGGGAAAATATCGAACCCCAACCCATAGAAGATGCTTGTTTGCGATCGCCTTATGTTGACCAAATTATGCTTGTAGGACAGGATCAGCGGAGTATCGGCGCATTAATAGTACCCAACCTAGAAGCACTACAGAAATGGGCAGAAAGTCAAAATCTGGATATTAGTAACCAGAATACAGCCACTTCCACCAGTCAAAAAATTGACTTAGAGAGTAAAATAATCCAGGACTTATATCGGCAAGAACTCAACCGGGAAGTGAAAAACCGTCCTGGTTATCGTGCCGATGATCGAATTGGACCATTTAAGCTAATTCTCGAACCCTTTTCCATCGAAAACGGCATGATGACACAAACCTTAAAAATCCGTCGTCATGTTGTCATGGAAAATTATCGAGATATTATTGACGAAATGTTTGTCAAATAATTTCCCAGGCCAACTATTTAGAGTGAACGCGAAATTTTATGGATGTCTCCAAATCTCAACTACTGTTAAAACGTGGCGTTAACGTCAAAGCCATTGTGACACCTCTTTGGAAAGAAGAGGTACAGCAGCAGCTACAAATGCAGATCAACCAACTAGATCAACAACTGCAACAACTGGACATGGAAGGACAAAGAGCCATTTCTGCCATTCAAAAGCAGAGTTTACAACCACCAGGTCCCCAAACCCAACAACAAATTGATAACATTCAAATTCAGGTTAATCAAAAGAAAAGCGAATTTCTAGAACAGAAAAATCAATTACTGCAAAATTTACAACAAGTCCAAATGTTGGAATTAGATCAAGAAGTTAATCAATTCCAAATGGAAGGGTTTTTTAAAGTAGAAACCGGAGATAACTTAATCAGTAAAATGCAAGTAGAAATTGTGTTAAGAGATGGCGTAGTCGAAGAAATTCGCGGAGACATTTAGAAAGGAGATCGAGGAGTCAGGAGATCAAGGAGTCAGGAGAAGGGAGAGGGGGAGCAGGGGGAGAATAAACAACCAATGCCCAATTCTCAATTCTCAATTCTCAATTCTCAATTCTCAATTCTCAATTCTCAATTCTCAATTCTCAATTCTCAATTCTCAATTCTCAATCACAATTAAATTGTTTTTGGGCTGGACTTGAGGAACTACATTGTACTTGAGAACCAGCCCAGACTATTTGCCAGACTGGGGGAGAACTGACTAAGAGCGATCGCCCAAAGCGGCTCATTTCTACACGATATTTCATAGCATTAACAGAATTATCCTTTACCTGTCTCACTTTTGTGATCATCACCAAAGCTTGGTTAGGCTGGGGATATGTCACCTCTACCAAAGGTTGACCTTCTACATATTTCAAACCATAAAGAATATTTAAAGCTAGAGTTTCAGGATCACTGCCTTGACGGATAGAATTGATACTTTCTAATGGTATAGTTTTATATTGGGAGCGTTCCGGGTAAGTAATAGATTCTGAAGAATTACTATTTACAGATATCGCTTGCTGTTGACCATTAGCTCTAGTTGTAAGCAGTGTAGTTGACTGATGCTGCATTAGATAAACTCCAGCAACAGTGCCGAGTACACTAAAAATCAAAATTAAAGAAAATTTCAATTTTGCTGACATAGTGGTTTTATTAAAGGAGTATTTTAAACAGGCGTTGCACCAATTTTGAGTTTTATGTTCAAATCTCACCTCTAATAACTGCCATTCAGCAGTGTGTGTGTGTGAAGAAGCGGTGAGGAGTACAGTTTATCTCAAGTTTATCAATTAGACACCAACCCCCGTTTTAAGTTCCAAATTGAAAATTGGGCATTGGGCATGGGGCATTGGGCATTGGGCATTATCGGTAAAAGTCTTTTCTCCCCCTGCCTCCCCTGCCTCCCCTGCCTCCCCTGCCTCCCCTGCCTCCCCATCTCCCCACCACCCCACCTCCCCA
>RDXV01000207.1 GCA_004292695.1 Nostocales cyanobacterium | reverse complement strand
GCCTTACCTGGCTTTCATCCCTTGCCTGAAGGACGGTTAAGTTTTTCCGCCACGCTCCAAAACTTAACCTCAAGGGTTTTCAGCCTATTTTCTTATAAAAATTGCTCGTCGTAATCAACCTGTAGAAAATATTCCGGCTCGTCATATAGGACAGTTGGTATTGCACAGTTTTTCACAAATTTCTACTCAGGCATTACATTTTTGTGCTGACCAAGAGATAGGAATACATTTTATTTCTGGTGGTGGCCGCTATCTTGGTAGTTTTGATAACCGCAATGGTAGTATTCAACGCCGTATTCGTCAGTATGCTGCATTAAGTAATCCTGATACTTGTCTAGAACTAGCGCGTAAACTGGTGCTTTGTCGTGGTCAAGGTCAACGCAAATTCTTGATGCGAGGTACTAGGAATAAAACTCAAGTACCTGAGAATTTAGAGAAAGCTATTTCTCAAATGAAAGCGGTACTCAAACAAGTTCCTCAAGCTAAATCCTTAGAATCATTGTTGGGACTAGAGGGCAATATTGCTGCTTTGTATTTTAGTGCTTTACCTTGCTTAATTTCTCAAGATGTCGCTCAGGAACTCCATTTTAATGGTAGAAACCGCCGCCCTCCTAAAGATAGATTCAATGCTTTGTTGAGTTTTGGTTATGCTTTGGTACTCAAAGACGTAATGAATGCAATCTTGAGTGTTGGTTTAGAACCAGCATTAGGTTTTTATCATCAACCTCGTTCACAAGCTGCTCCTTTGGCTTTGGATTTGCTGGAAATTTTCAGAGTACCTTTGGTTGATATGAGTGTAATGTCTTCAATTAATCGGGGTCAGTGGAATCCCCAAGAAGATTTTGACATCAGGGGTCAACAGGTGTGGTTAAGTGAAATGGGAAAACGCAAGTTTGTGGAATTGTATGAGCGTCGTAAACAAGAGAGTTGGAAGCATCCAGCTACAGGTTATTCTCTCACCTATCGTCGTTTATTTGAATTAGAGGTGCGACTACTAGAAAAAGAATGGAGTGGTGAAGCCGGTTTGTTTGGTCATCTAATATTACGGTGATATGTAGCAATGGCAGAACAAAAAAATTGCTACCTCATTTGTTACGACATCCGTGATCCAAAACGCTGGCGTAAAGCGTATAAATTACTGGAAGGCTACGGTGAAAAAGTTCAATACTCAATTTTTCGGTCTTGGTTGAGTATGCGATCGCGGGAAAAGCTACGTTGGGAACTAGAACAAATATTAACGGATGAAGATAGTTTACTGCTGATTCGTCTTTCTAATCAGTGTGTGACTGACATTCCAAAGTATAATCGTCCTAATGCTTGGTCATTCCCAGAGGAAACTTACAAAATTTTGTAATGCAAGAATATCCGGTTGTTAGTTCTCAGGACACAATAAAAAACCTGGAAAGTCTTTTAGGATATCCTGTTGAGGATTTTGGGAACACAAGGAGGTGCTTGCATTTATTCTGAAAGCTAGTTGTTGTAAGGGATTGAGGACAAGTGAATCGTTTTGAAAATGCAATTTAGATAAAAAGTTACCGAACTTGTTGCATTCAAAAGCAAGATGCTTGTAAGATGCCAATTGAATAGCTTTCTGATATAGGTTTCAGCCAACGCTGTGAGTAAACCTTTGATGCCGTAAGGCGTTGATCACCTTGCTATTTTGGCGTTCCTCAGCATAGACCTAGAGTGAGTAAACCTTTGATGCCGTAAGGCGTTGATCACATCAAACTTTCACCAAATCTGGTAATTCTATTTCCACATCTTCCCCAAAATGTTTATCTACCAAAATCGCCACTTGGGAAGGATTAACCTTTGTATAACGAGTTTTATCTGGCATTACTATATTCGGTCCCGCCTTACAATTTTTCATACAGCCAGTACCTTTAATATTAACTGTATCTTGTAAACCGCGATTACTCAATTCTGATTCCAAAACCTGACACAAAGCCTTACCCCCTCGCTTCATACAATCAGATTTTTGACACATTAATATAGTTTGTTTAGTTTGTTGATCTTGTTTTCTGGCTGTTGGTGGTTGCTGTGGAGGTGCTGTATTTACCATTAACTGGGAAGTAGCAGCCATAATTCTTTCAGCTTTTAATGTTACCTGATCTTTTTTGTAATGGTGTTTCTTTGTACCCACAACTTGTAACCAAGTACCACGAGGTAAACGTAAATCAAAAGCTGCTCTTAAATGTTTAGCTAATTTTATATAGTGTTCACCATCCGCAGTAGATAGTAATAAACCTTTTAATTTATAACCATCTTTAATCACAAAATCTAAAAATCTACCTTCTAAGCAAAATTCAGATACTTCTACACTGGGGTACATACTCATTGTTTCACCACTAATAAACTAAGCAATCAGGAAAAACAGAAAATACCGATCAAAATGCTTGGTAACTACTGCGCCAACATTTCTCTAAGCTGCAAATTAAATCTTGGCGAGAAGCAATAAATTGTCTAGTTACACTCCAAATTTGAATAGCTGTCTGTAAATTATTAATTTCTACCTGTAAAGGCTGGTTATTTTGACAGCAGCAAGGTATATCTAACTCATTTAAACGTTGATAAACTTGCCAACGATCTGCCAAATTTACCTCAACAATGTGCTTCATTCCTATTTCTGAACCCGAATATCTCAAGATCATTTACCTCAATGTGCCAGAAAATCGCAGTAAGCAAGACAAATTAAACCCCTGGTGATAGGAGTTTTCGGACTTGAGCTTTACAAATAAGGATAGCGTAAGTGCAAATAATTGTCATTAATTTTGAAAAAATTTTGCAGGAAAGTAGAGGTATCGAGTCGGCATATTCCGTAAATTAAGTCAAGGTATAGATAATACAAATACAGAAATAATCAAGATTTATGACTATAAATAAGCGGAAAAATAATATTAATCACAATCACAAAATTAAAAATTGTCTGGGATTTAATCATCTTGGCAAGAACATTTTGAATGCTAAGATATAAAAAGTCAGTAGTTAAACACTAAAACTGATCACAAGAGAGGAGAACAATGTCTGATCATCAAGCTATATTACAAAACTTTGGTCAAGTATATGACAATCCTGTATTACTAGATCGGAGTGTTACCGAACCAGTAGTAGAAGGATTTAATATTGCTCTAGCTAGTTTTCAAGCTCTTTACTTACAGTACCAAAAACACCATTTTGTAGTTGAAGGTGCGGAATTTAGCTCACTCCATGATTTTTTTAACGACAGCTACCAAGAAGTACAAGATCACATCCATGAAATTGGCGAACGTTTAAATGGTTTGGGTGGTGTACCTGTTGCCAGTTTCAGTAAATTAGCTGAATTATGCTGCTTTCAACCAGAAGCAGATGGTACATTTTCCTGTCGGAAGATGGTAGAAAATGATCTAGTAGCAGAACAAGCAATGATTCAATTAATTCGCCGTCAAGCTGCTCAGGCTGAGAGTTTGGGCGATAGAGGTACAAGATATCTCTACGAAAAAATCCTGTTAAAAACAGAAGAAAGAGCTTACCATTTAGCACATTTCTTAGCTAAAGATAGTTTAACCTTGGGTTTTGTACAAGCTGCGACAAACTAAAGTTAACCTCACCTTAAATTTCTTAACCTAGAGCGATGAAAATTTTCCATATCTTAACCATTGCTACTAACTAGGTAATCAAAAAAAGAACTTATTACTTTTGGCAGATGGGATATTTTATACCTGTCTGTCATTTTTAATAATTGCTCAAATTAGTAATTGCTAGTAATTGCTAAAAAATCTCAGTTAAATAATTGAGCATGAGATCAAATTAATTAAAAAATATCATCACTATCAAAATACGAATCATTCATAATCTTAATATATTAATGCTAATATTTTTCATTTGATATCGAGAAATAATCTCATTAGTTATATTAGAGATAGAGAATATCTTTAGTCAAAATATCAAAAATATCAAACTCAAATGAATTAATAAAATAATTGAGAAAATATTGTAATAACTGATCACAAACAAATAAAAAATAAGTACCCAAGCAAAATTAATTTAACATATCGAGTGAAAACAAAAATGTCTGTATTCCTTACTTCCTGTTCCCTGTTCCCTGTTCCCTCTCCCAAATATAAAATTTATTTTGCACGACTACTTAATCCTCATAAAAACCAGATAAAAAACATTCTGCTCATGGCACAATAGTTAGGGAAAGTCCGAAACAATCAGAAAATATTGTCAAATATTCTCAACAAATATCTGCGTGTATCTGCGTACATCTGCGTTCCAATACTCCTAGCACACCAGTAGTTGATTTATTTTTCACCGACAATGAGAACCCAGAAAACCTGATAATAAATAGAAAGACTGATGGGTAAAGACCCTTAAAATAGTCAAGATTTGTATTTTCGTAATCTAAAGTAACAACTATGCCTCGTCGCCAAGATATCCGTAAAATTCTGTTGTTAGGTTCTGGTCCCATTGTCATTGGCCAGGCTTGTGAATTTGACTACTCTGGAACTCAAGCCTGTAAAGCCTTACGGGAAGAAGGTTATGAAGTAGTGCTGGTAAATTCCAACCCAGCGACAATTATGACTGATCCAGAAACAGCAGATCGCACCTATATTGAACCATTAACACCGGAAATAGTAGCAAAAGTCATCGCTAAAGAACGTCCTGATGCCATGTTACCAACGATGGGAGGACAAACAGCCCTAAATATTGCTGTAGCGTTAGCAAAAAATGGGGTGTTAGATGAGTATAACGTGGAATTAATCGGGGCAAAATTACCAGCCATTGAAAAAGCCGAAGACAGGAAACTGTTTAATGAAGCGATGGATAAAATTGGGGTGAATGTTTGCCCTAGTGGTACTGCTTCCACCTTAGAAGAAGCTAAGGCGATCGCCGATAGAATCGGATCATATCCGTTAATTATCCGTCCTGCCTTTACAATGGGTGGTACTGGGGGCGGTATTGCCTATAACAAAGAAGAATTTGAAACTATGTCCCAAGTGGGGATAGATGCGAGTCCGGTTTCCCAAATTCTCATAGATCAATCTTTGTTAGGTTGGAAAGAATATGAACTAGAGGTGATGCGGGATTTAGCGGATAACGTTGTGATTATCTGTTCTATTGAAAATCTTGATCCGATGGGGATACATACAGGGGACTCGATCACCGTAGCACCAGCCCAAACCCTGACAGATAAAGAATATCAACGGTTGCGGGATATGGCAATCAAAATTATTCGGGAAATTGGGGTAGAAACTGGGGGTTCTAATATTCAGTTTGCGGTAAACCCGGTAAATGGGGATGTGGTGGTAATTGAAATGAACCCCCGTGTTTCCAGGAGTTCGGCCTTAGCTTCCAAAGCTACGGGTTTTCCTATTGCGAAGATGGCGGCTAAGTTAGCTGTGGGTTACACCTTGGATGAAATTAAAAATGACATCACCAAAAAAACCCCCGCTTCCTTTGAACCCACTATTGACTATGTAGTCACAAAAATTCCCCGCTTTGCTTTTGAGAAGTTCCCCGGTACAGATCCGGTGTTAACTACACAGATGAAGTCTGTAGGGGAAGCTATGGCCATTGGTAGAACTTTTAATGAGTCTTTCCAAAAAGCTTTACGTTCTCTAGAAACTGGTAGGGCGGGATGGGGTGCAGATAAACCAGAGAAGTTACCTAGTGGTGAACAAATTCGCGCCCAACTGAGAACACCAAACCCAGAAAGGATCTTTGCGTTGCGTCATGCGATGCAGTTGGGTATTAGTAATGAGGAAATTTATGAACTGACGGCTATTGATCCTTGGTTTTTGGATAAGTTACACCAAATTTTGGAGGTTGAGAAGTTCCTGAAACGTACTCCTTTACAGGAATTGACGAAAGAACAGATGTATGAGGTGAAGCGTCATGGTTTTAGCGATCGCCAAATTGCTTACTGTACGAAAACCACAGAAGATGAAGTTAGAACCTATCGAAAACAGTTAGGGGTAATTCCTGTTTATAAAACTGTGGATACCTGCGCGGCGGAGTTTGAGGCTTTTACTCCTTATTATTATTCCACCTACGAAGAGGAAACGGAAGTTTTACCCACTGATAAACCCAAGGTGATGATTTTGGGCGGTGGTCCTAACCGCATCGGTCAGGGGATAGAATTTGACTATTGTTGTTGTCATGCTTCCTATTCTCTCAAAGATGCCGGTTATGAAACTATCATGGTGAATTCTAACCCGGAGACAGTTTCTACTGATTACGATACTAGCGATCGCCTCTATTTTGAACCGTTAACTAAGGAAGATGTTCTCAATATCATTGAAGCGGAAAACCCTGTAGGGATAATTATTCAGTTCGGCGGCCAAACTCCATTAAAGTTAGCAGTTCCCCTACAACGGTATCTACAAGAAATAGGGAACGGGGAACAGGGAACAGGGAACAGTGTTAATACCCAAATATGGGGTACTTCTCCTGACTCTATTGATATGGCAGAAAACAGGGAACGGTTTGAGAAGATTTTGCAAGAGTTGAAAATCGCTCAACCGCCTAATGGTATCGCTAGAAGTTATGAAGATGCTTTAATTGTCGCTAAACGCATCGGTTATCCCGTTGTTGTCCGTCCTAGTTACGTTTTGGGTGGTCGGGCAATGGAAATTGTCTACTCTGACGCAGAGTTAGAAAGATATATGACTTTTGCGGTGCAGGTAGAACCAGAACACCCAATTTTAATTGATAAGTTCCTGGAAAATGCCATTGAGGTAGATGTGGATGCGATCGCCGATCATACGGGTAGAGTGGTAATTGGTGGCATCATGGAACACATTGAGCAAGCGGGTATTCACTCAGGAGATTCTGCCTGTTCTCTGCCTTCTATTTCCCTATCTCCAGCAGTTCTCAATCAAATTAGAACTTGGACAGTAGAACTAGCTAACGCCTTGTCTGTAGTGGGTTTGATGAATATTCAATTTGCCGTAGTTGGTGCAAGTAGTTACTCCCCCCAAGTCTACATTTTGGAAGCTAACCCCCGTGCGTCGCGTACTGTTCCCTTTGTTTCAAAAGCTACAGGCGTACCTTTAGCTAAGTTAGCATCTTTAATTATGTCTGGTAAAACCTTGGAGGAATTGAACTTTACCCAAGAAGTCATCCCAGATCACATCGCCGTCAAAGAAGCGGTTTTACCATTTAATAAATTCCCAGGTACAGATACTATTTTGGGACCGGAAATGCGTTCCACTGGGGAAGTGATGGGTATTGATGCTGACTTTGGCCGGGCTTTTGCAAAAGCAGAATTAGGCGCTGGGGAAAAGTTACCCTTGCAAGGAACAGTGTTTGTATCTATGAGTGATCGAGATAAACCCCTGTGTGTGGATGTGGTGAAAGAGTTTATTAACCTTGGTTTCCGGGTGATAGCTACCCAAGGTACAAGGAAATTTCTCTATGAACAAGGGGTAAATATCGAGTCTATCCTCAAGTTACATGAAGGTCGTCCTCATGTTTTGGATGCCATCAAAAATCAACAAATTCAGCTAATTATTAATACACCTTCTGGGGAGGAAGCCCAAACCGATGCCCGGTTAATTCGCCGTACAGCTTTAGCGTACAAAATCCCCATTATTACCACTATTGCCGGTGCTAGAGCAACTGTAGCCGCTATCCGTTCTCTACAGAATACAACTTTGGATGTCAAGGTGATCCAGGAATATTGTC
>RDXV01000248.1 GCA_004292695.1 Nostocales cyanobacterium | reverse complement strand
ACAAGCATTAGCAGCAATTGAACGCAGTGCCAAGGCGCAAAATATGCTAATTGGAGATTTATTAGATATTTCTCGTATTAGTGCTGGTAGGTTAGATTTGGACATCCAGACGGTGAAACTAATTCCTCTGATTTCAGCAGCCATAGAAACAATAAATTTAGATGCGGAGCGGAAAAATATTCAAATTCATTCCCGGTTAGATCAGGCTGAGAAAGTATTACCAGCAGATCCAGATCGGTTGCAACAGGTAATTTGGAATTTACTTTCTAATGCTATTAAATTTACTCCATCGGAGGGAAGAATTGATGTTAGTTTAAATTACACTGATACCCAAGCGGAAATTCAAGTTATGGATAATGGTATAGGCATTAGTGCAGAATTTCTTCCCTATATTTTTGAACGTTTCCGTCAACAAGATAGTAGTACCAGAAAATCAAATCAAGGATTGGGATTAGGGTTAGCTATAGTACGTCATTTAATAGAACTGCATGGAGGTACAATTACAGCAACTAGCTCTGGTGAGGGACAGGGATCAACTTTTACTATCAGACTACCTTTGTCAAATAATCTAGAAGAGAGTGTAAATAATATATCTGGTGCGGATCAATCTAAGTATCAAGAAGAAATTGATTTAAAAAATATAGATCCAGAAGATATAACTGTGAATAATCAATCTTTAGCAGGTGTGCGAGTTTTACTGGTAGATGATCAAGTAGATGTGCGGCTACTATTCCAAATTTTGTTAGAAGATAGTGGTGCTGAAGTTACAGTAGCTGAATCTGCCAGAGAAGCGTTATCAATACTCAGGGAAAATCCTACAGACTTTGATGTAATTTTATCTGATATTGGAATGCCCAATGAAGATGGATATATGTTAATGCGTCAAATTAGGGCGTTAAGTCCAGAGGAAGGGGGACAAATTCCGGCAGCGGCGTTGACGGGTTATAGTGGGGAAGCTGAATTTGCAAAAGCTTTAGCCGCAGGATTCCAAAAACAAGTTAATAAACCCATAAATCAAGCTCAATTGTTGTCTGTGGTAGCTGATTTGGTAAGAGGGAATAGGGAATAGGGAATAGGGAATAGGTGACAGGGAACAGGGAATAGGGAATAGGGAACAGGGAACAAGTAAAGAATTTTCTCCCCATCACCCCATCACCCCATCTCCCTATCACCCCATCACCCCATCACCCCATCACCCCATCACCCCATCACCCCATCACCCCATCACCCCAT
>RDXV01000206.1 GCA_004292695.1 Nostocales cyanobacterium | reverse complement strand
AAATCCAAAAATTTAGGGATGACAGATGACTCAAACTCTTGCCTATTGCCTATTGCCTCTTGCCTACCCTCACGAAAAGACTTTCTCAGCAAGTCCTAATTATATGCTAATTCTTTTGGCTACAGCTATATTTAATAGCGGGGGTTTTTATTGATATGATACAAAACAATGGCTTTACTGATAAATTTATCTATCTTCAGGAAGACTGGATAAATCGTCAATCATTATTAAATATTAAATAGCCCGATTACCCTACCGGACTTTAGCTCCAAACCCTCTCTTGAGATTAACCGTTCGAGAGAGGGCTTTATTAAATCAGTTAACAGTTAAAAGTTAACAGTTAACAGTAAGTGAATATTTAGGGTTTTCTAAAATTGGATTAATGATTATGGATTACAATAAGAACAAAGTCCGGGATTGGCAAATTCTTGACCTTGAGGGTAAAACTTTTGCTCTTGAAAATTACACTTTTGACATTGATAAATTACAGCTATAGTTAAGTCAGTTGGTTGATGACATAATTCACAAGGTAAACCTTTGATGGTATCTGTGACACTAAAACCTGGTGTATGACATTTTGGACAACAGCTAGTAATTTTATTTAATAATTCTTGGGTAGCTTTTTTGATATTTTCCATTCTTGTAGGATTATATAAAGCTCTCATATCAGTTTCGATATGTAAACTACCATCTAGAGAATTATTTAAGGCAAAATTTACAGCTTTTTGCAATTCTTCCTGACTGTTAATACCCTTAATTATTTCTGGATGTTCAGCATTTAATTTTTCAAACCATACCACTAAACCATGTTCAGGAAAACCAACTTTCTGGGCAAACTTTTCCGCATCTGATAAATTATTGATAACTTGATGCTGAAAATTTGTTTCTGTAGAAAATATCTCACCAATAATTTCTAATTCCTGTTCTTGATCTAAAAAAACCACAATTTCCCGATTTCCATAAATATAGGGAAAACTAGGGTGGGGAAGAAAACTACCTTCACTGGCGATCGCCATAGTTTCACCAGTAATTTCTAATGCAGCTTTTGCCTTTAATTTAGCGGTAATAATTTGAGTATCTGGACGTTTAATTTCCCTGGTAAATGTACCAAAAACATCAGTATTAAAATTTTCAGGCACTCTCACATTAATTCCCAAAGTTTCCTGAAACAGCGGCGCAATTACTTTTTCCTTATGGTGCATAGTTGCCAAAACAGCAACACGACTATTAAATAAATCTTGAACCATCTTAATTTTGTATTTTATATGTATATAGGGAATAGGGAATAGGGAATAGGGAATAGGGAATAGGGAATAGGGAATGGGGAATGGGGAATGGGGAATAGGGAATAGGAAATGGGGAATGGGGAATAGTTTCACCTATTAATTAACAACTGATAATTAGGGTGGGCAATGCCCACCAAAAAACCTAATTTTGTGCTGTAGTAACTGGATTAACTGGATTAACTTGATTCATTTCTGCCATCATCTTTTCTTTATTGAGTCTGCGGATTTTGGCGTACATTTGAATACTTGCAGCCATAAAAATCACTAAGCCAAAAATCAACCAAGCTGTAATATCCGTTGGTAAATTATTCTTGAAGATTGCCAACATGACAATAACAACTAACAACAAAGTTGGTGCTTCATTTAAAGCCCGTAATTGTTGTCCACTCCACTTACATTCATCAGCACCCAACTGCTTTAACAACCTACCACAGTAAAAGTGATAAACCAGTAAAACAGCCACAAATCCGAATTTATAATGTAACCAAGGCTGTTTTAACAAATCTGGGTTAGTGGAGAGAATACCAATAGCCATAGCTACGGTGACTATCATCCCAGGGATAGTAATAATGTTGTAAAGACGCTTTTCCATCAGTTGATACTGATTTTTCAGGATGGTTTTTGCAGGTTCTGGTTCTTGGTTCGCTTCTACATGATAAATAAAAAGGCGCACTAAGTAAAATAACCCTGCAAACCAAACAACAAAGCCAATAATGTGAAATGCTTTAAACCAATAATAAGCCATCAGTCGTAACCTGCCTTCATCACTTTTTAAATGATTACATTTATTATCTTTACTAGGTTACGGTACTTGTGGACAATCGCAAAAATAGTTCAAGAATTTCTAAAAATCTTGAGAGGCAAAAATAGTATTTTTAACAAAATGGCTCAGGTCGGATTTGAACCAACGACCCCAGGCTTATGAGTCCCGTGCTCTAACCAACTGAGCTACTGAGCCAAACTTTTTATCAACATTAACTAATGTAGCACAGCTTTTGAGATATGGCAATAACCTGAGCAAATTTTTTTGATCAAAATAAAAGAGGGAGATTTTCCCCCTCTTAAATACAATTACTACATTCAGAAACAGGTAGGTAGATATTACAGTCTTTCTTTTGGTAGAAAAGCGATGGGGTTAGTCGCGCCTTTACCAGATGGGTGAATTTCAAAGTGGAGGTGGGGACCTGTACTAAAACCAGTGCTACCCATAGCAGCAATAGTTGTTCCTTGTTCCACTTCTTGACCTACTCTGACTAGAATACGGCTGTTGTGAGCATAGCGGGTTAGACTACCATCAGGATGACGGATATCAACCAAATTGCCATAACCGCCTCTATTCCAACCTGCTCTTTCCACTACACCAGGAGCAGATGCGTAAATTGGTGTACCCACAGAGTTGGCAACGTCAATACCTCTGTGCATTCTGCCCCAACGCCAACCATAACCAGAGGTGAGAACACCTTTTGCTGGCCAAATATAAGGTCTATCGGGGGTAGCGGAGGGATCAACAGACTGGGGTAAATGTCTGTCAACCGCTGCTAAAGGTGGTAGTTTAGTGGAGCGTGGGGAAACGCTAGTTCCTCTCAATTTACCTAGTGAATCGTTAGAGTTCATATTGGCAGGGGGAACGTTGATTCTGATCCCGGATGAACTACCAGATGAGTTGCCTAAAGATTTTTGATTTGATAGGAATTGAGGGTTAATTGGTTCTGGTCTGGTGGCGCTTAATAACAGCCTGGTGGGTTGTTCTTTGTAGCTAGGCAATGTTGGCTTAGGAACAGGAATTGCCACTGGATTCTGTTGAGAACTAGCCCCAGATGCCATCAGATTTTTGTTGTCTTGATCAACAACTACTGGTACTGGTGGTTTTTCTGCTTCTGTAACCGCTGCTACAGTAATATCAGACTGCTGAGTGCGATATTTTTCCCGCAGTCTTTCAATTTCCGCCTGTAAGGTACGGATGCGTTCCGTTCCTTTGACTTTGGATATTTTCTGAGACTGGTTTTCAGGTTCTGGTTTTTCAGCCAGGCGGTTGACTAGATTATTTTCTGCTCGCGCTGGTGCAGTTCTTGTAGCAGTTGTTTGGGTTTCCTGAGTGGGGAGTTGATTATTTTCAACAACTGGAACAGGAATAGTAAGACTGCGGTTAGAGGGGGTAGAGTTAAACTCAGTTCTGTTTTCTCTAACTACTGGAATAGGGATAGCAACTGTTTTATTAGCTGTATTGTTCTTTGCTACTGGTATTTCTGGAATAGGGGGTAAATTTGCCTCCAAATCAGGCTTACTCAGAGCAGGATTGACGGTGACAGCGGTGTTTTTAGTCTGAGACTGGGTAAGTACGGGTACTGCTGCTACTCTTGGCTGTACTTGTGGCTGGAGTTGTGCCTGGAGTTGTGGCTGTACTTGTGCTTGGAATTGTGCCTGGAGTTGTGGCTGATTGTTGTAGTTATTTTGTCCAATCTTGTCTGTGGGAATAATCAGTTTTTGGCTGATTTGCAGACGGTTGGGGTCATCCAGGTTATTAGCTCTGACAATTTCTGAGACAGAAGTTCCGTAATTACTAGCAATCTCCGCTAATGTGTCTCCGGGTTTTACTTCATAGGTGGTTGAGACTGATTGGGCAACAACGGTAGGAGGAACTGGTACAGGTACGACTGCTTTAGGTGCAAAGTCGTTTCCTTGTTTGTCCTGTTTTAATTTGTAGATGAGACTGGCTTGATCGGTCTCTGTTGTGTCTGCCGATTTTGTATTGTTAGCTACTATTGTGGGTTGTTTTACCTCTGTAGTAGTTTTTGTAGTAGTTAATGAATTTTGGGCATCCTCACGCCGCAACTCCGCCAGACTATTTCTTAAACGGTTCGATTTTTCTTGTAACCGACTCAGAGCAAACTCTTGTTTTGCTTTTAGTTGTTGATCAACTTCGTTGGTGTTTGCAGTTTCTACGGTTGCTGCTGTGGTTGAACTAACTGTGTCAAGTTTATCTGCGGTCAGCTTTTGTTCTGTCTCAGTTAGTTTGCTGTTTCTGTTTATGACTACTTGGGACTGAACTGAGTTGTTGTTCTCTCCCTCTCCTACAGATACAGGTAGGTATATGGCGTTGCCGTTGGCTTCTAATGCGGGAATTTGTGCAGCTACTTCTGTGGCTGCAACTGGCCATTTAGCTTCAAGCCCAGGCACTTGCGAAACTGCTGTTGGTTCCACGATGACAGGATTTTCAGGCGCTCTCGCTGAAGAGACGGCTTGGGACTCCAGCTTTGTGGCCGCGAATTTTATCTCAGTTTCAGATGTGGCAGGAATAGTTGAGGCCGCTTTTTGAGTGCCTACTGGTGCTGCTGCTTGGGCTTGATCGCTTTGTCGAGTCACCAAAAGGCTGGTTGCGCCCATTGAGATGGCCAAGCCTATAACTGCGGCTTGAGTCCCCGAACGGCGGGTTGTTCTATGAGTGATATCATTGGACGGCTCGACCGGTACACCATCACTTTTAGGGTTATTGTTCAACACAGCCTTTTCTCTACTTTTTAATGCTCGTTTCAAAGACGACCTCCTATGATCACGCTTCGCTTAACTGACCTTGATTTTTGGGTTGTATATTAATCCATGACTGAGATCACATCAAACGACATATCAAGATCACATTTAACAGAGATACTTAGGCAAGATTAACCTGGTTCTCTGATTTAGACAAGTTCTTTTTTGCAGATAAACTTCAAATTTTGGACTTGATTCGTCTGTTATTACTCCTTGCAAAACCCTGATTTGTTAGTTTTTAACAGTTTTATCGCTACTCCTGCTGTTTAGGCAAGAACTAAACAAATATGATAGCTTTGCTTAGTCTAATTTTGCTGTTGGCATTTGTTTTTTTGCTTAGTCTGAAAAAACTAACTGTTCCTGCTTTAGATATTTTCTAAGTTTTTTTATCTAATCCGTCTTATCAACTGGAGACTTTACTCTTTTTATCTCCTAAAAAACAACCGTACAAGTTTAGAGCTTTTGATTGTGTTAATGATTGTGTTTTAGGTTACAAACACCTGGGATGCTTGGCTGTAAATACTTCTGTTGATTTTATCTTTGGAATAGATATTTCTTCAATTCACTAAAATCTATCATTCTTATGTGGTCTGGGTTCAAAGTTGCTATACAAATTTCTTATATTAAGATGCTCAATCGGGTGATCTGATTTTGCCCGTTTGCTGCTTTGTATATAAATACTATGTCTATGGTTGATGTTATTCAGTGTTTTTACAGATAATTTTCCGGGCTGGTGAGTGGGAGTATCGCCTTGATTCGGGAACTGGTAAGTATTTTTACTCATGAAGATGTTAGCTATTGTAAATAACCTAGTTGTCGTCTGCATTCAAACAACCCAATGGCTACACTTACGGATAAGTTTAAACTGCGAACTCCGGGTTCATACATGGGGATGTAGAGTGTGGAGTCACAGGTGGCCAGTACATCCGCTGGTAAACCGTTGGTTTCACTACCAAATAATAGCCAATCATCATCTTGAAATGGATATTTGGTGTAGTTTTCTGTGCCACGTACACTAAAGCCTAATAATCTACCCCCACGCTGTTGGTGAATGATTTGGAATTCTTCTGGAGATGGATGATAGTGTAATTTTACGTAAGGCCAATAATCTAATCCTGCTCTTTTGAGGTAGCGATCGCTAATTTCAAATCCCAAGGGACCGACTAAATGTAATTCTGTACCTGTGGCGGCACAGGTGCGGGCTATATTGCCTGTGTTTGGGGGAATTTGCGGGTGGACTAGGACTACCTGGGGCATATCAAAATTAGCAATTGTTCAATGAGAATTTCTCTAAAACCTTGATGGCTAGGGATGTGGTAGGTTTTGCTTAATAAAATACAATTTACCATCTTTGGAGACAAACCTATAGGTTTTATTAATAGGTGTTAAAAATTGGGATTGATTAGATTTTTAAAAGTCAATTTTTGGGTATCAATGGGAGATCGAGGAGTCAGGAGTTCAAGAATTTTGATCTTGTGCCTCTTGCCCCTTTTTTTTAACCCACTACAGAAGAACACAATAATTTATGTTCTAGTTCCTGTTCCCATGCTTGGGTAGACTGAATAGCTTGGCTAATAACGCGGGCGGTATCAACGCCAACTTTGTGTAGCTGTAACCATTGTTGGGCTTCGTTGCCTTCACGAAGAATTTTTTCTAGGGGTGAAAGAAAACATCTAAAGCCTTGTTTTTTGGCTATTCCCCATACATCTTGATATATTTCGGTGATCCAATCTCTGGCTAAAATATTTCTGCCATCTTGCCAATGCTGTAATTGTGCATCAAGACTGTTGGTGGCTACTGCTATTTCATTTTTGGCGGTTAATGCTATTAGTTCTTCTGGTGAAAAACTACTTTGAGTTAAGGGATCTATATGGGGATGATCAATTATTTGTATCAATCTTGCTTCCAATAAGGCGGTAATTGCTAATAGGGATATGGGATCTGATACTAAATCACAGATTCTTAATTCTAGGCGATTGAGATCATAAGGTCGGCGATCGCCATTGGGTCTAACTGATGTCCACAAATGCCGGACATTTTGCATTGTTCCCGCTTTTAACTGCGCTTCTACCCATTCTATGTGATGGCTATGACTGGCAAACAAAGGTACATAACTGGGTGTTTGCGGAAATAATCCCCAGCGTGTGGAATGATAACCTGTAGCTTGTCCGTCTAAAAATGGTGAAGAAGCACTTAAAGCTAAAAATAGCGGTGCTTCCATACGAATTACCCTACAGGCACGCATTAATATTTCTGGATCATCGATACCCACATTAATATGCACACTGGCGGTAACTACTTTTGTGCCATAGGTTTGTTCAATGTAGTCATGGTAAGGGTTTGTAGGATCAGAACGATAAAAACGATCACTTCTACCCAAAGATAGGGTACTTCCAGGAATTAAGGTGTAATTATTTAAACGCTGTAAATATTTACGCAATTGTTGACGTGGCCGCAATAACCCACATAACTGATTTTCATAACTGGTGGATGGCTGAGTTACATATTCTACATTTCGACTATCAGGTTCACGCATAAACTCCTGCAAGTCCGCAACAATTTGGTCGGAGAGACCGATTATTTCGCCTTGAGGTGTGCCAGTATATATTTCTATTTCAAAGCCTTTTGTTAAGACCACTTTGTTTTGCTCCTTGGCTCTCCTAATTTTAATAAATTGTATCAAATTTAACGGTTTTCTGCATTGCTTCTTTTTTTCTTGGGGTGTTGTTCCCTGTTTGTAGAATTAGTAATGATTTCTGTACGTGCCAATTGTATAAGTAGGTAGGAGTTAAATTTTATCGTTGTGGCAAGGCAAAAGGCAAAAGGCAAAAGGCAAGAGGAAAGGGGCTTTTAGCGATTTTACATTTTGTAACATACCTCGGTTTT
>RDXV01000205.1 GCA_004292695.1 Nostocales cyanobacterium | reverse complement strand
CACTGTCCACTGTTCACTGTCCACTGTCCACTGTTCACTGTCCACTGTCCACTGTTCACTGTCCACTGTCCACTGTCCACTGTCCACTGTTCACTGTTCACTGTTCACTGTTTACTGTTCACTGTTCACTGTTCACTGTCACTAATCTATTTTTAAATTAAAGGGTAAACGTGCATAAAGTCCTTGGGGGTCATTCATGGTTTGGAGAATAGATAACTCTTGTTGTAGTTTATTAAACTCCATCATCAGAGGATTATTTTGTTTCACTGCTTGATTTTCTACCCCCAAATTGGCTTGAATTTCTTCAATTTTCCGACCGAATAAACGTTCTTCTAAAGTTGTCACTTTTGGATATTCTTGTACTTCCCAATCATTACCTAATTTAGCTGCTTTAGCTGCATATTCAATGGCAGCATCAAGACCACCAATTTCATCAACTAAACCAATTTGTTTAGCAGCTACACCTGACCAAATTCTTCCTTGGGCAATTTCCGCTACCTTTTGTGGTGGTAATTTACGACCTTTAGCAACTTTATTTAAAAACAGATTATAAATTTTATTTACGCTCCGTTGATAAATTGCTAATTCTTGGGGAGATTTAGGACGGGCGACTGTTTGATTATCTGCAAATTGGGCAGTTTTCACAGTATCCCAGGTAATACCGTTATTGTTGGCTAATTTTTGACCATTAAATAATATGCCAAAGACACCAATTGAACCTGTAATGGTATTTGGTTCGGCAAAGATGCGGTTAGAGTCACTAGCGATCCAATAACCACCGGAAGCGGCGACATCACCCATTGAGACAATGACAGGTTTAACTTGTTGAGTTAATTTAATTTCCCGTTGCATAATTTCTGATGCTGTGGCGCTACCACCGGGGCTATTAATTCTTAAAACTACAGATTTAATATCATCATCTTGGCGAATGTTACTAAAAATAGTGGCAAAGCGATCGCCTCCTATTTCTCCCTCTTCACCTTTACCATTGACTATTTCTCCTTCTGCATAAACTACGGCTATTTTATTTTCTGAATTTCGCTCTACTCCCATTGATTTACCGGGTACTTGTGCATATTCGGTAATATCAATACTTTCAAAGCTGTGATCATCTTGATCACTGTTGGTTAGTTTTTTAAGTTCAGTAATTACTTGATCTTGATAGGCTACTTTATCTATTAACCCATTAGCTTTCGCGGTATTTGCTTCTAGAATAGCTTGATTGTTGGCGATCGCCTGAATTTTCTGGGGTTGAATTTTGCGACTGTTAGCAACGGATGTCCGCCATTCTGCCCAAATATCATCTAATATTTTTTGTGTTTGTTGACGATTTTCAGGGCTTAATTTATCTAAGGTAAATGTTTCTACTGCTCCTTTAAATTTCCCTACCCTGACTACTTGTACACCAATTCCATATTTTGCTAATGCACCGGTTAAAAAAATCGGTTGTGAACTCAACCCATTAATTTCCATCATACCAATAGGATTGAGTATAATTTCGTCAGCAACGGAACTGAGATAATATTGTTTTTCATCCCAATCTTGTGCATAAGCAATAATTTTTTTCCCTGATTTTTTAAAGTTATCTAAAGCGCGACGAATTTCTCTCAAGGAAGCATAACCTAAACTACTAGCTGCACTGGTTTGACTAGCATCTAAATAAATACCGACGATACGTGAGTCTCTTTGGGCTTTTTCTATAGTTTCTACAACTTGACGCAGTGTGATAGTCTCTTCATTCACTCCAGTGAGTGCTTTTTGCAGTAATTGACTAGAGTCAGGTTTACTATCGGTGATTTTTACGGATAGGTCAAATACCAACATGGATTTATTTTTAACCTGGGGACTGGTATCTGTGGAGGTGGCCGCAGCTATAACTAAAATCAGTAAACCCAATGTACCAGCACCAGCAAAAATTGTCAGTCCCAGTAAGCTACCAATTAAACTAGCAATAGTTTGTTTAAGAAAATTATTCATTAGTATTTAATCATGAGTAATTAGTCATTAGTACAAAACCAATGACTAACAAAAGACAGTTTCTGTTACTTCATTGTATACGCTGCAAACTGTCCGAGTGCTGTAATTGAGACAAATTTTTGTTACCAGTACAGAATAATGCTGTGGTAATTTCCGCTATTAAGACTTCTGTCAAATCTTGCAATGCAGTTTCTGATACATCTGCGGCTTTGAGAAATGGCATTGCTAACCCGGCTATATTTGCTCCCAGGGCGATCGCCTTGGCTACATCTAAACCATGACGTAATCCTCCAGAGGCAATTAAGGGAATTTCCGCAAATTGTTCTCTGATACTGATTATACAGTCTGCTGTCGGTATTCCCCAATCGGCAAAGGTTCTTCCTAAACGTCTCTGTAAGAGAGTTTCTGCTCTTTCGCTTTCTACTAATGCCCAGGATGTACCACCAGCACCTGCTACATCTATCGCCTGTATACCTACGGATATTAATTGCTGTGCCATTTTCCCAGAAATGCCATTACCCACTTCTTTAGCGATGACGGGAACGGGTAATTTATCACACAAATTCTCGATTTTGGCAAATAATCCCCGGAAATTAGTATCTCCTTTGGGTTGAATAAATTCCTGTAGGGGGTTGATATGTAAAATTAAAGCATCTGCTTCTAAAATATCAATAATTCGCAGACATTCATCTACACCACATTGATAGTTAAGTTGTACCGCGCCCAAGTTAGCTAATAAAAGTACATCTGGGGCATATTTACGAATTGCAAAGGTATCAGCGACTTGGGGTTTTTCTAAAGCTACACGCTGAGAACCCACACCCATTGCAAGTTTATATTGTTGCGCTACTTCTGCAAGACGACGGTTAATAATTCCTGCTTGTTCTGTTCCTCCAGTCATGGAAGAAATTAACAGGGGTGCATTGAGTTTTTTACCTAAAAAATCAGTGCTGATATCAATATCAGAGCGATCGCATTCTGGTAAACAACAATGGAGAAAACGGTACTTTTCCAGTCCAGTTGTTACCTGTTGACATTGTACGTCTTCTTCTAAACAGATACGGATATGATCTGCTTTCCGGTTTTGGGTTGGTGTTGGGGTAGTGATAGGAGAGTTCACAGGTGATAAGATACATATAGGATTTCAGACTTCAGATTATCAGGATTAATGCTATTTTAATTACTGGTGACAGGTGACAGGTGACAGGTGACAGGTGACAGGTGACAGGTGACAGTAAAGAGTTTATCTATTTCCTATTCCCTATTCCCTATTCCCTATTCCCTATTCCCTTCTTCAACTGATAACTGAGTTCCCTATTAAATTTTACTTACCTAAAAAGCGACTAGCTAATTTAATCGCATCAGCAATATCTACATCTCCATCTCCATCAGCATCAAGAAACTTTGCTAACATTGGATTTCCCCCAGATTGTAAAAAATTCAGCACTAAGGGAACTAAACTAGGTAACAATTGTTGAATTAGTGCAGCATCTAAACCTGTACGTTGGGAGGCAATTTGGGCTACTTGTTGTTGAATATTAGGAGTAAATAACGAGTCAACAGCTTGAGAATTAGGAGAAGTTCCTGCAAATTGATTAACTAAACTTTCTACAGCTTGAGTACCTTCATTAGCTTGTTTTTCTTGTAAGGATGAATGTACTTGTTTACCCACCACTGATAACACAGATTGTATAGTTGAAGAATCTGCACCTGTGCTATTACTAATCTGATTAATTGTGTTAGCAATACTTACCAATTTTCCTATACCACCTGCTTGGTTAGAGTTAGCAACTGAACCAAGTATCTGATCAAACAAACCCATTATTTCTTTTCTCCTTTAACTGGTAAGTAAATCATAAATTCTGTACCTTGATTTAATTCAGATTTACAACTTATTTTACCACAATGTTTCTCCACTATAATTTGATGAGTGATTGCTAAACCTAATCCTGTACCAATTCCTCTGGGTTTAGTGGTAAAAAAGGTTTCAAATATTTTAGCTTGATTTTCTGTACTAATTCCTGAACCATTGTCAATTATTCTCACTAATACCCATTTATCATCTTTACATTCAGTGATAATGGTGATTTCTGGTAAATGTTGTGGATCAGTAACAGTTTTTTCTTCTAAGGCATCAATGGCATTACTAATTATATTCATAAATACTTGATAAAGTAAACCCATATAACCATACACTAAGGGAATATCTCCATATTTACGAGTAATTAATACTTTATTTTTAATGCGGTTGTTTAAAATTAATAATGTACTTTCAATACATGGATGTAAGTCAACTAAGTGAATTTCTCCTTCGTCTAACCGGGAAAAGTTTTTTAAACTGCGGACTATTTCCCTGGTTCTTTCTGTACCTATTGTCATTGAATTTAATATTTTTGGAAGATCAGTTTCTAAAAATTCTAAGTCTATTTCTTCAGCTACACATTGAACTTTTTCGGGAGGATTGGGAATTAATTCTTGGTAGGTTTTTAATAAAATCAATAAGTCATCAACATAGTTTTTGGCATGAATAATATTACCAGAAATAAAGTTAACAGGATTATTTATTTCATGGGCTACACCAGCTAACATTCTTCCTAAACTGGACATTTTTTCACTTTGAATTAATTTTGATTCTGCTTCATTTCTTTGGATTTCTAAGAGTTGTTGTACTTGTTGAATTAGTTGGTTTAAACTATTAGCTAATGTGCCTATTTCATCTTGAGTTGTAATTGGTGCTTGTAGTTCAAAATTTTCCTCTTTTGTAACTTTTTGGGCAATATCTGTAACAGCGTTAATGGGATCAGTAATAATTGAACTGGTATACAAAGCCAAGATACTAGCGATAATTATGGAAGATACAATACTACTAATAATTATCAGAGCTTCTATTTTTTTAGCTTGATGATAATTGAGATCATTTTGTTGTTGCAGTTCGTGAATTTCTTGAGTGAGTTTAGTGAGGAGATGGGAATATTGGGCAAAGTTCTGTGTAGCTTGACTTTGATGAAACTTCCAAATTAACTGTCTGGATGTTTCTATATTTTCAGAAGTTGCTTGTAGTGAGGCTAGTTTTATTAGTAGTTGTGTGAATTCTTGAAAATATAATTTTATTTCAGTATCATATCTGGTTAATAAAATATCTACTTGATTCTCTAGTTTATGATCATGATTTACTTGGCTGATTCTTTGTAACTGAGCAAATAAATTTTCTAGCTCTTGTAAATGTTCCCTCAACTCAGTGTTAAGGTCTGATGGTAAGGCTTGTTGTTGGGAAAATATGGAAAATATTTCTTGCTGATGTAATTGAATTTCCAAAATTTGCCCTTGTAGACTACTTAAAAGATAAGATTTTTCATTAATTAATAACATTTCCCGTCTGGCAGATTTAAAATAGCGATCGCCAATTATTAATCCACCAGTCGTTCCTAAAATGGCGATACCTAAAGATAGTGCATAACCACAGACAATTTTTTGCCGAATAGTCAGCTTTTGAAACAAGTTTTGCACCCGCTGAAAGTTAGCAGTAATAAAATTAGATTTTAAACTCATTGTATAACTCGGTATAACTCGCCGTTGAACTTTTCCATCCAGGAAGGTAAAGATTAAAAAGTAACTAATTCATCAGCCAGTCATTTATCAGTTATCAGTTATCAGTTATCAGTTAACTTAGTTGTTACTGTTTGCTGTTTACTGGTTTTAAGGGAACTTTTGATACAACATTAGTTTTAGTTTAGCAGAATCTGTCTGTTAGTATTTTAGACAAAGACTCCAGAAAGATTAAGATTAAAAAACACTGATCTACTTTATATTCTCTTATTTTTGCTAATTATGCCTCTATCGCGCATAGTCACACTTGTTATCGGTTTAATCATAATTTTAGGATTAGCCCTATGGCTGATTGATTCTTTAAGTCGCCTTTACTGGCAACTATCCTATTCTCCCTTATTAGGGAACTTGTTACTACTGCTACTAATTTTACTTCTAGGAGTTTTACTAGCGGCTTTTGTCTATTATGTGTTAGTTCTGCAATCTGGTGAGAGTAAATCTCGTCGTCAAACGCCTAAATTTACAGCTGCTCAAATTCCAGCGGCTAAGTCTGATGCAGCTTCTAGCACTCTCCAAGCGGTACGTAAACAGGTGGCACAGATTCAAGATGAAGTTACCCGTCAAGCTCTGCTTAGTCGCACTAAAGAAATAGAAGCAAATTTAGTGAGGGGGGAAATTCAAGTTGTGGTGTTTGGTACGGGTAGTGCGGGTAAGACTTCTTTGGTAAATGCGATTATGGGTAGGATCGTGGGGGAAGTTAACGCGCCTATGGGAACAACTCAAGTGGGTGAAACCTATTGTTTACGTTTGAAAGGGTTAGAAAGGAAAATTTTAATTACTGACACGCCAGGAATTTTAGAAGCGGGTGTGGCTGGAACTCAAAGAGAACAGTTAGCGCGGGCATTAGCTACGGAAGCAGATTTATTATTATTTGTGGTGGATAATGATTTACGACGTTCTGAATATGAACCTCTTAAAGGTTTAGCGGAAATTGGTAAGCGATCGCTTTTAGTGTTAAACAAAACTGATTTATATACAGAAGCAGATCAAGAAGCTATTTTATCTAAATTACGGCAACGAGTACAGGATTTTATTCCCAGCAGTGATGTGATCGCTATTGCAGCTAACCCCCAACCAGCAAAGTTGGAAACTGGAGAAACTTTTTATCCAGAACCCGATATTGTTCCTCTGTTACGACGTATGGCTTCTATTTTACGGGCTGAGGGTGAGGATTTAGTGGCAGATAATATTCTTTTACAATCTTTACGTTTAGGAGAGGAAGCCCGTAAACTCATTGATTCCCAACGTCGTCGCCAAGCTGATAAAATAGTGGATAGATACCAGTGGATTGGGGCTGGTGTGGTGTCTGTTACCCCTTTACCTGTGGTAGATTTACTCGCTACAGCGGCAGTTAACGCCCAAATGGTAGTGGAAATTGGCAAAGTTTACGGTTGTGATTTGAATATGGAGCGGGGTAAGGAGTTAGCCTTATCTTTAGGGAAGACTATTGCAGGTTTAGGTATTGTTAAAGGTGCTATTTCCATATTATCTACGGCTTTACAACTTAATGTACCTACTTTTGTGGTAGGTAAAGCGATTCAAGGTGTAACAGCGGCTTATTTAACCCGTATTGCCGGTAAAAGCTTTATTGAATATTTTCGTCATGATCAAGATTGGGGTGATGGGGGAATGACAGAGGTGGTACAACAACAATTCCAAATTAACCGTAAAGATGAGTTTATCAAAGGGTTTATCCAAGAGGCGATCGCCAAAGTCGTCAAACCATTAACAGATCAGGAATAAGTTATAGGTTACACATTTTGGGTTGCAGGCAGCTAAAGATATACAACTCAAGGTACAAGTATTGATCACCTTCAAACTCTAAATTTGTAAATAATATCCTCTACTTACAGCAGAATTCTGAATTCAGGAGTCAGGGCATCAAAATTTTTTTAATTAAAATTCCTAAATGAATAAAAACCTGAATGTATTTAACTTAGTCACTGTTTCAGAGTCAATAACTGAAATAGAAAAACTTTTCAACCTTTACTGTTCTCAAATCAATAAACAGCAATAAACATAACCATTCTCGATCATTAACTGATAAATAGGGGATGCTGAATAAATGTAAAACCCAGATAAATCAAAGGTTTGAGGGTGATAAGCAAGAAATTAAGTGCAAGGTTTTTACAGGATATACGT
>RDXV01000049.1 GCA_004292695.1 Nostocales cyanobacterium | reverse complement strand
CTGTCACCTGTCAACTGTCAACTGTCACCTGTCAACTGTCAACTGTCAACTGTTCACTGTTCACTGTTCACTGTCAACTGTCAACTGTCACCTGTCAACTGTCAACTGTCAACTGTCAACTGTCACCTATCATAAAACTTTCGCAGCAGCGGCTATTCCAGCACCGGGGGTAAATTTGTCATATCCCAGTTCAGCTAAAACAACTTCTAGGGATGCAATACAACTGAGAATATCCCGATCACTGACAAATCCTAAATGACCAATACGGAAAATTTTATTAGTTAAATGATCTTGACCACCAGCTAATGCAATGTCAAACCGCTTTTTCATCAGTGACCGAATTTTATCCGCTTCCATACCCGGTACTGATACGGCGGTAATGGCGGGACTGGCACATTCATCAGGTGCAAATAATGGTAAGTTTAAAGCCTTCATCGCTGCACGAGTGGCATTTTTCTGGCGTTCATGACGAGCAAAAATAGACTCTAAACCTTCTTTTTTCATCATCCCCAAGGTGGTGTGTAGTGCCACAATTAAGTTTACAGGGGGAGTAAAAGGTGTGGTGTTTTTCGCGGTTGCTTTGCGATATTTAGCTAAATCTAAATAATATTTGGGTAATTTCGCTGTTTTATAAGCTTCCCACGCTTTGGGACTAACGGAAACAAATCCTAAACCGGGGGGTATCATGTAGCCTTTTTGAGAACCGGAAGCAACTACATCTAAGCCTAAAGCATCAACAGCTACATTGTAAGCACCTAAGCTGGTAACAGCATCAACGATAATTAATGCTTCACCGTGAGCTTTTACATGATTGTTAATTGCTGCTAAATCATTAATTACACCTGTGGAGGTTTCGCTGTGGGTAATGATGACAGCTTTAATTTCTTTGTTGGTGTCAGCTTGTAATATTTCCCCAAATTTGGCAGGGTCTAATGGTTGTCCCCATTCTGCGGTGACAGTTTCCACATTTAAACCGAATGCTTCCCCAACTTCTACCCAACGTTCACCGAATTTACCGTTAGAACCTACTAAAATGCGATCGCCAGGGGACAGAAAGTTAATTATTCCTGCTTCTACAGCACCAGTACCGCTGACATTCAACATCAGTACATCATTTTCCGTTTGGTGTAACCATTTCAGATTTTCCGTTACTTCCCCCATCATGTTGCTAAATTCAGCGGTACGATGTCCGATGGGGTGTTTGGCCAATGCTAGTAAAGCAGCTTCTGGAACTGGTGTTGGTCCAGGAATCATCAACATTAGCTTATTGTCCATTATCTCTATCCTAAAAATCTAATCAGAGTGAAAGCTGTGTCTAGTTGTTGCTGATGGTAAATTTTAGACGTTCATCTACAAATTCAATCAGTTACTTAGGTTTTGCTGAAAAAGTCTGTTCGTTGAGGCTCTTAATAGGGAATAGGGAATAGGGAATAGGGAATAGTTTCAGCTATCTATCATCCCCAAATTTTTGGATTTCTTAGTCCCAAAATGCACGGTTTTTCAGGTATACCCTTCAAAATTCTTGCACTTTTTTTCCTCTTGATCAACCTCAAACCTTTGATTTATAAAGGGTTGCGCTTTATATGCCTGACGGCACGCTACGCGAACAGCAAACCCTACTTATCTCATATCTGGCAGCTACTAGCCCAAGAATTTTTTATTGCCAATACTCAAGGCTAAAAACCTGATTTTCTCGTAGTTGACAACATACAAGATGTGAGTCATCAAATTATAGTACCTGAGAGAGTCACATCTCCTCTAGGTATTGTCAATATCACTCTAGACTTTTAGTTTTTTCATCAATATGATTGAGTGACCAGCGATGATCAATTTCTATTGCAGATGCTTGACAAATTTCTTCTAACCGCTTTTGTTGTGCAGCAGCTTTTCTCATAGTAATGATTAATTGATTAACTTCATGGCGTAAGTTTTGATTGTTGTGAACAGCGTTGAGGCTTTGTTTTTCTAACAGTTGCAATATCAGTTCATAGTGAATAGGTGCTGGTAAAGGCAGTTGTTCCATTAGTTTCATATAAAACTACCAATATAAGATTTTATCTAATTTATTGTATGTTAATCAGTCTTTTGACTAGAACCCCCTAACATTATCTATTAATGTCAGGGAGTCTATCAATTGGCTATTCTGAAATTTTTTGCAATTCTGGACGTTCTTGGGCTAAAATTGCGTCTTCAACTGGGCAAACTTGTAAACAGATGCCACAGTCAATACAGGTAGCAAAGTCTATCCAGTACCAATCCGTTCCTTTGACGTTCTTTCCTGGTCCTTCATGAATGCAAGCTACAGGACAAGCACTTACGCAGTCAGCAACGCCTTCACAAACGTCAGTTACTATTGTATGTGGCATTTTTTTGATCCCCTCTTTTTCATCAGTTATCAGTTATCAGTTATCAGTGATTAGTTGTCAATGTTTAATTTTCACTGTTTACTGATTTAACGCACTGCTTCAATTGTGGGTGTACCATCGGAGTTGATCCAGGCAATTTGAGCAATTGAGCGATCGCGTGCATACTGTCTGATGGCTTCTGCATCTCTGCCACCTAGATCCATCTCTACTCTAACTAAATGAGTGGAATCTCGCAATTTTTGGGCATAAGCAAAGGCCGCAGCATCCACCTTTTCACTTGTTGGTACTACTAACCAGTTACTCGGCGGTATAGTTTGCGGTAATTGCTGACTAGAAGCTAAAACCTGGTATAAATCATCTATACTCAGTTCAAAGCCAATACCAGGAATATTCTTACCTTGGGGATGATACAGACCTAAAAGTTGGTCATAACGGCCACCACTGCCTAATACTTGGGCTTGTCCATTGATATCACTGACTACTTCAAAGACAATTCCTGTGTAGTAGTCAATGGTTTGAATTAAGCTCAGGTCAAGAATTAAAGAAAATTTACATTCTGATTCTAGTAATTCTACTATAGACTTGAGGTTATTTACCGCTGCTTGTTGCTCTGGTTCTAAGGCTAAACTGCTTACTTTGGCTAACACATCGCCACTATTACCGCGCAAATCTAACATGATTCTGGCGCGTTCGTGTAATTCTTCCGTCAGAGGCAATGTGTCTAAAGTAACACGATCTAAATTAGCGATTGCATTTCTGACGTGACTTCTGATATTGCTAGGAAAAGCATTTAACAAAGATGTAGTTATTCCCGCTTCACCTAAAATCAAATGCCAAGAATCCAAACCTAAAGCATCCAAACAATTAGATACTAAAATTAGCACTTCGGCATTAGCTAGTAAACTATCAGAACCAATCAACTCTACACCAGCTTGGTAATACTCTTGCTGACGATTATGGCGTTTTTCCCAATTACGGCGAAATACATTAGCATTGTAATATAAACGCTGGGGGTAGATATCTTCAGTCATGCGAGTAACTACAGTCCGAGCAATGGAAGCTGTCAGTTCTGGACGTAAACCCAGTTCTTCATCTTGCCCATTTTGTAATTGAATTACCTTATGGCGTTGAATTGCTTCACCAGCCATTAAAGTATCCATGCGTTCCAAAGTTGAGGTAATAATCCTGTGATATCCCCAACGATGGAAAACTTGTTGTAACCTTTCTTCAATCCAGCGTTTTTGAGCCACATCTAAGGGTAATAAATCCCTAGCTCCCGCTGCTGGCTGATACACCATTATTTTTTCTTCCCACCAAACAAACCACCAAATAAACCACCACTTCCAGACTTATCTGGTTGTGTACTTTCATGATCAGCCGATTTTTTCACCTGAGCGCCTGGTTTAACTCCAAGAGCTTGATCAACCTTGGGTTTCCATGCCAGAGCTAATTTTTCATTAGGATCTAACTTTAGCGCGTTATCAAAGTGAATTTTGGCCATTTTTAGCTGATTTTGCCGTAAATATACCATTGCCACTAAGCTATGACAGCGGCCATTTTTAGGATCAAGTTTCAATGCCTCCTGTAATTCTACTTTGGCTTGGGTGAATTGTTCACTTTCAATCAGGGTTTGTGCGCGACGTTGGTATTGTTCTACTAGAGAATCTTTTGTATGTTGTGGTTTTGGTTGTGGTGGGGGTGCTGCGACTGGTTTACTTTGAACTGATTTGCCTTGGGTTGTGACAGGTTGGGGGACAGTCATGACTTTTCCTGCACTCCGCATCAAAAAAACTAGGTTCAGTTCACTAATTTGAGCGATTAACTGAGTAGTTTTATACAAATCTCCATATTGATTTTCTGCAAGTTTAGCTAGTTCTTGTCTGTAGAGTAGTTCAAAATTAGGGGCTGTGGCTAATTGTTTGCCCACATCCGTCATCAGTTGTACTCCTCCACTTTCTTGGGCTAAACGCTTTCCAATTTGGGACAAAATTAAACTGTATTCTGCCCGATTTCTTTCTACGGAAAGTTTCTCATAGGCAGGGTTAACTAGCTTAGATAACAACTGATTAGCAATTTCTTCTTCGTGATTTGTAGCCACAGTGGAGCTATCTGGGTGCAAGCGACGAGCTATTTTTAGATAACGTTTGCGTACTTCCCCTGCACTGGCATCAACTGGAACACACAAAACGGCGTGATAATCAGTAAAGTCGAATTTGAATAATCCACCATCTATTGTTAAAGACATAATCGCAATTTTGCACCCAAAGTAGCAGTTTTTCTATAGTTTACCCGGTCAGCAATACTAATCTAGCACCTAGTTATGATTTTACCGATGTCACCAATTTGACAAGGGTTTAATCTGCATAAGTTCTTTGCTAATACTGTGATGAAGATGACCGTTGGTGGCAAGAATTCTTCCAGAATCAATCTGTAAGTCACTACCATCATAAGCTGTAACTTTACCACCAGCTTCCTCGACTAAAATTATACCAGATGCAATATCCCAAGGTGCAATACCTCTTTCCCAATATCCATCAATTCGACCACAGGCGACATAAGCTAAATCTAAGGAAGCAGAACCACCGCGTCTGACTCCTTGGGTGAGATGGGTAAAATGGCAAAATTCGGCGTAGTTGTTGTCTGTTGTTTCTCTGCGGTCATAAGCAAAACCTGTAATTAGTAGACTTTTACTTAGTTCAGAGGTTTGAGAAACTTTAATTGGGCGACGATTGCGTGTTGCACCCAAACCAGCGGCTGCCCGGAATAGTTCGTTATGGTAAGGGTCATAAATTACACCTACTTTTGGCACACCTTGAATAAATAAACCGATGGAGACGGCGAAACAAGGATATTGATGGGCGTAGTTAGTTGTACCATCAAGAGGATCTATTGCCCACAGGTATTCACTGCTTTGATCGCCAATTTTTCCTGATTCTTCTGCCAAGATGGAATGGTGAGGAAAGTGACGATTAATGATTTCTAAGATCACTTTTTCTGAGGCTTTGTCAGCGGCGGTAACTAAATCACCTGGTCTCCCTTTTTCGGTGGTTGCGTCTTCTACTTTACCTAAATAGTCTTGTAAAACTACACCCGCAGCAAGGGCAGCTTCGGTAGCAATATCGAGAAAAATTTGTAAGTTAGTCATTAGTCATTAGTCATTAGTTATTAGTTATTGGGCATGGGGCATAGGGAATTTAGAATTTAGAATGAAGAATGAAGAATGGGGAATTAATTTGTAAAAAAGTCTTTTCTCCCCATCACCCCATCACCCCATCTCCCCACCTCCCCACCTCCCCACCTCCCCCTCACCTATACATTCGCCTAAATTCACTGGGGGTAAGACGCATGGGTTTTTCTGGATTCCAGATGCCTTTACCCATGATTCTTGCCCATTGTTGGGCGTTTTCTAGGCGTTTGTCATATTTGTGATTTGGCGATCGCCCGCTAAATAAACCATATCCTTGTTTTATTACTTCTTCGTTTAAAAACACTTTGTCTTTCCAAACATAAGCTAATGTACGTCCAAATTTATCCTTGTTTTCTAAATCAAATTCTAAATTGATGTTTTGTTCACCCTCACCAATTAATTTTTCGATCATTTCTTTGGCTTCATACCCCCAAGGACGTTGACCTAAATCTGGTGCATCTAAACCAATGAGGCGGACTTGGGAGATTAAATTGGGTTGTTCTCCCATTCCTGAGACTTCTAAGGTTTGTCCACTGACAACTCTGGCTAGTTTGACTTGGGTGGTGATGTTGGCTGGTGGCTTTTTGCCTTGGCAACTTACCAGCAATAGTAAACAGGATAAAATTACCATTCTTCGCGCCCAAATTCCCAAATAGGGTACTAAGGCGGCAATTTTACCCTGGGGGTATTTGCACCTTGGTACTATGTTCATGTTTACTTTCTAGTCTTCGTCTAAGGGTAAGCCGGCTTTGATTTTGCCTTTGCCAAAAAAGCGCCCAAATTGAAGCTCATATACTTCGTCTTCGTCCTGTGTTTCTACTTCTAAGTCAGAACGAGCATAACTCACACACAGTAAGGCGTATCCACGACGGCGTAATTCTGGGGATAGTCCTATGGCCTCTGGTTGGTAAATTTCGCCTGAGATTACCCGCACTGCACAGGTGGTACAAGCCCCGTTACGACAGGAAAATGGCAGTTCTGCACCGTGATTTTCGGCTGTATGCAGAATGTAGCGGTCTTCTGGAACTTGCAAGGTATGTGATTTACCTGTCTGGCGATCATTAACTTTGATTGTGTGAGTCTGAACCATCTTGATTTTTGTTTGCAAATGTGAGATCGTAAGTTTATTGTAAAAATGTTTGATTAATTATTTGCATTTTTTACATTTTTGCTCTACAATAGAAATTCATGACACCTGGAGAGGTGGCCGAGTGGTTTAAGGCGCAGACCTGGAAAGTCTGTTTGGGGGAAACTTCAACGAGGGTTCGAATCCCTCCTTCTCCGTTACTAAAAATCAACAAAAACTAAAAGCACCCAAAACTGTCTTTTGAGTGCTTGTAGTCATTTCATATTGAAAATTGCAGAAAATTATTTTAGGCTGTTACACGGGTCATATTACAGCAGGTTTCGGCACATTTACGACAAGATGCTGCACATTCAGACATTTTTTTATCATTACTAATGGTTTCACAAGCTGAGGCGCAACGTTCACACATTTCTGCACATAACATACAGGTACGTGATGTAAATTCAGAACCTCCCATCATCATATTCATACACATCATGCAAATTTCTGAGCAATCGCGTAAAATACCAATGATTCCCATGTCTACGTGCTTACCACCTTTGATCATGCAGTAAGTCATGGTTTCTAAACAAATTTTATGACATTCCATGCAAGCATTCATACAAGTTTGCATTTCAGTAGTCATAGATTCAGTTAACATTACCATCATAAAAATACTCCAAGGTAATTGTTTGTTATTTTGCTGATCAAAACTGATGGCACAATTAATTAATTAACTAATTACACCAATTCTGTATGAAGATGGGCTGAATTAAAATCAACAACCCACAGAGGTAAAGAGTTGAAGTTTCAATAATTTGGCGCTGCTTCACAAAGAAATGATGTTACCTATTGATTGCAGGTAAATAATTAGTTGATTTAGGAAATTCATCAGTTAATAGTTCAGGCAATCAATTCTCACAACTATAATGATATGATCAGATTATTTCCTACTACTTTAGTATGAATTTACAGAGACAATAATCATTTAATTCTGCTCTGATAGACCTTGAATAATTGTCAAGTTAAATAAGACGCTTGTCGGTGATTTTTTATGTATTATAGAAGTTGGGCTTTTCTTGGTAAGAAACATCCAAAATATATTAATCAAATAATTGTGACTATTCGCCTATTGGTCAATATGATGACCAAATATATAATTCTATAATTAAACATCGTGATATTATGATATTATTTTATGTGAGTATGTAAAATATAGGACTCCTATTTGAATTTTGATAGCTTGCGTGGCGTAGCCATACAAAACTCCGTACACCTAAATCTTATAAAACCCTTTTGCCTCTTGCCTTTTGCCTCTTGCCTGCCTACACAGATATGTTCAGGAATCAAACCGGATTCCTATATCTTGCAGTTAACTCTTAAACCTTTAATCTTAAACCTTTAACTGTTATCTGAATGATTAATCATACAATCCAATTATATTGTATAAAATGAAAAACTGTAATTTTTGTTACCTACTACATTCCACATCTATCTAAACACTCAGTTTTGAATGCTGACTAGATTTTTAACCAGGTTGATTATGAAATATTTACACCGCCCCGATTTATATAGCTGGACTTGTTTTAACTTAGCGAGGAATATAGATTTTAATGGCTTTGCTTGGATACATCCACAGGGTAATATATTAATTGATCCGGTAGCTTTATCTAACCATGACTGGCAGCATTTAGAATCCCTCGGTGGGGTGAATTGGATAGTTTTGACAAACTCAGATCATCTACGATCAGCGAAAGAAATAGCGAGTCAAACCTATGCTAAAATTGCGGGGCCAATAGGAGAAAAAGCGTATTTTCCCATTCCGTGTGATCGCTGGTTAAGTGATGGGGAAGAAATTGTACCTGGATTAAAAGTTATGGAAATGCAAGGTTCAAAAACTCCTGGTGAGTTAGCGTTATTATTGGAGGAAACAACATTAATTACAGGGGATTTAGTGCGATCGCCTATAGCGGGAAATTTGAGTATTTTACCAGAGGAAAAACTGCTCAATCCTCAACAGGCGATCGCCTCGGTGAAGAGATTAGCATATCTACCAAAAGTAGAAGCAGTATTAGTTGGTGATGGTTGGTGTATATTCCGAGATGGAAAACAGAGACTACAAGAACTAGCAGTCACTTTATAATTATTAGTATACAATAAAAAAACATTCTCATAACTAATCATGAACACATTTATTCAGAACAAAAAACAAATATTTGATCGCTGGTCATCAAGTTACGATTGGACATTTCCGTCGCTTATTTACCAAGCGATTCATAAAAGATTAATAGAAACAATAGAAATACCAGAAAATGCCAACGTATTAGATTTAGGATGTGGAACAGGACAATTATTCAACAGACTAGGTAAAGAATATCCAGAAATTACAGGAATAGGACTAGACCTATCACCAAAAATGTTACAGATAGCAAGGCAAAAAAATCAACACCGTCCGCGCTTCATTTACATAGAAGGAAACGCCGAAAGTTTACCCTTTGCAGAAAATCAATTTGACGCAGTATTTAACACAATTAGCTTCCTACATTATCAACACCCAGAACAAGTGTTAAGTGAAGTCACAAGGGTACTTAAACCCGGTGGAAAATTCCATTTAGTTGATATAGTAGCTAAAAATCCAACCTTTAAAGGTATAACTAACTCTCCTGCAAATATCACATTTTATACCCCAGAAAAAAGGGAAGAAATGGGAAAAAATGCAGGACTTTTATGTTCAGAACATCATTATCTACTAGGATTTGTAATGCTAACAACTTTCGTAAAATAACCTGCTAATTTCTTTCTCTGTGTTCTCTGTGCCTCTGTGGTTCGTTTATCTAAAACCTCAATGTAACTAACTAATTAACTTTTAACCGGGTGAACATCTCCAATGAACACAAACACCGAACTTAACGAAATTCGTACAGTATTAAAAACAATCTGGGGTTATGATGATTTTCGTCCACCCCAAGGAGAAATAGTTAATAGTATATTATCACAAAAAGACGCATTAATAATCATGCCCACAGGGGGAGGAAAATCAATATGTTTTCAACTTCCAGCACTATTAAAAACCGGGTTAACATTAGTAGTTTCTCCCCTAGTTGCACTAATGGAAAACCAAGTAGAAGAACTCAAACATAAAAATCAAAAAGCAGCACTTTTACACAGTGAAATATCTACATTTCAAAAGCGGACAACATTACAAGCATTAGAAAAACAACAATTAAGATTATTATATTTATCACCGGAAACATTATTAAGTTCTCCAGCGTGGGAAAGATTATCTCATCCTGAATTAAAAATTAACAGCATTATATTAGATGAGGCACATAGTTTAGTACAATGGGGTGATACATTTCGTCCTGCATATCGGCGTTTAGGTGCAGTACGTCCAGCATTATTAAAAACCAAACCACCAGGAACAAAAATCAGTTTAGCAGCATTTACAGCAACCGCCGATCCTGATGCCAAAAAAATCATTTCTCAGGTATTAAAATTACACCAACCTGCAAGTTTTAAACTCAATCCTTACCGGGCTAATTTATCCCCTCAAGTGAGTATTGCTTGGACTCCAAGAGGCAGAAAACAACAATTATTAAAATTTATTCAAAAACATGAAAATCAAGCGGGTTTGATTTATGTGAGAACCAGAAAAGATAGTGAAGAATTAGCAGTATGGTTAACAGAAATTGGGTACAAAACAGCTAGTTATCATGGGGGTTTAGGTGCAACAGAAAGAAGAGAAATTGAGGCGAGTTGGTTAGGTGGAAAAATGCCTTTTGTAGTTTGTACATCTGCTTTTGGGATGGGAATTAATAAAAGTAATGTCCGTTGGGTTGTACATTTTCAAGCACCACATTTATTATCAGAATATGTACAGGAAATAGGACGTGCGGGAAGGGATGGAAAACCTGCGGAAGTGTTGACTTTAATTAGTGAACCGACGGGATTTTTAGATAGTGAAGATAAACAAAGACAGCAGTTTTTTGAGCAGCAAATGTACCAACAACAACAAAAAGCACAGATGTTAATGAAGAAGTTACCAAAACAGGGGGAAATTACATCTGTAATTAAGCAGTTTCCTGATGGTGCAACTGCGCTTTCATTATTGCATAGTAGCGGGAATTTACAATGGCTTGATCCGTTTAATTATGAGATTTTAAATAAGTCGGGAAATGTGTTAAATAAACAGTCTCAATGTGCTAAACAGATGATTGAATATTTGTATAGTAAAAAATGCCGTTGGTGGTTTTTGTTAGATGCTTTTGGGTTTGGGAAAGAAGCTGAAAATTGGCGTTGTGGACATTGTGATAATTGTCGGAAATAAATAATAAAAGTAGGTTGGGTTGACGATAGGAAACCCAACAATGTAAGATTTTGTCTGAATCAGGATGTCCAGGATTTGAGGATTTACAGTATGTTTGATTTGATAAAATGTTATTTGAGTTACTTTGATTAATTTGTAAACAGATATGCTATAATCATAAGCTATGAGTAAAGAGTATATAATTTATGTTGGTTCAGTTTTTCAGTTAGAGTGGTATTTTGATGAACACGGTGAAAGTGAGGCTCTGGAGTATTTTAATCAACTATCTGAACAACAGCAATTAAAATTTTTATTTTTAGTGAAAAGAATTGGTGATTTTGGCAAAATAAGTAATAAAGAACAATTTCGTAATGAAGGAGATAAAATTTACGCTTTTAAACCACAACCAGATAGATTTTTATGTTTCTTTTTTACTGGTAAAAAAATTATTGTCACTAATGCTTTTCAGAAAAAAACACAAAAATTACCAAACAATCAAAAAGAAAAAGCTATCAAATTTATGAATGATTTTATTCAACGTCATGAGGAAGGAAAATATTATGAAGAAGAATGAACAGTTATCAACTTTTAATAGAATGATGCAAGATGATGATTTTCAAGCTAAGTTTGCATCAGGTTATCAGGAGTTTTTACTATCTGAATTGTTAATTTCTATCATGGAAAATGATCATATTTCTATTGAACAATTAGCTAAAGAAGTTAATCTTTCTCCTGCTGTTATTCAAGATATTTGCTCTGGGAAGCAAAATGATATTAACTTTAGTAAGTTTTTACAAATAGTTCAATCTTGTGGGTTTCGTCTGGTTTTGGAAAAAGGTGATGAGCGTATTCCTGTAGTTTTGTAAATTTATTAATTACTACTAAATTCTTCTAGTCTGTTTTAACAGACTTTAGCTGTGAGACTGGGAATTAATTCCCAGTCGGTGATTTTGTCAGAATCAGGATGTCCAGGATTTAAGGATTTTCAGGATTTTCAGATATGTTAGCAATAACATTAACCTAGTATCGCATAGTTAAAGTTAAAAGTCAAAATGGAGCTAAGGTAAGCTCATGTTTTAACTCTACTTTTTTCTCTAGGTTATTAATTTTCTGTTGCAATTCTTGAATTTGACGATCTTTTTCTTCCAGACGAAGATAAAGTTCTTGAACCGATTTTTCTAAATTTTGATTATTAGTCGAGTTAATACTAGACTGTGCTAAGTTAGAATTATTTTCACTCGGTTTTGTTGGTAATTGCTGTTGTGGTTGAGATTCAGAATTTTGAGTATTTGTATTGAGCGTATTTGTATTAGGAGAAGATGGTGTATTAGGAGAAGTATTTTCTGTTTGATTGTTTTGATTGTTGTTGATATTATTATCAGAATCATTAACAATATTTCCAATTCTACCACGGCCACCATATTCTACAGAAAATCCTACCCTTGTATCTTCACCTCTGACACTTAAAGTAGTTTTAAAACCAAGTTCTGATCCACCTTTTTGATCTAAATTATATCCTGTTCTAAAAGATAGAGATGTCGTAGATAAACTAGCAGTTTCTAAAGGAAAACTATGACTAGCGGTAGCACTAAAGTTAATATATTCATTAGCAATAAAACCAGCACCAATACCAAAAGCAATACTATCTTCTTCAAGTTCAAAAGATTTGTTATAACCTAAAGAACCTAATAAAACTACTGGGTCTTTTAATAATGTAGCTGATGTTTGTACATTAATTCCCAAAGGATATGATACCGCTACTGATAATCGCGGATCTAAAACTGCTTGAGGTGCAAAACGATATTCTAATGCTAAACTTCCTGTGATATCTGTTTCTGATCTTCTCGTTGTGATAGATTCATTAATAAATTGTTGCTTTTCTTCTCTCACAAATAAGGAAGGAATTACATTTGCATAGATACTGAGGTTTTTGTTAAAACTGTAGCCACCAGAAAAGGAAAGATTCAAACTGTTTTCTGTCAGAGTTAGTCTAGCAGGATCACCAAAAAAATCCACAAAGTCTCTTTCTATTCCAGAAGGACTGTAACCTATTCCAAATGTATAAATATAACTTCCTGCTTCGCTATCTGGTAATCTTAAAGGATCAATAGGAACTTGAGCTAATACAGGAATAGGAAAAAGGGAAATTATCAGGCTTAAAATTAGTTTTTTCATTAATTATTAACTCCTCTACCTAATCTTTGTAAACGATTCTTAGCCCAGTCAATAGTATTATTTTGATGTTGTCTAACTTGACTTAATAAAGTGCGGGGTGTTACAGGTATTAAGGTGATACCTTCAAAACCTTTATCTTTAATTAAATCATTGAGATGGATGATTTTCCGTCCCCAAGAAGGATCAGCTATAATTACCCAATCTCCTATCATTCCTACTGCTAAAACATAATGAAGTTGAGGTATGGTAACATGAAGAATTAAAGGTACTCCACCACGATTAAAATAATCAGATAAATTGGCTGGTGGAATTTTAATTCCTCTGGATAAAAGACCTTTGCTAGTTAGGGCTTTTTGGAGAGCAAAAGCATTAATTCCTTTTCCATCTTCTGGATTTTTACCACTTTCTTTAATTGCTTGATGTGATAATTCTAATATTTCGGTTTCACTGGTATTTATGCCGTAATAATATCTTAGTAATGTGGCTACTGCTGCGGGTCCACAGGTATAGTAGCTGGTTTGTCCTACTACTCCTTGATAGCGGATATTTCGATAGGATTGAGGTAGAGCAATAGCGGTAGAATTAGTGAAATTTAAAATACCTAAAATTAGCGTTAATTGTATTGATTTATGTAGCATTTTAGAGATCATAATCATCTAATATAAGAACATCGTAGGTTGGGTTGACGCAAGGAAACCCAACAAAGTCAATGTCATGTGATGTGATGTTATGTTGGGTTTCACTTCGTTCTACCCAACCTACGTAGTTACGTAGCTTGAAATACAAATAAAGTTCCTAAGTTGAAACTTAGGAACATAAGAAAAAATTAAAAATCACGCTAAATTAACGAACAAAAACTCTAAGACCATTAATTCGCTGACCATTTTGAAAAAACCGCACACCACTTCTTGCTGCTGTACCACCAGGTATTAGGTAAGCTGATACAGCACCTTTAACTCCTGCTCTTGCGTAGTCTTCCCATGTACAGCTACGTGTTCGACAGTCCCAAGCTTGAAAAGCTAATTCAACTCCAGCACCTACTAAACCTGGAACAAACCAAGCAACTTCTCCTTCTACCTGTTCGAGTTCTGTAGCAGATAGCTCTTGGCCTTCAGGAAGCACAACAAAATAATCTGCTTCTGGTGTTAAACTAGATTTATTATTCTTGTCAAAATCTTTGTTATTTTTATTGCGTGCAGAAGACTCAGGAATAACTTCTAAAATTTGTTTACCTTCCAGACTAGCTTCACCTTTGAGGGCGATATAGTCTTTAACAGGAACTATTTGCACCGCACTAGGAGTATCTTTGGTTGCTGGAATTAAAACGATTTCTTCAGCCGAATTTTCTTGAATTTCTTGTTTTTCGGTTGTTTTCTGCTCAATTACGGAGTTTGCTAAGACAGGAGCTATACTAGCGTTAGCCATGACAAGGCTCATCAAACCTGTTAAAAAGATGTTGCTGTTCATGCTTTCGTTTTATACTTCTACTAATGCTTTACTTATTATTGACTCATTTTACGTTGTCATTTTTAGATACAAGTATGATTTAGTAAGCAATTTCAGGTAAGATTTAGTATGATTTGGTATAGTTATTGTATTTTAAATATACTGGCGTGATTATAAATGAATACCATAGAGAATATTCTACAATATGCTGATAATTTAATTCTTGAAACTACTGGTGAAAATCTTACTCCTGTGCAGGAAGCGATTTTAAAAGGTGTTTGGGAAGGTAAAAAATATAGAGAAATAGCTATAGATTATAATAACAGCACTGAATCTTACATTAAAACAGAAGCGGCTAAATTATGGAAGAAATTAGGTGAAGCATTAGGAGAAAACCTGAATAAAAATAATTTTCGTTCTAAGTTAGAAAAAAATAAGAGTTTTATTGAATTTCATTCTTCTAGTTATTGTTTATTACAAAATAAAGTTCATAATAATCAAAATACTATTAATATTGGTGATCAGTTTATCCAAACTACTAACTATCAACAAAAAAGCTCTAATTCCCCCAAACCCCAAAACCAAACCTCCAGAATTGACTTAACAAAAGCACCAGACTTAAACTATAAATATGGACGCACTTCCGAAATTGCTACTCTCAAACAATGGATATTAGAAAATAAAACGCGACTAATCACAATTTACGGATTAAGTGGAATTGGTAAAACCGCATTAACCCTGAAATTAATCTCAGAAATTCAAACAGAATTTGATTATATTATTTATCGCAGTCTTGATAATCTTCCTAAATTGATAACTCTTAAAAATGAACTTAAACAATTTTTTTCCCAATCACAAAACCCATTACCTGAAATCATAGATTATTTTAAATCATATCGTTGTTTAGTAATTATTGATGACGTAGAGAATATTTTTCAATTTGGTAATTTAGCAGGTCAATATTTAACAGAATATAAAGATTATAGTAAATTTTTTCAACAAATCGCAAATTCATCTCATCAAAGTTGTGTAATTTTAATCGGAAAAGGTGTTAATAGAAGAGAAGGTGAAATTTCAGGTAAATTCTTTATTTAGGATATATTTTAATAATAATTAATATTATAGCTGATTGAAAAGATTTTATTGTCTGAATCAGGATGACCAGGATTTAAGGATTTACAGGATGTGATTTTTAAATAAAAAATCATATTAAATTCTAGTCGGTTTTAACCGACTTTAGCTTTTAGACAGGGAATTTATTCCCTGATGACTGATGACTTAAAAATATCATTAACTATGAATATCTCGCGGATGAATAACATTAATCTCAGGAATAGCTATAAAATCTTTAGGGTTTAAAGTTAATATATTGCTGATTTTATGAGTTAGCATAACCGCTAATATTCTCATATCGTGGGTACGTTTTCCAGAGATATTATAATTTTTTACCAAATTAAACCAAGTGGGAAATACATCTGGTGTTTCTGGTAATATTTCAAATTGATTGATTAACATTCCAATTGCTTGTGTTGTTTGTGCTATATTCCATCCTAACCCATTCACATTAAGAGGACGAGTTGCAACAACCCAAAATTCAATAATTACTTGTGAGGTGATAAAACATTTACCCCTTTGTAATAAAATTGTAGAAATAGCATTGTTTACTAAATTGTATTCGGAAGATTTAGTATCGGTAAACCTCAGAATAACGTTTGTATCAAGTAAATAAGTTTTCATATTCCCCGATCATCATAAATATTTTCTCGACGCAGTGCTTCATCTGATAAGCTAACGTTACTTTTAGGAAATTTAGATAACCATTCCTGAAATTGCGCTACTTTTTCTACGGGTGTTAAATTTTCATGTTCTTCTTTTGATGGAGGAATAATGTTGATTTGAGAAAGTTTAGATACAAATAGTTCCTGATCTTCTGGTTTGAGTCTAGCAACAATTTCTACTAGGTAATCAACAAGTTGCACGTTCATAATTTATGAAATTAAGATTTTCCCTGATTATAGCATTTTCTCAGAATCAGAATATCCAGGATTTAAGGATTTACAGAATGTAATTTTCAAGGAATAAATGATATTAAAATCTAGTCGGTTTTAACCGACTTTAGCTTTTAGACAGGGAATAAATTCCCTGTCAATTGTCAATTATTAAATGTTAACCGAGAATTAATTCCCAGCCAAATTCATTAATTACAAGAATGTTCCAACTTCAGCTTTTTCTCAACAGTTTGTATTTCCCCTGGTGGTACTGTTCTTTCATCCATAAAATAAACATCTAACTCTTTTAATTTTTCCCCACCTTGATGTTTATTATTCCAATTACGACAGAGATAATTTCCATAGGTTGGATAGAGTTTTTTACCTATTGCACGATTCAAATTAATAAAAAATGTCCGCCATTGCATATTGCGGTAAATTGCACTTCTGACACCTAAACTTGGTTTATCCCAATTCACCGTATTTCCAAACCTGAAAATATCAACTTCATTACCATTTTCTAACTTACCAGGTATTACGTGCCATCCGTCATCTCTGGGGGGTGAAGGTGCGAAAATACTCCAAGATTGATCTAATCTTGTCATTCTTCCCATGATTTCTGTTCTGTGCCAAATTTTGCGTTTAAATAAATCAGGGGAATAACTTTGAATATTCCAAATAGTTGCATACATTAAACAAACCAAAGCCAAAATAGTTAAAGTTTTGGATCTTTTAACATCTAAAGGATGAAATTTAAAAGGTTTGGTGAAATTACCTGCAACCCTGCGGTTATTAGCGACTGCTTCATAAAATTTTGTCCCTGCATTCAGGATCGGTTGCCATTTTAAAACAGGAACTAAAAACTTAAAAATGGGTGATAAACTGACTACATAAATTATGCCTTTAAATTTAAAATGTCTGTTTCCTTGATAGTCTTGAATTACCCAAGAATTATGTTTTTGCATATCTTCATAAACATCTGGGTGATCCTGTGCCATTAATAATGGTGTTCCTGGTAAAATTAATAAAGTTCTCAGTATATGTACAACTTTTTTACAGAAACCACAGTCAGCATCAAAGTAAATTGTTAACCCTTGTTTGGCGGGATTTTGTAAACGTTTTTCTAAACCATCCCAAAATTCACTAGGGAGAAAAGCTAACCAACTAAAACTACTTAAAAATGGGAAAATACCGATATTTAATGTTAAGCCAAAACCAGCATGAAGACTAATAAAGGTAAAAACTGCAATGGTTTTAAATATGTGATTTTTCCAAGGAATAAATATTACTAAAGGTCCTATCCATTCTAGAACTAAAGTTATTTGAGTGAAGATATTTAAAATTGGTTGAAAATTGAGCAGAAATTGACCTAATGGTGTAACATATTGGTCATAACTGAGAGCATAATAAACAGCTTCACCAGTTGTCCAAATTTCGCTTTTACTTTTAATTGCAGCAGAGAAAATATAAATAAAACATTGCTGACACATTAGCGCGAAAGTTGCACCGGAAGCATAAGTTATGGGTGACTGACGTGGGGATGTATTTAATGCACTATCCAAAGAATAACGAGCGCCCCAAGGTAAAAACATTCCCCAAAACATGAGCGCTCGTAACACGTCATCCGCTGCAAAAATTAACGCTGGGTTTCTATTGTGCATGGATACTAATAATATCCAAGATGCAATTGTAGCGACTCTTGTACGATATCCAACTAACATTTGCAATGCGAAAAATGCCGCAATAATAAATAATATTACCTCAAAAATTGGTTCTCCGCTGATAGCGTGTAATGACCAATATCCGGTTTTTGCTATTTCTGATAAAAAGTTGCGGGGAAGTACACCGTAGTCTGTGTAATGGGCGGTTATGTCTTGAAATCTGGTGAATAAGTCAACTAAAATGATGATGGCAATACCGATACGGAAAGCTGCGAGCGATCGCAAGTCTAACCCAATAACGGTATCTAATATTTTTTCCCAGGATGTTTTTATTTTTTCTTGTTGTGTATCCATAAATTATTTTTTAATAAACCACGAAGTAACGAAGAAACGAAGGAAGAAAGAAGAAGGAAGAAAAAAAGATAGTTAAAAATTTTCGTAGGTTGGGTTGTAGCTTGCTTCCCGTAGGGTACAAAGTGAAAACCAAAAATATTTTATTAAATATTTTATTAATGTTGGGTTTCCTAGCGTCAACCCAACCTACTTTCCAAATATCCATTTTTTTGCTACTTGAATTTGGTGTTTTAATGTTGGTAAACGTTGAATGTATACCCCTCTGCGGATGATACTGGCTAATTTACCACTGAGGCTAATTCCAAAGCTAAAAACTACAGCATTCTTAATACCTAAAGTTAACATTTCTCCTAAATATAAATAGGTAAATGGTTTGATTTTTTTGCCTGTAATTTTGGCATAGATATTTTTAGCTGTTCTCGGTGCTTGTTGGAATGCTGCTTGTGCTGTTGTTGGTGATATTTTACCTGTTTTATCTCTAATTTCTCCTATGTCTCCTAATACAAAGACTTCAGGATATGCTGCTATTTGTAATGTGGAAGTGGCTATAATTTGTCCATATTCGTTATGTTGACAATTTAGATTTTTTACCCATTGTATTGTTTGATTTCCTCCTGTCCATAATACTAAATTTGTGTTAATTTTTTCGGTTTTTTCTTGATGTTTAATAATAATTTCTTGAGGTTTAATACTTTCAACTGATGTATTTAAGTGAATCTGTACACCTCTTTTTAATAAAGCTCGATAGGATGCAGTTTTACAACCTTGGGGTAAGGTTTTTAATATCTCGTCACCGCGATCAATTAAATGAATTTCCCCCCGTTTTTTTAATCTATCCGCTAATTTACAAGCTATTTCTACACCATTGGGACCTGCACCAGCGATAGCTATTTTAATTGTTGTCAGATCAGAACTTTCTAAAATTCGTAACTTTTCTTTTAGGGTTTCTGCATCTTCAATACTTCTAAAAGTTTGGCTATATTCTGCTGCACCAGGGACAATATCTAACCTTGTTTCTTTCCCAACAGCTAACACCAAATAATCATAACTGAGTCTTTCCCCATTTTCTAAATATACTAATTTTTCTTCTAAATCAACATTATCAATTTCACCATGATAAAACTTCACAGGACTATCAGCAAGTAGTTTTTTATAACTAGGTGCAACCTCCCAAGGTTCTAACTCTCCTGTAACAACTTCATAAAGTAAAGGAGTAAATAAAAAACGCTCCTTTTTCTCAATCAAAATAATCTCATAACTAGAATCTTGAAATTTAGCAAACTTACCCAATTTCAAAGCAGTATACAAACCCCCAAACCCACCGCCTAAAATACAAATCCGCCCACTATAATTCGTATAATTTCTATTCATATATAACTCATATTTGATAATTCATCCTTTACTACCTTTCTCTCTTACTTTGTGTCTTTGCTCCTTTGTATCTACCCTGCGGGATCTCCTGACGGAGATTGCATGAAATAAAATCAAAACATTATTGAACATTTGCTTTTTTAAACTGTTCCACCAATTCCATAGTACGTACAATACGTCCATCAGGATTCAAATGATAATGAGTATCAGCAAATAAACTAGAATCTGTCTTCACATTCAAACTTTGAGGATCATAAAGTAAAGGAGCAATTTTTTCTAACTTTGCTGCTGTATCACGAATATTATTAATAGTTTTATCATCAGTGCTACCATAAATCCAAGAAAGTCCTAAAACTAAAGTTGCTCCTTTTGCTTCCACTTCCTGTTTAAACTTCTGGATACTTTGTAAACTATGATCAGAAACAGTATCATCAATTGTTAATGACCACCATTTACTTTTTGTGCGTGGTTTAATAATTGTTGGATCACCATTTTTAGTGATCGGATCAGAATAATAACCTGTTAAACGGCCTTTTTGGATGACATCTAAAGATGATTTTGTTGCAGCGCGGAGGGTAGGAATTCCTAGTAACATTAAATCTTGTGCGAGTTGTTTAGGGGGGATATTTCCTAAACCGGGTTTACCAATAGCTGCACCAAATTGGCCAGAGCGATCGCCAAAACCATCATCATCTAATAACAATAAATATTCAGGAATTAATAAAACAATATCTCCCTTTTTTATTACATCAGAAACACTAGGTAAAATCACATCTAAACCCACTGGACCATCGGTAGCGACGTTAATAGTAGGTATACCCAATTTTTCCTGCATTAATTTAGCATCAACGGTATAGTGAGCGCCCGAACCACCAACAATTAAAATACGTCTGGGTGCTTGAACTTCTTTCGCTATGGCCATTTTTTGTTCATACATTATCCGCAACCAGCTAAGTTCACCACCATAACGAGCATTGTAAATATAACCAGCAGTCCAAGTTATACCGGCGATCGCAAACCAACTAAAAAGTTTTAGAAATTTGTTCATTGTTTTGGAGGAGATCAAGGAGTCAGGAGATCGAGGAGATCGAGGAGTCAGGAGATCGAGGAGTCATGTATATATTACCAATAACTAATAACTAATAACTAATAACTAATGACTAATAACTAAAACTCAAAGTAAATAAAAGGAGAAGGTGCATTAGCAGCAAACAAAATAGTTAACACTAACAAAATTCTCGACATCCAAGGAGTCACTAATAAATCATATTCCGTTTCACCTTCACGCCATACTCCTAATTGTTCCATAAATAAAAGTCCTACAGAAAAACCCAGAGTAATAACTAAAGCTGCTGCTCCATTTTCATGAAAAAAGGTTAAAGCATCACCTAAATTTGATAAGGAATAATTTAAAGGATTAATCAAAACTAACAACTTCTGTAATAATCTGCGGGTATTTGTTTCCATAAAAAACAAACATCCTAAAATTACAGAACCAAAAGTTAAAGCCCAAGCAATAAACTGTGGCATTAATAACTTTTGTTGACCAATAAATTGATAAAAAGGACGACCGGCATAACGTAAAACTAATAGTAATAAACCGTGATAAGCACCCCACAATATAAAATTCCAGGCTGCACCATGCCAAAAACCAGAAAGTGTAAAGGTGATAAAAAGATATAGAGGAGCGAGTTTCATGTTTTTACCCATCAAAGGTATAAACACATAATCTCTAAACCAGGTACTCAAGGTAACGTGCCATCTACGCCAAAATTCATTAATACTTTGGGAAGTGTAGGGAGCAAGGAAATTGAGACTTAATTTCACCCCGACAAATTTAGCTAAACCCAAAGCGATAAAACTATAACCACCAAAATCAAAATAAATTTGTAATGTAAACAAAAAGGCAAAAAACCAAACCAACCAAGGATTATCAGCCTGATCTAACTTGATATAAGGTGAAATATTATCCGCTAAAACGAACTTCATAAAAAGTCCTAAAGATAACCACCGAAAACCAGCTTCAAAATTATCAAAGGTTAACTTAAATCTAAAGTTTTCAATCTGCGGAAATAAATCCGATCTTCTTTCAATTGGACCTGCCACAACCTGGGGAAAAAATGACACAAAATTCACATAATCTACAGCCCCTATTGGTTGTTTTCTGGCTCGTTTACTTTGGTAAGAATCAACTACAAAAGCCACCATTTGAAAGGTATAAAAAGACAAACCAGGGGGAATTGAACCCATCCCCGGAATTGATTTTGATTGCCAATTATCAGCTAAACCAGGAATAATTAAACCTAAAACATCCTCAACAAAAAAGTTGAGATATTTAAAATAGGCTAAAATCGCCACATCAACAACTACCACAAAAGTAGCTATTAACTTAGCTTTTGCCTGTTCCTGTTTCAACATCCACCACACCATGATGTAGTTGAAGATGATTTCACACATAAAAATAGCAAAACTGGATTTGGAAGCGTTGACAAATAATAACAATGACATCGCTGCCAAACCAATTGCATCGAAAATACCTCTCCACAGGTTTAAAGATTTAGCAATATAACGAACCGTAAAATAAGGGATGCAAAATAACAGCAGCACCCACCAAAACGAAAATTCCGAGAAATTCAATTCACCACCCCACCAAACTGTTAAATAATTAAAAACAGTTAACAGAAATCACTGATAACTGATCACTGATAACTGTCAACTGTAAATTAGCTACCACTAATTTTGTTCCAAAGTCCGCCCCATCCTTTACCGGCGGGTGCTTCTGCTTTGGGTTTGCTGGTTGCTGCTGCTGGTTGGGGAGTAGCTGTTTCTTCTGGAGACACACCCACTTCATCCACTAAATATTGAGCAGCTTTTTCAATGGTGGGATAATCCCAAAGTAGGGTAGAAGGCAATTCCGCATCTAACCAGTCTTCCATATCACCGACAATAGTTACAGAGTCAATGGAGTCTAAACCATAACGGGTTAAGGGTTCAGTGACTTTGATAGTCTCAGGAGCGATTTTTAACTGTGTGGCAATTTGGTTAACTAACCAATTTTGAATAGTATCTACTGCATTCATAATCTTAGGTTGGGTATTAGGCTTGTTATTAGGCTTGAAGTTGGAGTTTGGGACTTGTATCTGTGGTGTTTTCCTGGGTTTGAGACTTTGCTAGTTGGAAAGGAAACAGAGAAAACATTTTATCTTCGTTGTATAAACGAATCATTTCTTGGGTAACACCACTATCATCTATTCTGCCAGGTAATGCCTTAGATGGTCGTAAGTTTAACATTAGCCTACGTAAACTTAATGCTAACCACTCTCCATTAGCAAAAAATTCTCCTAGATGATCACGGTTATAAATCCATGTATACACACAAGCCGCAGCAGCGTGTAACACACAGTAGTTTCTCGCCATGTCAAAAAATTCTGGATCTTGTTCATGGCCAAACTGGAAGTTAGAATCTGTAATCTCTTCATCCAAATTACTTAACTCTTCTCGCACTATACCGGTTAAGGTAATGATTTGATAAAGAGTATCAGGATTCAAATTAGAGTCACTTTTTAACTTCTCCAAAGAGGCGATCGCCAATTCCAGACCTTGCAGCACATCATCACCACCCCGATTTACTAACTCCAATTTTTTACCATCAAAGTTAGGTAAAGGCTGTGTTAGGTCAAAAGTGGTAGACAACCTTGTTTCCAGGGCTTCTAGGTTCTTTCCTGTGTTTCTAGCGCGAGTTTTTGTTAACTGTCGCAATTGCAGTAACAAGGCATGAAGGTTAACAATACTACTACCATCAAACATACTGATAATAGAATTATCCCTTAACACCTTCTGAAAAATGCCCCAGTCATGAGCCTCACGCATATAAAACCGTGAACCCAACACCACATAAACATCATTCACCACTTTCTCTAGGGTAGTGGTAACAAAATATTTCACCACCGCCGACCATGCACTGATTTGTTCAGGAACGGTACTAAAACCCCTAGCGACACCGTAGGTAGAACATTCACAAATCAAGATATCTAAAAAAGCATCTGTCAAAGTGCGTCTGGGTTGGGGCATGGCAAATACTGTTTTACCGTATAATTTGCGACCTAATGCAAATTTTAACGTTGTCCGCAAAGCTGTGTCAGCTGCACCTTGAGAAAAAGCCGCACATAAAGCCCTAGTAATTTGAAAACCTTTTAAAGCCAGTTCTAAACCTGCACCTTCCGCACCCAAACGCATCTCTTCAGGAATAAAGCAATTATCAAACTTAATCCCACTCATATCTGATCCCCGAATCCCATGAGTGAGGATTTTAGGGAGATTACTATATTTATCTGGGTCAATTTTGCTCTTTTCCACCATGAACAGGGACAGGCTACGGGGTCCCCCATCTGGGTCAGTTTGTGCCAGCACAAAGGACACTCCCGAACGGGTAGCGCGGTTAATTGGCCATTTTTCCCCGCTCATTAAATAACCACCTTCTACCTTGGTGGCTTGCATATCTCCACCCAACAAATCACTACCATGAGCCTTTTCCGAATAAGCTAGACACATTGTGCCGTTGTTATTCTTCATGTAGTTGGAAAGGATTTGTTTTTGTTCCTCCGTTCCCGCCATCCACACCAGGTATGACCAAAACATGGTAGTAAAAGCTATTCCCGCTGTTTGATCTCGTCGGGAAAGCACCCGTACAAAAGAAACAAACTCATCAAAACTGGTAAATTCCCCACCGCATTCTGTGGGAATATAATAATGTTGCAGTTTCCAGTTATATAACCAATCTATAATTTCATCGGGAAACTCTTCTTTTTCATCCAGATCCATCACCTGTTTGAAAGACATCATACTATCTGGATTACCAGGATCGCCTAAATCTTTTTCTAGTGCTTCGGCGACCCAAAACTGTTTAAGTGGCTGCATGGTGTTCTCCTTAATGCTTCACTTGCACTTGATCTAGTAAGCTATCCACTTCTTTGGATAATTCCCGGTAGTGGTTACTGTATTTAGGGTTTTCGCTCCAGTCGCTTAATACCTCCAATTCATTTGCTAAAAAGCTGGCTTTACAAGCGCGACGTTGAATTTTTCCGCTGGAGGTTTTGAGGATATTACCAGGTTTAGCTAAAACAACGGCGTATACTTGCAATTCGTGAATTTCGGCGATCGCCTGACGAATATTAGTAATCACTTCTTCCGCTTGGTACTCTTCCGGGTTGCGTTTAACTTCCTGCACCACCACTAATTTTTCATCCCCATCTACCTCTATGGAAAAAGCCGCACCATAGTCAGGGCGCAAGCAAGGGTGAACCTGTTGTACAGTCCATTCAATATCTTGGGGATAATGATTAGTACCGCGAATAATAATCAAATCTTTGATCCGCCCAGTGATGAACAATTCACCACCCAGCATAAACCCTAAATCTCCAGTTCTTAAAAATGGACCCTCTTGAGTATCAGCGGTATAAGCACGGAAGGTACTTTCACTTTCTTCTGGCCGTTGCCAATAACCACCCGCCACACTGGGATCAGATACCCAAACTTCCCCCACTTCATCCGGTTGACAACGTTTTAAAGTATCAGGATCAACTATTGCCACTTTCGTATCACAAACCAACTGTCCACAACCGGGAATAGCGCGAACTCCATCACCCCATCCTGGAGCTTCCACAATTTTGTTTTTCTCAATTTCTGAGGTTTTCACTAAACATAAAACCGGGGAAGTTTGCTTAGGACTGGTAGATACCAATAACGTATATTCCGCTAAACCATAAGCTGGTGCGAAGGTTTCCCATTTAAACCCAGCGGGGGCAAATTTTGTATAAAATTCTTCTAAAACTCTAGGGTTAATAGGTTCGGCGGCGTTTCCTGCGGCCTGCCAACTACTGAGATCCAACGCTGCTATCTGTTCATCCGTAATACGACTAACACATAACTCATAAGCAAAGTTAGGCGCTTGGGAATGTGTACCTCGATAACGTTCTATTGCTTGCAGCCACCGCAAAGGACGTTTAATAAATGCCAAAGGCGACATAATATAACAAGGATGACCATTGTACAAAGGTACTGTCATTCCTTCCACTAACCCATAATCATGGAAATAGGGCATCCAAGTAATGGAAACACTCTCAGCATCATAACCACAGGCTGTTTGCAGATAACGGCAGTGATGGAGAATGTTGTGATGGCTAATCATCACCCCTTTAGGTGTGGATGTCGAACCAGAGGTATATTGCAAATATGCTAGACTATCAGCACTGACTTGAGGATCTTGCCACCGCTCCGCTATTTTTAAATCAACATCTTCTGTGGCGATCCATGTCATATCTTTAAATTCTGGAAATTCTGAGTCTTCCCCTTGGAGAATTTCTAGAAAGCTCCGATTAGTAAAAGCAAAGGTCGCGTTGGCATCTTTAACAATTGCTCTCAATCGAGGTAAGGCTCGTTTTAATCTACCCGCATCTGGTGGTGGTACAGGAATAGCAATTACACCTGCATACAAACAACCCAAAAAAGCCGCTAAAACTTCTAACCCCTGGGGGTAAAGTAATAATGCTCTATGTCCTTTAGCATGATGTTTTTGTAACAATGCACCGATAGCGCGGGCTGTGTGATCCAGTTCTGAATAAGTCAGGGTTGCCCCTTCTTTTTTTCCGTCTACCAGAAAAGTATAAGCCAGCTTGTCTGTCTGATTAACAGCACGCCAGCGCAGTAATTCAACCAGGGTAGAGAAGTTGCTCATGGGCAAATTTTCCATAGTTTGGCTTTGAGTCATTGCACGACTCCGCAAAAATTAGGGTATCTAAAATTAATATATAGCACTGTATTTTTATTGGTTGTATTTATTTGTTGTAAAGATTACAGTGTTTTGGCTGTAGGTTGCAGTTTTTCATGGATTTACAGCTATCTATTGTGACATAGAAAACTGATGAATTGTCAGGGCAATTCAGTATTTTTACTAAAAAAATACATTTCTCGCAGATTGTTTATAGAGAAATATGGTTCTTTTTTCAGTGAAAATACTATTTTTTCAGCATTTTCACCTTTTTTACACTTTGGATGTAACTAAGAATGATGAATTTTTGATGAAAATTTGCACTTTTGTTCAAGATGATTAAATTTTCTGTAACTTTGCCACTTGAGGATCAATGATTTTTTGCCCTAAAGTAGCAAATTTAACCGCTACAGAAATTTTATTCCCATTCCCAAACACATGAGTAATTTCTCCTACCCCAAAACTCCGATGTAAAACTTTATCCCCTACTTGCCAATTTTCTGGTGTGGTTTGCGGAGTGGTTTTTGTAGATGGGGTTTTGGTATAACTACGAGTTGTTTTTTGCTGACTGGTTAATAATTCTGTGGGTAATTCATCTAAAAATTGCGATCGCAACGCCGGTTCTCTAGAACCATATAATCTTCTTTCCCTAGCATGGGATAAGTATAATCTTTCCTGGGCGCGGGTTATCCCCACATAACATAATCTTCTCTCTTCTTCCAATGCTGCGGCATCTTGTAAGGAACGATAACCAGGAAATAACCCCTGTTCTAAACCTACTAAAAATACTACCGGAAATTCCAACCCTTTGGAAGCGTGTAATGTCATCAAAGAAACTGCCGTTTGTCCTTCTTTTAAGTTATCTAAATCAGAACTCAACGCCGCACTTTGTAAAAATGCTTGTAAGGAAATATCCTCACCTTCGTTTTCTTCCTGAAATTGCAAAATGGCGTTATTCAACTCATTGACGTTACTGATTCTATTATCCGCTTCATCTGTTCCCTGTTCTTGTAAATCCCGAATATAACCAGAATCTTCTAAAATACCTTGTAATATCTCAGAACCAGGCATTTTAGTAATTTGTTCTTTCCACTTTTTAATAATTTGGGCAAACCCATTTACAGATTTTGCTGATCTTCCTGCTAAGGTATTAACGGAAGTTTCATCACTGATAATTTCCCAAAATGTTGTTCCCAATTCCAAGGAAGCATTCATTAAAGCATCAATTGTCGCTTTACCAATTCCCCGTCTTGGTGTATTAATTATTCTCAAAAAACTCACAGTATCAGCAGGGTTATTAATTGCCCTTAAATAAGCAACTACATCTTTAATTTCTTTCCGATCATAAAATTTCATTCCCCCCACCACTGTATAGGGAATTTGATATTTTACTAATAATTCTTCAAATGGTCGAGATTGGGCATTTGTCCGATATAAAATCGCAAAGTTACCCCAGTTTACTTCCGGGTTTTGATATTCTAAAGTCCTAATTTGATTGATGACAAATTCTGCTTCTGCTAGTTCATCATCAGCTTTAAAACAATAAATTGCTTCTCCTGGATCTCTGGTAGCACGGAGAATTTTATCAATTCTTTGGGTGTTATTTTCGATGAGTTCGTTAGCAGCTTGTAAGATGTTTTCACAGGAACGATAATTTTCTTCTAATTTTACCATTGTTCTGGTATCATCATCTTCTAAACCATCTCCGAAATTCTCTTGAAATTCTAATAAGATGGTAAAATCAGCCATTCTAAAACTATAAATTGATTGATCTGCATCACCGACAACAAATACAGAGCGATTTTGCCAATTCCACTCATGTCTCCTGGTTTCACCGTTGGTTACTAACAGTTGAATTAAGTTATATTGAGTTCTATTGGTATCTTGATATTCGTCTACTAAAATATGACAGAATTTACGATACCAATAACCTAAAACCTGTTCATTTTGTTGAAATAATCTGGTAGGAATTAAAATCAAGTCATCAAAATCTAAGGCGTTGTTTTCAGCTAGTTTATCTTGATAACGACTATAAACATCTGCAATGACTCTTCCTCGATAATTTGGTTGTTCTCGTTCAAATTCTTGGGGTAAAAATCCTTGGTTTTTGGCATTACTAATGGCGTAACGCACAGATTTAGGATCAAATTTTTTACTGTCTAAATTAAATTCTTTAGTAACAATTTCTTTTATTAAACTTTGTACATCTGATTCATCAAAAATGGAAAAGTTTTTATTCCAACGTCTTCCTTTTTCATCTTGATATTTTTCAATATCAAATCTGAGAATACGAGAAAATAAACTATGAAAAGTCCCACACCACATATTTTTGATAATGGTACGGTAAACTTTAGATTTAATTTTGGTTTGTTCGTATTCTGGTAATAAATCAAATTTTTGATCGTATTCTCTCAGTGCTATTTGTTCTGCAAATAACCTTTGAATTCTCTCTTTCATTTCCCGTGCAGCTTTGTTAGTAAATGTCACGGCTAAGATATTTTCAGGGTTAACACGATGTTGCAGAATTAAATTAGCAATGCGATATGTCAGCGCACGGGTTTTACCAGAACCAGCACCAGCAACTACTAATAAAGGTCCACAATAATGTTCAACGGCTTGACGCTGACTAGGGTTAAGATGGTTTATGAAATCAGTATTTGTGGTCATGTGTATAAGATAAAGTAAAATTATACTAAACTTCGA
>RDXV01000204.1 GCA_004292695.1 Nostocales cyanobacterium | reverse complement strand
TAACTGATAACTGATAACTGATAACTGATAACTGATAACTGATAACTGATAACTGATAACTGATAACTGATAACTGATAACTGATAACTGATAACTGATCTACTTTGCTTGAATGGGAGTTAAAGCTACACCTTTATAGTAGTGTCCTAAAATTTGTAGGTGGTTTGCTCCCTGTTTTGCGAGGTTGTAAGCGCCCCATTGACTCATCCCTAAACCATGGCCAAAACCTAATCCTTGGAGGGTGAAGTTACCGTTGCCGTCTTTGCTGAGGGTAAAGCGGGTACTTTTTAATCTCAGTGCGGTACGTACTTCTTCGCCTTTGAGAACTTTTGATCCTTGATCACCAACTATTCTCAAGGTTTTGACGCTGCGGAAGGGTGAGAGGGATTCGATGATCATGTCTCTGACGTTACCAATTCCACTAACTCGGCTACCAATTTCTGCGGGTGTAAATGTTCTTACCCAGTTACATTCTTTGATGTTTTGATCGAAGTCTTGAACTGCGCGTAAATACGGTAAGGGATTTCCCCATACGTCTTCTACGTTTTCGGTGTGGCCACCGGAACAGGCGTGAAATACGGATAAAATGATGCGGTTGTCGTAGGTAAGGACTTGTCCAGCGGTGCTATCTACTGCTTCGTAGGTGTTGCGAGATTCGCTGCTGACACCTTTGTAAATTTGCCAACGATCAGGGGTATCTCCTAAGTCGAAAACGGGGTTGTTGCGCTGTTGTTCGCGTTTATAGAGGGCATAGGTGCGGGCGGCGATCGCCTGGGCTTTTAATGCTTCTTGGGGCCAGCTAGAGTTCATTTCCCCACCAATGACGCTGTAAAGATATTCTTCTAAGTCTACCCAATTAACTGCGGTTAAGCCTTTTTCTGTGGGGATAACTAAAGTTCTACCACGAAACCAGCGATCGCCTATGTAAACAAAACCTTTTCCTGTGGGTTCAATCCAAAATAAGCCCGATTGCCATTTATCTAAGGCTACTCCCCCAGGAATTGACTGTGCTGCATAGGCGTTCATGGCGGGTAGTTTGCCCAATGTGCGCCCAGAACCATCTTTAACTACTGCGGTGGTGGAAGCACCAACTTTGACTTGATTTACTCCCCTTTCAATTGCTACGCGCAAAATCACTGATGCTTGAGCAGGAGCAATTAATACAAACCATAGAAGGATTCCTAACCACCAATGTTTTCCTTGCAACCGGGAAAATAAAGCACTTAAATAAAGTTGGATTTTCATGCCAATTATCTAATCTCAAATCATAAGCCTCTACAATTTTAATCAGACAGTTATCTTTTGTGGCAAGTTGCAATTTTTTTGAGTTTTTTGTTGTCAACTCTCAGCTATTAGCTACGGGGAGTCAAATTTTTATTCTCTAGCGTCTTCTTTGTTAGTTGTTGATTGAGTTTTAGAAGCGGAATTATAAACTTCGTTAGCGATGATACCAATTAAATTTAATTGACTTAAAATTTCTGTGGTTTCCATTAATTCCTGTGGTGATAATTGACCAATTTTACCGACAATAACGATACCATCAGATACTGAAGCGATAATTCTGGCATCTACACTATCTAAAACTGAGGAAGTATCTATAATTACTAAATCATAGATTTCTTCAAAGGCTTTGACTAATTCCTTGAGTCTACCGGAACTTAATAAACTAACTATATCATCTGGTGTTTCTCCAGCGGTTAAGACATCAATTGATGGGTGAATTGGTTGGATATAGTTTTTAAATTGAGTGGTGATGTCATCTAACAATAATAGAGATAAACCCCAATCATTAGTAAGTCCTAAAATTTTGTGTAAATTAGGCGATCGCAAATTAGCATCAATTACCAATACTCGCTGGTGCATATTGGCCGCACTTGCAGCTAAACCCAAAGCTACTGTAGTTTTTCCCTCACCTGGTAATGAAGAAGTTAAGGTTAAAGATTTCAAAGGTAAGGAATGCTTAAAAATTTGTAAATTCTGATAAATCATATCCAAATTTTGAACAGTGGATAATGATTTTTTGGGTTCAATTATTCCTGATGTGGTTCTATTTTGCTTATGTTGCCACATCCTTTTCAATTTATCTTGAATACTAAATTTATTACCAGTATTTTTCAATTTTGGTACTGAACCTAATAACCGAATATTAGTTAGCCTTTGTATATCTAAAGGTGAGATAATCACCCGTTTAAACATTTCCAAAATCAAAGCTGAGAACACACCTATGAATGGACCTAATACTACACCACTAATAATTAATAGCCATTTTTTTGTACCGATATAAATTCCCAAATCTGGCTCTTCTAAAACTTGTAAATCAAACCCTCCCTGAGCAATTTTCATTCCTAGAGAGTTTTGTAATTCTACCATTTTTTCAAAGGATTTTTGTTGTAATTTTACCTCTGATAATAAACGGTTATATTCTGTAATTAAACTAGGATAAGTATTTAATTGTCTCCTAAGTTGTTTTTCATTAGCAGCTAAAGCATTATCATTTTTTAGTAATTCTGCTTTTTGAGTATCTAACTGTTTCAATTCCTTCCCTAAACTAATAGTTAATTCCGAGGAAATCTCTGATTGATTATTATTAATAGCAGGTTGTTTTAATTCTGCTTCTAATAACGTCATTTGCAGTTTACGTTTTTCTTCCAAATTCACAATAATTGGTGAATTATCAGTATAACGTAAACGCTCCCTAGCTAAATTCATTTCTGTACTTCTAATTTCATTCACTAAAGCTTGGTAACGACTAGAACGACTCAAACTATTAGCTAACTGATCATCTTGTTTAGTCGCTACTAATTTTTGCTCTACACTCTTGTAGCTATTTTCGATATCTTCTAACTGACTATGAATATTTTTGCGTTGTTTTTGGAGATCAGACAAGGATTCTAGTAATACTTTACCTTGTAATTCTGGATTAATGAAATTATATTTCTTGCGGAAAATTTCTAATTTTTTCTCTGCTGCTAACGTCTGACGTTGTAAATTTGGTAATCTATTATTAACAAAAGCCAGGCCTTGTTGAAGTTGCTGATTTTTTTGTTCAATGTTATAATCCTGATAAACTTTTTGCAGAGCTTGTAACACTCTTTGAGTTTTAATAGGATCTGGATCTTTAAAAGAAACCAAAAAAACTTGACTATAACCAAGATTATTTTGATAAGATTCTTCTAAAAACCGAATATTTAAAAAAGATTGTTTACCAGTATCAGCATTTCCTTTAATATCGTCTACAGTAATTTTTGGATAATCAGCACGTAGCAAATTGACGGCTTTTTCTACCAGTTTAGAGCTTACCATTAATTGCATTTGACTGGTATTATTTTGAACAGAAATATTAAAATTATCTGGTTTAGATTTGCCATTTTTTGGACTTTGATCAAAAGATAATTCTGGTTCTAAATTATCCTTAACCATAATCTGCATCGAGCTTTGATACATGGGTTTAGCTACCACAGCTAACAAACTTGTGGTAGACATGACAGCACAAGAAACACCTAAAATTAAAAAGCGGCGATAAAACAAAATTGTAGCGATTGTTTGCAAATCAAACACACTTTTTTTAGAGGTAGTAACCAGTTTTTTGCGATTGATACCAGTTGTAGCCACTGTTAAATTCCTCTACTATTAAAACAATACCGCTGGAAAGTAATCAAAAACAGCAATTTAGAGATAAATAACATCATTTACACTGACATTTATCTCTTTAATTACTAATAATTACTGGTATTGATTTTTCCAGGTTAATATCACTACTTTTTAGCAAATAGCTTGTGGTAGTTATTAAATAATCAATTCATCTGTGTAGCCGTCTATTCAGCACTATGATAATAAATTTTTTGATGAGATTTTTAAATATTTAATTAAGGATAAATATGAAATTTATTAAGGTGGTAATTGGTAAAATTTTTGTGTGTGTTATTTTAGTGACTTTACTTAATTTTCCCGTCTTCTAGGAATGTCATAAACCATAAAATCATGTGCCATCATAGTATTAGGAAAAATAGCACGAGCTTCTTTAAGTAAATCTTTTAACTCAATAGCATTACCAGGGGTATAGCGGGGGCTAAAATGAGTCATAATTAATTTATTTACCCCTGCTACATAAGCTGTTTGGGCTGCCATTGTACTGGTAGAGTGTAATCTTTGAAATGCCATTTCTGCATCTTGATGGGCAAAAGTAGCTTCGTGAATCAACACATCTGCATCAGAAGCTAATTTGACTGCACCATCACAGTAAACCGTATCTGTGCAATAAACAAATTTACGTCCTATTTCCGTAGGACCACAGAGTTCACTGCCATTAATTATTCTGCCATCTTCTAAGGTTACGGTTTCACCACGTTTAAGTTTTCCATAAATTGGACCAGAAGGAATATTTAAAGTTTTGGCCTTTTCCACATCAAAGCGGCCGCTACGATCTTTTTCTTCGACGCGATAACCAAAAGCGGTGATGCGGTGATGGAGTAAACCACAACTAACCACAAACTCGTCATCTTCATAAATTACCCCAGGACTGACGGTGTGGACTTTAATGGGGTAAGAAAAATGGGTATGAGAATAACGAGATGCAGCTTGCAGATATTCATTTAAACCTGATGGTCCGTAGATATCAACCCGTTCCACATTTCCCGCTAAACCGCAGCTTGCTAAAAGTCCCATTAAACCAAAAATATGATCCCCGTGCAGATGGGTGATAAAAATGCGGGAAAGTTGACTAACTTTGAGTTCACTCCGCAAAATTTGGTGCTGTGTACCTTCTCCACAGTCAAACAACCAAAGATCCGCCCTTTGTGGTAATCTCAAAGCGACACTGGATACGTTACGTGATCTTGTAGGTACACCGGAACTCGTCCCTAAAAATGTAATCTGCACAGCGTTTTTTAGCCTTAACTTTTACTAAAAATGAATATCAATTTCTTCAGATGGCATTGTCGCCGGAAAAATGACAAAATGCCAACTTTCAATCATTTATCTATGATAACTGATTCAGCAACCAGGCCAAGATAATTCACAAATTATTCCTCTGGGATAAATGGGGATACGTTGAAATTTACCATTAATCTGTTTTGCTAGACTTTTAAACTGTTTAGTTCCTCTTCCTTCTTTAAACGAATTCAAACCTATACCATCATCTATAATGCTCAAGGTGTACCAACCAACAGATAAACAACAAGTTACTTTCAGACAGGTTACTCCTGTAGCATATTTACCAACATTACATAAAGATTCTTCTAAAAAACGACAAATTCCTCGTTTATGTTCTAAGGTTAAACTACTTTCGTCTACGGGTTCAAAACTGCGAATTTTTAATTTAATAGTTTTAAAGCAAGGAAAATCTCTTCCTAGAGTGTAAATATAAACTTGGTAAAGAATTTCATGGAGGGGATCTTGTAAGTTTAAAACTTGCTCATTACCTAAATATAATCTCGATTCTTGAATGATACTTTCCTGTTGCCAAAATTCATAAATTCCTCGTAATTCTTGGTTTAATTTTTCTAGTTCTGGTTCTATTTTAAGAGTGTATTTTTTATTAGATATATCTTGGTCTTTAATCAATCTGATAATTTTTTCTAGGGTTTGGATCGGTCCATTATGAATAGTTGCAAAGGCAATTTCCAGGATAGCTTTTTTACTGATTTTACTTAAATTTGCTGTTTGATGATAATAGTACAAGCTAGAAATATATACGGCGTTTAAACTAAAAACTAAAATGATAGATATTTTCCATTTGGCACAACCTAATTCAATAGTGATATAAGCAATAATGAGTAAGTTTAAAATAGTGATGATGATAAATAGAATTTTACTGATATGATCGTTTTTTAGTTTACATATCAATTTTAATCTAGCTGTAATTACTGACAAAAGTTTAGACAAAGGTTTAGACTGCATAGGCTTTAAGTTCAGTCTGGAGGGTTATTCATTATTAGTAATTTTCGTCTAATTAGAAATTAGGTATAGGAATCCAGGATACAGAATATAAAAAGAATTAATTTTCAATTGAATTCTTAACTCCTGAATTTATAGAATGATAACTTGTTGATGTGTTTGCTAATTTGTATACAAAATTCAATCAATTAATCCTTCTTCTCTGGCACGTTTTTCTGTTTGAATACGAATATTTTTACCTGGTTCTGGATAAACATTTAAAGCATCTTGTAATTTACTCCAATAATGACGTACCATGCGCTCGGATACATTCATTTTTTCAGCGATAGTTTTATCTTGTAAACCAGCTTCAAAAGCAAAATTTAATACCTGTAACCATTCTGGTTTTAATTCTAGTCCTGAGTAAATTGTTTTGATATCTTTAATATGGGTTAATCCCTGTAACGCCCAATCTACTCTAATTAACATTTCTTGAGTAGAAAGACTTTTATCAGCAATTGTAAAACCTCCTTTATGATTATCAATATCTAACCTAATTCTGATTAATGTTCTCACATGAGCGCTTTGGACAACAATATTTAAGTCTGGGTATGTTGTCATTAAATTTTTTAGTAATTGAATACCATGATCTGGCCTGGCCGTAACTCCTGTATATAGAGGAATAGAAAGATCCATTACTATTAAATCTAGTTTATTTTCAGCAACTATTTGAATAGCTTCATTGCTAGTTATTGCTGTGATAAATTTAGCTTGAGGATATTTATTTTGGAGAATTTTGACTGTGCCACCTAAGACAGATTCATGATCATCAATAACTAAAATATCGAGTAATTTATCTGCTGTGAATGTATTTTCCATAGTTCGAGTTTAATTATTTACATAGTTAGAGATGATGATGGTAAGATTAGCAAATGTTGGTTAATTATTATGGTTAATTATTACCAGTAAAAATGCCAAGATATTCTAAAATTTTGATGCTTGTATAAGCATTGTCCTGACATTAAAAACTCTAAGGTTTTGCTCAGATATTTTAATTCTGGTAAATTGTAATAAAACATGGGTGTAGATAAGTCTGAATATGTGATTCTAACTGTTAATTCTTTCGTATGTTCTTGATTTTTCAAACTGATATGGGTAGCAATAATTTTTGCAAATCTTTGTAATGTGATTTTCAGTAATTCTTCTAATGCCATTAAAACTATGAGATTACATTCCATTGGCTCATTTTGCCAGTTTCCTGGTAAGTCAATATGAAAATATACATGAGAATTAGACTTTACCCAATAGTCTAATAAACACTGGATAGAAAGCGGTAAACTATCTTGAATATACACCGGACATAGGCGATCACTCAATTGCACTAAAGAGTGATGAAATTTATCAATTTTTTTGGTGTATTCAGAAATCTGATCAATTGATAAATTCATGGTATCTATTGTTAATATGTCTAGACTCTGACGGATAGAAAATGATTCTTGCAATAATCCATCTCTAATATTTTCTGCCTCTAGAAAGAGTTTTTTTGATTGTTGATCAGACCACCATCGTAATGCAGGTTGAATTTTATTCTCATGGTTCATATCTATAAATCAGTAACTAATCTAGCTTTACGGAGGATAAATTGTAAGGCGGTTTCTTGTTGAGAAATAATATCTGTTCTGACTTCCATCCCTGGTTGGATATGGCATTTTTGATGATTGCCAAATGTCAATTTTGCTGGTTGAATTGTTACTGCAAAATAACTGTTGTTGACAGCCGAATTAACAGTATTTACTTGAGTATTAATTGCATCAGGAGAAACTGTTTTGACAACTCCGTTAAGTGTGCCATAATCAGGATAGGGACAAGCATTTACACGAATTTGTACTTGTTGACCAATGGCAACTTTTTTGATATCCGCAGTGGGAACAATGGCTTTA
>RDXV01000247.1 GCA_004292695.1 Nostocales cyanobacterium | reverse complement strand
AAAACCGAGGTATGTTACAAAATGTAAAATCGCTAAAAGCCCCTTTCCTCTTGCCTTTTGCCTTTTGCCTTTTGCCTTGCCACAACGATAAAATTTAACGCCTACCTACTTAGACAGTGTGAATATGAAAAAAAACTTTGTACCTCACTAAATTGGTAAATTCTATCTGAAGGGGTGACAAGGAACTGGAAATGTAGGCAGGGTGTGGGGTGTAGGGAAGATGAGGGATAAAATCAAATATGCTCTGGATGTGGTATGGCAGTCGGGCTTCAAAAATTAGGCTGTTTATACTTTTTTGATCTCCGATTGAGATTTTTTCAGCGGGAATTTTCCCCACACCCTACACCCTTTACCCTATTTAGCTATCTTGTCAGCCAGTAAGGTGAACCAAGAATCTCCTCGGCTTGAGTCAGGGGAGTGTCAATGAAGAAAATACTCAAAAGGTGATTTCCTCCACGACAGCTAAAACTGCAAGTTATTTTTTCACACCATTCATTGGACATAAACAAAAAACAGCTTAAAATAGATAAAAAGGGAGAAAAAAGTGAAAGATGAAATATCAAAATCATCAAAATTTATCACTGATAAAAAGTGTATAATTTCTCACTAAATTACTCTCAATTCCTAACTTCCAGAGCATAACAACTAATGAGAGAACTTGACCAAGAGAAAACTATTGAACTACTTAATTCCATCATGGAATTTGAATTAGCAGGAGTAGTTCGTTATACCCATTATGCCTTAATGGTAACAGGGCCAAACCGGATTCCCATTGTGGCTTTTTTCAAAGCTCAAGCCAGTGAATCATTACTTCACGCTCAACAAGTAGGGGAAATTATCACAGGTTTAGACGGACATCCTAGCTTGAGAATTGCTTCTATGGAAGAAACTTCTAAACATTCTGTTAAAGACATTTTAGAAGAAAGTTTATCTCATGAAAAGAAAGCATTAGATATGTACAAAACTCTACTTGGTGTAGTAGCAGATGCCAGTATTTATCTAGAAGAATTCACTCGTGGCATGATTGGACAAGAAGAAATTCACAATCTCGAACTGAAAAAAATGTTACGTGATTTCAGTTAATTAGATAGGAGTCAGGAGAATTTAGAATGTAGAATTTAGAATTTAGAATTGAGGAGTCAGGAGAATGTAGAATTTAGAATTGAGGAGTCAGGAGATCAAATATATCAACTATTTAGGGTAATAATTAACCAATTACCAATTACCAATTACCAATTACCAATTACCAATTACCAATTACCAATTAC
>RDXV01000048.1 GCA_004292695.1 Nostocales cyanobacterium | reverse complement strand
AACTAAAACGTCCGGATATTGCTATGTCAATGGTTTAGTCTTTAGGCACTCGGTGCGGCTACGCCGCACCATCGCTTGTGCCAGTTGCGTAAGTCCTGGAGAAAACAAAATTACAAGAGTCAGACAACTTGGGAAAAAGATTATTACACAGTTTATCGGCACTTGAACCGAGATAATCTCCCCAGTTTAGAGGAGCTTAAAAAATTAATTTCAACTACTGAACCGGACACCAGGACAAGAAAAAGATTCTGCTTTGCTTTATCAGCCTTAGCTAAGTTCGTTGGCATTGACTTTGATTTCTCTAGATATGCTGGTTCATATTCACCAAATTCTAGAGAGCCAAGAAATTTACCATCTGATAGTTTCATCGTTCAGATTGGGATTGAGATAAAAGATCCTAAGTGGAAATGGGTTTTTTTCATGCTTGCTACCTACGGATTGAGGAATCATGAAATTTTCCATCTTGACCTAGACCGTCTAAGCCAGGGGGATAAAATTCTCAATTTAAGAGACGGTAAAACTGGATCGAGAAAAATCTGGCCACTACATCCAGAATGGTTTGAGCAATTCGGGCTGGACAGGGTAAAAATGCCACAATTAAACCTGGAAAGATCCAACTCTGAATTAGGTCACGCGATTACTCAACGATTGCGTAAGACTGAAAAAATCCCCTTTCCACCTTATGATTTACGGCACTGTTGGGCGGTTCGTAGTCTAGCTTATGGGATTGATATAAGTCTGGCTAGTCAACAGATGGGACATAGTTTACAGGTTCATAGCAACCTTTACCACAGTTGGATTTCTGACGACTATCATCAGCGAGCTTTTGAGATAGCTATTGCCAAGAGCGATCGCCCCTTACCGCCAGTTTTGTAAATTTTTAATTTTTTGTGAACACCACCGAGAAAATCGGTGGTTTTTTTCATGAATTTTCGGATATTAGGAGTCTCTTAATCCGCTGGTTCTGAGTTCGAATCTCAGATCACCCATTCCCGAAAATAAGACATCATTGCAGGTATGTTAATCATAACACACCTTAATCATTCCTATTAAAACCAATTATCTTCTTCCCGTCTTCCACCCGATAATACACATTAGAACTATCATCGGGATCATAACCAATATCACCCACAAAACAAAAAGACCTAGCTAAATTAAAAGTTCTTTTCTCAAACATAAATTCATCCCGTGGTGACATCTTCATAAAATCATTTTTAAACTTCTTCCACTCCCGTTGGTTATGTCTGTCCATAAACAAATCTAAATTTTGTAAGCGATTTAACCATTCAATTTTGTTAATTTTCACCGTATCTACATCTTTTTCTTCAAACTCCAAATAAATCTCCTCCAAGAATTTTCTCATCTCTTTGGGATATCTCCCAGCTAAAGCTAAAAACGCAATTAAACTTTGCTTACATTCTGTTAATGGTTCAACTTTCCAAGTAATATCATGAGGTAAAGGAGTCCAAATAGTTTTAATAATCTTACAAATATTAATCAATCTTTTAGCAGTTCTGGGAGTTAAATCAACGTGCTGACAACATTCAGAAATCCAAGTAAATTCTTCCACAGAAAAACTTTCAAAAGTCACCAAAGGATCTGTATTTACAGAATATTGATACTTAATATTTTCCTTATTATCATCTGAATTATCCTCTAAATCATCCATCATCATTCTTTGTTCAAAACTAGATGGCATAGATTGAATAGACTGCATAGATGGAAAATCAGAACTAGGAATAGCAGCATATTGTGGTAAACTCACCTCTTCATTTATTTCGGGTTCATCCACAAAAGTTTCCTGAACATTATGATCATTGTTATCATTATCTTCTGATACTACTGTTAATTCCTCTTCTGGTAACTTCTCCATTTCTTCCACAACAGAACTGTTATAATTCTCTTGTGGTAAATTCTCTTCTGCATCCACATCTACCAAAGATTTTAAATAACCCACAGTTACATCCTTACTAATAGGACGCATTCTATAAGGAAGTTGAATAATTTTCTCTAAATAATCAACCCCAGAAGGAGTACCACCACGTTTTAAAACACCTCTATAAATATGTTCCAAAGCACGTCCAATGTAACGATCGTCTATCCCTAAAATAATAATAAATAATTCCGTATTTAACAATAATTGTACTGCTTCTAAAACTTGTACAACCTTATCAGGAGGACAACGATCTAAATCATCTATATATAAAACAATTCTCGCAGGACCTCTAGGAAAATAGTCTTTCAGAACCTTGAGCTTTTCCGGGTTAGTTTTTCCTGCTTTATAAGTTAAATGATCAGATAAATCTGCTAAATCATCTTGAATTTGGTGCATAATTCCCAAAAGTTTTTGATAGGAATTATCCTCTAACCGATTATTCACAAAATCCAAAAGTGACTTATATTGAGCAGTTAAACCCACACGCTGTTTTTGTTTTTCTACTTGTGCTTGTAACTGTTCAATTTTCTTTTGTTTATCAGCAATTTGTTCTTTATTTTCAGCTTTTTCTCTTTCATCATTTATTGCTTTAAATTGATTTTGTTTATATTCTTCCTTTCTTTGTTCGATTTGTTCTTTAATTTTTTCTTCCTTAGTTTGTACTAACTTTTGTTTTTCAGCTTCTACATTTTCCCTAGCTGCTTTTAAGAATCTCGCTGTTTTTACTTGTAAAACTTGAACTTTTTTCAAAATCTCCACACCAATAGATATAGCGGGAATTGCAGATAAACTGGTCAACCAAAGTTGTAAAGCTGTAGATATATTCTTGAGAATCGGTAAAACATGAGGAATGATATCAACAATGATAAAATAAGCAATAAATGGTAAAGCTGTTGCACAGATAAATAATAAGATTATCTTTTTATCTCTCTTCGTAAATTCTATAAAGCTGACTATTTGACTAGGTTGTTCTTGGAGAAAATAAGTAATTTTATGGATATTATCAATAATAGTTTTAACTTTTTCATTTTTGTTTTTGACTAAATCCTCTGCTACATCTATCAGATTAGATTCAGCTAATTTATCTAATTTTAACATCGGGAATTGTTTTTCTAAATCTTGTCTGTTTTGAAAATCACAAGATTGCAGAAAATCTTTTAAAATAGAATCGCCAAAATCATCTTTTAAAGTTTCTTTCAGTTGCGATAAAAATACTACTAATGTGGACACATCAGTCATTTCATCTTCAACCTGGGACTGAATACGATTGACTTCTTGACTGATAAATTCTTGTTCTAATTTCTCTAAATTTTGATGATATTTATTTTCAATATCTTGATATTCTTTTCTTACTTCTTCCTGTAAACTTTCTAATTCCTTTTCCGTGCGTTCGAGTTTTTCTTTTTCATCTTGCCTAACTTTAATAAGAATATCCCAAAGGGCATTACCATCAGCAATTTGATTTTTAAATTGTGCAAATACTTCCTGACTTAATTCTGATTCTAAAATAGCTTTTTTATCACTATCATTCATCTGATTGAGAACACGCCAAATATCACTCCCTGCCAAATCAGAATCTTTTCCTAAAACATCTCTTAACTGCTTTTCTAAAGTTAATTGACGATCAAGTTGATCAAAAATAGTCTGCATTAAACTAGCCCATAAATCAGACTTAGCATAACTCCAAGCATTAAATTTAATTTGATAAACATGACCAACATAAGGAGAAAGATTTGGTTCATCTCCCTTTTCACCCCAGGTTTGTTTTGCAGTTAATTTCTGACAGCGAATTTTGGTAATTTGTTTTTCAATTAAGTGCATTCCAAAAGATTTACCACTACCCCAACTACCTAAAATTGCCACTGCTAAAGGTGGTTCAAGACTCCGCAACATTAACACATCAGCTAAAGATTGTAATTCCTTAGCAATATCTAAAGAATCTTCTCCAATTGGTTGATCATTGCGAAAAGGTTGGGGAACACGACGAATATTAACCCTTGTCCAACGCCATGTTTTAATACCATCTTCACCAGCACTGATAATGTAATCTCCTTGGGGATCAAAAGCGACGGAATGAACCTCTCCTTGATGTTCTCCGATAATTATTTGCCGTTTATGTTGAGGGTCAGAAAGATCCCATAATCGCACGGTTTTATCTGCACTACCGCTAATAATGCTACTCCCATCAGGACTAAAGGCGACTGAGTTAACCAAATATTTATGACCAAAAAAAGGCTGACCGATCGCTTCTCCAGTTTCAATATCCCACAACCGCACTGTAGTGTCCCAACTGCCACTAACAATGGTCTTACTGTCGGGACTAAAAGCTACTGATAAGACAGGTTTGGTATGACCAACAAAAGGTTTAGCGCTCGCCTGTGGTGCTGCACTACGCGCGCTCGCCTCTTCTGTGTTTAAATCCCACAACCATACTGTATTATCCCAACTACCACTGACAATGGTATTCCCATCAGGACTAAAAGCTACTGAGGTGACGGGTTGTGCATGACTATAAATTTGATTTATCGCTTTTCCAGTGTTGACATCCCACAACCTCACTGTCTTATCTATACTGCCACTAGCAACGGTATTCCCATCGGGACTAAAAGCTACTGAGTTCACAGAACCTGTATGACCAGTAAAAGGTTTACCTATAGATTCTCCCGTCTTAGCATCCCACAACCGCACTGTAATGTCTTCACTACCACTCACAACCATACTCCCATCAGGACTAAAAGCGACTGAGTTCACAGAACCTTTATGACCTTGGCAACTTACCCATTTCGTCTTAGTTAACACATCCCAAATTTCTACCGTACCATCTGCTAAACCCACAGCAATACGTGTCCGTCCCTGGGGTGAAATAGCTACTTCCAATACTTTACTCTCAAACTTGACAAAGGGTTGTGGGGTCGGTGCTTCCATACTACTGGTGTGATTACTTCTGTGTGGGTGTTATTTGTTTTACTATGGTTATTTTTCAGTTGTAAATACTTTTATATGTTTGTTTACAAATCAAGTTTAGATCCAGGATTCAGATTCTCCATTTCTTAAAGAAGTCGGGGATCTATTAAAAACACTATATGCTATGTGTTTTATTCCCAACAACAACTAATTGCCAAATCTGCATGATTTAACAAAGTTTCTTTTTCTAATTGATAAACCGAATATTGGGGAGTAACTGCTAATAAATTCTCTATTCTTTGTTTTGCAGTTTCTACGATTTCCTCCCTTAAACTACCATCATTTAAACATTTACCAAAATCTTCAGCTACTTTATAGGTTCTGTCTAAGGATGAAGAATTAATATTTCGAGAAACTATAAACAAATCACAACCAGCGTTAAACGCTTTACCTATTGTTCCCGGCTGCATAAACATACTTGATACAGCTTTCATATCTAAATCATCGGAAACAATCACACCTTGAAAATTCAACTCTTGCCGGAGAATATCATTTAAAATTATTTTTGATAGAGTTGCTGGAACTTCAGAATCTATTTGTGGGAATAAAATATGCGCTGTCATTATCAGCGGTATTCGTGCTTGGATGAGATTTTGAAAAGGTATTAATTCCCGCTGTTGTAATTCTTTTAAACTCAAATTTAATATTGGTAATTCTACATGAGAATCTGTGCTAGTGTCTCCATGGCCAGGAAAATGTTTAGCACAACCGAGAACACCCCCATCTTGAAGTCCTTGATAATATTTTAGCGCACTTTGACTAGCAGTTTCAGGAGTAATCCCAAAAGCGCGAGAACCAATAATTGGGTTTTCGGGATTAGAAAAAATATCAGCAACGGGAGAAAAAGAAAGGTTTATACCTAATGATTTCAACTCTAAAGCTGTAGCTTTTGCGACTTGATAGGCTTGCGATCGCACCAAATAAGCAGAAGGAAAGCGAGTAATAGGTAAAGGAGTCCTAACAACCCTTCCACCCTCATGATCTAAACTGATAAATAGGCGATCGCGTTCCGTATATTCTCGAATTTGTTTTTGTAAATTTTTAAAGCACTCTAACCATGCAGGATACGGTACACTATCGAGAAAGTTCTTAGCGAAAAAAATCACACCCACAGGTTTTAACTCATTCAAAACCCGTTTATCGTCATCACTAAGAGTTTTACCAGAAATACCAAGAATTAAATGATTACCAAATTGTTTCATATTCAGGATGTCGAGGAGTCAGGAGTTCAAGGAGTCAGGAGTTCAGGAGTTCTAGGAGAAGGATAAATAACCCAGTCACCAGTCACAAGTCCCCAGTCACCAATGCCCAATTTCTAAAAGACAGGTTAAATGTAACAGAATGCAAAGTATAATGAAAACGACAAAACAGTTAAGAAATATTGAAAACAGTAGGTTTAAATGCGAGTAGCTATCGCCGGTGCTGGATTAGCAGGACTTTCCTGTGCGAAATATCTAATAGATGCAGGTCACACACCCATTGTCTTTGAACGTAGAGACGTATTAGGCGGTTTAGTGGCAGCATGGAAAGATGCCGATGGCGACTGGTATGAAACCGGTTTACACGCCTTCTTTGGGGCATATCCTAATATGCTACAACTGCTCAAAGAATTAGGTATTGAAGACAGACTTCAATGGAAACAGCATACATTGATTTTTAATCAACCAGATAAGCCAGGCACACTATCACGTTTTGATGTTCCTGACATCCCTTCCCCATTCAATATCATTGCTTCCATCATTCGTAACAATGATATGCTCACTTGGGAACAAAAGATCCGGTTTGCCATTGGCTTGTTTCCTGCCATAGTTCGTGGTCAACAATATGTAGAGGAGATGGATAAATACAGCTTCTCAGAATGGTTAAAAAGACAAGGCATAGGTGAAAGAGTCGCTACGGATGTATTTATTGCGGCTTCTAAAGCACTGACTTTTATTAACCCAGAAGATGTTTCCTCAACTATTTTATTAACCGCCCTCAACCGCTTCTTACAAGAAAGATACGGTTCTAAAATCGCCTTTTTAGATGGTTCTCCCACTGAGAGACTTTGCCAACCTATAGTAGATTATATTACCGCTGGTGGTGGAGAAGTCAGGCTGAATGCTCCCTTAAAAGAAATAGTCCTCAATTCCGATGGAACAGTTAAAGGGTTCTTGATGCGGGGTTTAAATGGAGAACCAGATGAATTAGTGACAGCAGACTTTTACGTATCAGCGATGTCCGTTGACCCATTAAAAGTCATGTTGCCAGAACCTTGGAAACAAATGGAATTTTTCCAAATGCTAGAAGGTTTAGAAGGTGTACCAGTAATTAACCTACATCTCTGGTTTGATCGGAAATTAACAGATATTGACCACCTGCTATTTTCCCGTTCTCCCCTCCTCAGCGTTTATGCTGATATGAGTAATACCTGTCGTGAGTATGCTAACCCGGATCGGTCAATGTTGGAATTAGTTCTAGCACCTGCCAAAGATTGGATTAGCAAATCCGATGAGGAAATTATCGCCGCTACTATGGCCGATTTGGAAAAACTCTTCCCCGACCACTTTACAGGAGATAACCCAGCAAAACTGCTGAAATCTCACGTTGTGAAAACGCCACGCTCAGTTTATACAGCGACCCCCGGTCGTCAAAAGTACCGTCCACCCCAAAAAACACCTATCTCTAACTTCTTTTTGAGTGGAAGTTATACCATGCAACGCTATCTAGGCAGTATGGAAGGTGCGGTACTTTCTGGTAAGCTAACAGCACAGGCGATATCGGAAGCGCCACTGGTAGCCAACTCTTCCCACCTGCAAACGCCAACTCGACCGCCCGCAAAGAATGCTGCAACTGCCTGATTCCCCACCGCGCATGAAAACGCTGGTCTCTGTAGACGAGTCCTACAAACTTTGTCAAGAACTCACCGCCAAGTATGCTAAAACCTTTTACTTGGGTACATTGTTGATGAGTCCGGCAAAGCGTCAATCTGTTTGGGCAATATACGCTTGGTGTCGCCGTACAGATGAATTAGTAGATGGTCCTGCTGCTGCTAGAACTACCCCAGAAACCCTAGAAAAATGGGAAAAGCAGCTGGAATCAATTTTTGCTGGACACCCACTAGATAACTACGATGTCGCTTTAGTAGATACCCTACAAAGGTTTCCTCTGGACATTCAACCCTTTCGGGATATGATCGCCGGTCAGCGCATGGATTTATACCGTAGCCGCTATGAAACCTTTGAGGATTTGTACCTCTACTGTTACCGGGTAGCTGGTACTGTTGGCTTAATGTCAACCACAATCATGGGTATAGATACCAGTATTTATACTGCCCCTTGGCATCGCTATCAACAGCCCTATTTACCCATAGATGAGGCGATCGCCTTGGGTATAGCTAACCAACTAACAAACATTCTCCGTGATGTCGGCGAAGACGCACGCCGGGGTAGAATTTATCTTCCTTTAGAAGACTTAGCCAAATTCAACTATAGCGAAGAAGAACTTTTCCAAGGTGTTTTAGATGACCGTTGGCGAGCATTGATGAAATTTCAAATTCAACGCGCCCGCGAATTTTATACAAAAGCTGATAGGGGAATTACTTACCTAGCCCCTGATGCCCGCTGGCCAGTATGGGCGGCATCTATGCTCTATGGACAGATACTAGATGTGATTGAGCGCAATGATTACCAAGTGTTCAGTCAACGTGCCTATGTTCCCCAGTTGCAAAAATTACGCACCTTACCCGCAGCTTGGATGCGATCGCAAGTGTTATAGAAGGAGTTCAGGAGTCAGGAGTCAGGAGTCAGGACTCAGGACTCAGGACTCAGGAGGTAAATACTTTACCCATCTTCCCAGTTCCCAGTTCCCTGTTCCCAGTTCCCTGTTCCCTGTTCCCTATTCCCTGTTCCCTATTCCCTATTCCCCGAAAAATCACAAAATATCTCTTGACGAATCAAAAATACCTTGCTAACATTATATAGTGTTACCTCTGGAGAGGTGGCTGAGTGGTCGAAAGCGGCAGATTGCTAATCTGTTGATGGAATCGTAAGACCCATCCGAGGGTTCGAATCCCTCCCTCTCCGTTTAAGGATAAATTAATCAAACTCAGAAAAATCTCGGTGCAACGAAAAACCGGGATTTTTTTAGGTTTTGCATAATTTTTTATCTATTTTCACCCAGATGTTATTATTTAGCATTTGAGGCTTAAAAAACAAACAGCTAAACTAAACAATTAGTTTACTAACAATTAGTTTACTAACAATTAGTTTGCTAATTGATTTTTAAGCTCCTCAATATTGGAGGAGTGTAAGGAAAATATGCAAAAATCTAGTGTTTCCCTATTTCTGAGTTTTGTCACCATAGTTAGTGGTCTATTTATGACCGCCTGTGAAAATACTACCACAACCCCAGGCAATACAACCAATACAAGCCCAGGCAACACAACTAATACCGATGGGGGTAAAGGCTTAAAAATTGGGACTTTGTTACCAGCAACAGGAGACTTAGCTTCCATTGGTCAGCAGATGGCTGGTTCAGTTCCCTTACTCGTAGAAACCGTCAACGCTTGCGGAGGAGTTAACGGAGAACCAGTAACATTAATACAAGTAGATGACCAAACAGATCCTAAAGCCGGCGCAGCAGGAATGACTAAATTAGCCACAGTAGATAAAGTTGCTGGTGTAGTTGGTTCTTTTGCTAGTAGTGTTTCCACTGCGGCCGTATCCATCGCCGCCGATAACAAAGTGATGTTAATTTCCCCTGGTAGTACCAGTCCCATTTTTACAGAAAAAGCCAAAAACGGCGATTTTAAAGGATTTTGGGCGCGGACTGCACCATCTGACAGTTACCAAGCGCCCGCTTTAGCTCAATTAGCAAACAAAAAAGGTTATAAAAGAGTTGCCACTGTTGTTATTAACAATGATTACGGTGTAGCTTTTGAAAAATCATTTGTAGAAGCTTTTGAAAAATTAGGTGGTACAGTCATTAACAAAAATCAACCTGTACGCTATGACCCCAAAGCTCAAACCTTTCAAACTGAAGCGGGAGCGGCTTTTGCTGGTAAACCTGACGCTGTATTAGCTGTGATGTATGCAGAAACAGGTAGTTTATTACTGAAATCTGCTTATCAGCAAGGTTTAACCAAGGGTGTACAAATAATGTTAACCGACGGTGTAAAATCTCCAGAATTCCCAGATCAAGTGGGTAAAGGTCAAGATGGTAAATACCTGTTATCTGGTGCTGTGGGTACAGTTCCTGGTTCTGACGGTAAAGCATTAGCAGCGTTTAATAAATTGTGGACAGAGAAAAAAGGTGGTACACCAGGAGAATACGCACCGCAAGCGTGGGATGCAGCAGCTTTATTAGTTTTATCTGCTCAAGCAGCTAAGGAAAATACCGGAACAGGTATTGCTGGTAAACTCAGAGAAGTAGCCAGTGGAGAAGGTAAGGAAGTTTCTGATGTTTGTGAAGGACTAAAACTATTAAAAGAAGGTCAAAAAATTAACTATCAAGGTGCAAGCGGTAATGTAGATGTAGATGCCAATGGTGATGTAGTTGGTGTGTATGATATTTGGACTGTGGGAGATGATGGTAAAATATCTGTGATAGACAAAGTTAGTCCTCAATAAGAGGTTATCAGTTATCAGTTATCAGTTATCAGTAATGAAATTATGAGATCACCGATTTCTCAGATCAATTTTTGATATTTGGAGACAATTAATCAAAGAAGTCGGGGATCTGGTTACTCACACATAAACGAACCACAGAGTACGCAGAGGACACAGAGAGAAATGCAACGGGCTATTTTATTAGAAAAGGTTGAATTTGAAAAGATTAATTGGGTGAGTTTTTTTGCTGATTTCCTGTTAGTAGGAATGGTATTTGGTCCCCCTATCGCTCCTTTTTTGGCCGCTTCTGGTTTTTTGGCGCTGCCTACTATTGGTGATATTATTTATTTTATGGGTGATCATGTCTGTCCTCAACCTACTATGGGTTTGGAGTTAGCACCACCTCACATTATGGCGGTTTGTATGCGGTGTTATGGCACAGTTACAGGTTTATTAATTACTAGAATTTTGTGTGCTGTAACTAATGGAAAAGGTCGTTTTTGGTTACATCAATATGGTTGGATCGGTGCTGCTTTTGCTAGTGTTTTAATGATGGCTTATCCTTTGGAGTTAGCAGCGCAAGTTTTTGATTTGTGGGATTTTAATAATTATATTGTCACCCCTTTTGGTTTAGTTACTGGTTTAGCTTGGGGTTTGTTTACTATGCCAATTTTACATTTTCGTAGGTTATAAAATAGGTTAATTTTTTCAACCCAACACCAAAAATCATTAATTCTGATGATCCTATTTATTCAACCAAAAAATACTAACAAAGGAAATAATTAACTATGCTACAAACTGTTAAAGGAATCTACAAAAATGGAAAAATTGAGTTAGCAGAAATTCCTGCAAATATCTTAGAAAGCCAAGTTTTAATCACCTTTATAGAAACTACAACACCAAACAACACTGGTGTTAAAAGTTCAACCGAAGAATTATTTAGTCCCCTACGTGGTAAAGTCCAGTATTTTGAAGATATAACTACTCCCACAACTGAAGAATGGGGAGAAATATGACTGTTGTTTTAGATACTTGTGCCTTAATTTGGTGGAGTCTTGATCCAGATAAACTTTCTCTTACCGCAAAATCAGCTTGTCAGGAAATGGAAGTTGATAAAAATGGTTTGGTTGCTTCTATTTCACTTTGGGAAATTGCCATTAAAATTAAAAATCAAAAATTAGATTTAGGAGTTTCTGTCACAACTTATCTGGAAACTTTACAAAAATCAGATGTGATTAAAATAATTCCCATTGATGAAAATTTATGGTTAGAAAGTGTTGCTTTGGAATGGAGTCATAAAGATCCCGCAGATCGGGTTATTGTTGCTTTAGCTAAAAAATATCAGGCTGATCTAATTACAGCAGACAAAATAATCATGGGATTTTACAATTCAGTTATTTGGTAGATTTTAATGCCAATTTTACATCAAAAACAGGTGTGATCAATTGATGTTTAGGAGGGAAAAATGGGGAAAGTAAATATTATTGATCCTCATCAATCTTACACTTTTGCAGATTACTTTAAATTAAATTCTGAACCAGAAGAAATCCTAGAGTATTTTGGTTATCAATTTCAATCTCAATCTCTGAATTTACCAACCATTGATGATAATTTAGAAAGATTAACAGATTTAAAATCACGAATTGAAGAAAGTTTACCTTATATCAGTTTAACTTCTGAAATCGCTAGACGGGAATTTTTAATTGCGCCTGTAATTATAGACCTGATTCATTATACCCATGCTAAGGTGAGGGTAGAGTATAGCTTAAATGTCAATGATCAGTTAAAAGGAATTGTTGACTATTACTTAAAATCAGAAAATCAACTATTAATTATTGAAGCTAAAAATGCAGACTTGGAAAGGGGAGTTGTGCAACTAGCTGTAGAATTAATTGCTTTTGATCATTGGTCTCCTATTGATAATTCTATTCTGTATGGTGCTGTTTCCATTGGTAATATTTGGCAATTTGTTATTTTACATCGTCAGTCAAAACAAATTACCCAAGATTTAAACTTGTATCGTGTACCTGCTGACTTAGAAACTTTAATGAAAATCCTAGTCGCTTTAATGAAAACAGCACGATAAACTTGATCACCTCCTCTTCCTTTGCGTCTTTGCTTCTTTGCGACTCTGCGCGAAACTATTCTTTTTGAGAATTTTTAAACCACTCTGTCACCCCATCCGCTAAAGTCTTAGCCATTTTCTTCTGTTCTTGGGGGTTAACTATTTCCTCAAACTCCTGGGGGTTGATCATAAAACCTAATTCCAATAATACCGCAGGAGCAACCGCAGGACGAGTCAAGGCTAAATTATTCCAAAATACTCCATAGTCAGGTTTACCAAGTTTTTTAACTACGTAATTTTGTAAAAATATTGCTAAACTATGTGCCTGGGGATGATACCAAAAAGTACCAAAACCCCTAGTATTTTCCGCATCACCATCAGCCGGTAAAGCGTTGTAATGGATAGAAAGGGCAATATTCGGTGCTTCTTTCTCTATGATCTGCTGACGTTCTACTAAGGACACATCTCGATCATCTTCCCTAGTCATCACTACTATTGCACCTTTTTTTACCAACTCATCCCGTAATAATTTAGACACTATTAAATTTACATCCTTCTCTGGATATCCCGTTGGACCCAATGCACCTTTTTCTTTACCACCGTGACCAGGATCAAGTACAATCTTGATACCAGATAAAGGTAGGCGTTTTCTGTTGTGAATATTTGGTGCATGACGCAAGGTTAAAACCAGCGTTGTATTGTCATATCTTAGCTTATATCCCCACTGTTGGAGTTTTTTGAGGTTAAAGGTATATTTCACCTGTTCAGGGCTGACCTGTTGCCAGTCTAGGCGAGAAATTAGGGGATCATCATCTAGACGAATTGTATCAGTTTGAGCAGTGGTATTATGCAGAGTTAAGGTAAAGTTGCGATCGCCTTGTTCCACACTCACAGGTACAGGAACTTGTAGCGGAAACCGGATTTCTGTTGCATTTGCTAACCGACGATACCCCACACTCCTAATTATTGTTTTTGGTGGTACAGCATTTGGTATAATTTTGGTCTCTTTGCTATTAATCCACGCCCCGTAATCTAAACGTAACCAATCCCCTTCACTACCTGTAACTGTTGCTCTTGTACCTTTTGGTAGTGGAGTTAGTCGGGAATAATCTGTACTTGGTCCTGTGCGAGTAACGGATGATTCTGATGTAACTTCCGCAACAGATAACTGTGCAGGGTCAAAAATGGAAATTTTGCCAGTACCAGTTTGAGATATTGTTTGATTATTCAATGTCAAACTATATTGAGGTTGTCCTAAATTAGCAGCATTGGCCACTGTTGTACACCCTTGATATTTGTTAGGACTAGAAGTAGTGGGTTGATTTAGTCCCGTGAGTACACCAGAATTGCCAGGTAAATTAGCCTGTAATGGTTGTATTGACAAGGGAATCGTCTGGTTAGCCAACTTCACGGTTACAGTAGCTTGAGGAGGTGCTACTGCACTTAAACAAATTAGTTCTCCCGGTAATCTAGCAATATTCGTAGTAGGAGTCAAAGAATCTTTAACAAATCCTAACGTTTGTGGCAATTCTGGTTGAGTTGAGATTCTTGTTACTTTAATCTCTTGTTCTTGATTTTGGTAACGAACCTTAAATATATTCTCCCCTAAGTTTAAAGGTAAACTAGGAGCAAAATGACCCGCTTGACTACGTTGAACAGGTTGACCATTGAAAAACACCTCACCATTAGGGGGTGCAGTACCAATAAAAAAAATTTTTTCTGTACTGGTTTGATAGTTGTTGGGGGGAAAAACTACTAGGAGTGACGTTTGGCCTAAAGCAACAGAGGAGGTAAACAGACAGTTAAATAATACTAAGCTGGCGATTTTTTTCACGGTAAAACACAGAAGATTTCAGGATAGTGACTGTGAGAGAATAAGCAATATTAGAATAAAGGATGAAGGATGAAAAGTAAAAGTAAGAAATCACAACTCAGGAACAATCGGGAAGCATTACCTATATGGATTTTCTACCATTAGAGTATATGTGTTATGCCTCAAACCATTTTGCTCTACAATGGTAATCCTGGGGTTCTCTAAATCATTCATCATCGAGATTTTGTGGAAATTATCAACACCATACCAGCAAGGATTTTTGGTTGTAAATTGTAGATTGTGAGTTCTGAACTCTTACACAAAAAAGAGGATAATACATCGGTGGAAAATATGCTGATGAATCCAAACAGTAAGCTGCATTCTTCATTTTTAACCTTTAGGTGTACAAATTCTCATTGAGTAAATGGGACGTATTTTTAGAAGTTGCTAGAAATTGAAAATACTATGACTAAGTTTATCTTTGTAACTGGAGGCGTAGTTTCCAGTATTGGTAAGGGCATTGTAGCAGCTAGTCTGGGTAGGTTGCTCAAATCCCGTGATTATTCTGTCTCAATTCTCAAACTTGATCCTTATATTAATGTTGATCCAGGTACAATGAGTCCCTTTCAACATGGTGAAGTTTTTGTTACCCAAGATGGTGCGGAAACAGATTTAGATTTGGGACATTATGAAAGATTTACTGATACTTCTATGTCCAGATTGAACAGTGTAACTACTGGTTTAATTTATCAGTCTGTGATTAATAAAGAACGTCGGGGAGACTATAATGGCGGTACTGTACAGGTAATTCCCCACATCACTAATGAAATTAAAGACCGTATTCTGAGAGTTGCAAAAGAATCTAACCCCGCAGCGGTAATTACAGAAATTGGCGGTACGGTAGGTGATATTGAATCATTACCATTTTTAGAGGCAATCAGGCAATTACGGAAGGAAGTCGGTAGACAAAATGTGCTGTATATGCACGTTACCCTGTTACCTTGGATACCTTCTGCTGGGGAAATGAAAACTAAACCCACCCAGCATTCTGTGAAGGAATTGAGATCAATTGGTATTCAACCAGATATTTTAGTCTGTCGTTGCGATCGCCCCATCGGTGTAGGTTTAAAGCAAAAATTATCAGAATTTTGTGATGTACCGGTAGAATGCGTCATCACCTGTCAGGATGCTAGTAGTATCTATGAAGTACCTTTAATTTTAGAACAGGAAGGACTCGCAGAACAAGCCCTAGAACTCCTGCAAATGGAACAACGTCAACCTAATTTGACTCAATGGGCAAATATGGTAGAACGGATGTACAGCCCCAAATATACCGTAGAAATTGCCATTGTGGGTAAATATGTCCGGTTAAGTGATGCTTACCTCTCCGTTGTTGAATCTTTACGTCATGCAGCTATCGCTACCTATGGTGACTTACGCATCCGCTGGGTAAACTCGGAAAATTTGGAAAACGAACCCCCAGAAAATTATCTCACCGGTGTTGATGGTATCCTCGTTCCCGGTGGTTTTGGTAGTCGGGGGATAGATGGTAAAATTGCTGCTATTAAATATGCACGCGATCGCCAAATACCCTTTTTAGGTTTATGCTTAGGAATGCAATGTTCCGTCATTGAATGGGCTAGGAACGTTAAAGGTTTAGATAAAGCTAACAGTGCCGAAGTTGATCCCTACACAGAACATCCTGTTATTAACCTCCTGCCAGAACAACAAGATGTAGTAGACTTAGGTGGAACTATGCGCTTAGGGCTATATCCTTGTAGCATTCAACCGAATACATTAGCCCATAATCTCTATCAAGAAGAGATTATATACGAACGTCATCGCCACCGCTACGAATTCAACAACTTCTATCGTCAAGCGTTATTAGACTCCGGTTACGTCGTTAGTGGAACATCCCCCGATGGGCGCTTAGTGGAAATAGTCGAATATCCCAACCATCCATTTTTCATCGCTTGTCAATTCCACCCAGAATTTCAATCTCGTCCTAACACACCCCATCCATTATTCCAAGGATTTATGCAAGCTGCAATATCTCGCACTCATCACACCCCCACCACACCAAAACCAGTACAGGTTTCATAACGCAAAATGCTGTCTAAAGATCACCGTTAACTGATAAGTGTTAACTGATAACTGTTAACTGATAACTGTAAAAGCTAACTTAGCAGCACCTACCATTCCTGCGGAATTACCCAATTCTGCTGGTAAAATCTGCAACCCTAAACGGGATGTAGGTAACACTCGCTTTTCTATTTCTGCTTGCATTGATGGTAAAAAATATTTAAAACTTGCACTGACACCACCACCAATAATTACCGCTTGGGGTGTGAGTACATATATTAAACTCGTTAAACCAACTCCCAAATCCATACCATATTCTTGCCAAAATGTCAAGGCTTGAATATCGCCATTTTCTGCTAGTTTACCTAATTCTGCGGGTTCTTTTCCTGTCCGACGACGAATAGCACCAATAGAAGTGTACTGTTCCAAAGAACCATTATTACCACTATTACATATTGGTCCGTCAGGGTTTAAACTAATTAAACCTAATTCTCCAGCAGCACCTTGATGGCCGACAAATAATTTACCATCCAGAATAATTGCACCACCAACACCAGTACCCAAAGTTAGTAAAATTACATCTTGGAAATTACGGCCTGCACCTAACCACGCTTCACCCAAACCTGCACAATTAGCATCATTAGCGAGGATAGTCGGTTTACCTGTTTTTGCTTCCAACCAATCAGCTAAAGGTACATCATGCCATCCAGTGAGATTAATTGCAACCTTAGCAATCCTTCCTTTTGCATCCGCAGGTCCAGGAGTTCCCACACCTATAGCAATACTCTCATTATTTGGATCAACTTGGGCGATCGCCTCCACAATCTTTAATAATACAGCCTCTGGTGTCGCTGGTTGGGGAGTATCCACAGTAATAGAATTTAAACAATTACCATCTGCTGTGAACTTACCTAACTTAATTGCAGTTCCACCTAAATCAATACCGATTACATTAGTCATTGGTGATTAGTGATAGATAATTATTGAAAGTTACGAATTAAATATTTTAGTAGGTTTTTGTTACAAATTTACATATCATCCATAAACACGATATCTTCAATATATAATATTATACAAAAAATAAGATACAACAAATCTTTTCAATCAATTAAGACTCGATATTATGGATATTCAACAACTACAAAAACAGGCAGAAACTTACTTACAACAAGAAGATTTTACCATTGCTATCAACCTTTATGAGCAATGTTTAGAATTAGCACCAGAAGCAACTAATTTATATTGGTATTTAGGTTTATCATGGTTATTACAGGGAGATGAAGAAAAAAGTTATCAAATTTGGTTATCAAGTTTTACAGATGCAGATTTATTAAATCCAGATTCTCCTGTGATTGAATTTATCAACTTCCTCAAAAATCAAGGTGATAAATATTTTCAAAACAATAAATTCTCCCTAGCACAAAAAATATACTTAGCAATTTTAGAATGGGATGATCAGCAATTAGAAGTATATAATAAATTAGGACATAGTATAGCAAATCAAGGAGATTTAGAAACAGCGATTTCTTGCTGGGAAAATATTACCGCAATTCAACCAGATTATTTACCAGCTTACCTAAATCAAGCCAAATTATGGCAGAAATTAGGAGAATTTAACGCAGCGATAGAGAATTATAAACTAGCAATTGACTTACAACCAGACTACAATTATTATTATCAACTAGGTTTATGTTATTCACATATACAAGAATGGGAAAAAGCCAAAGATTGTTTTTTACAAGTTATCGAAATTAAAAATGATCATGCAGCAGCTTACAGTGATTTAGGTTTTGTAATTTTACAACAAGGTGATGTTTTAACAGCAATTGAATATTTACAACAAGCGATAAAAATACAACCTCATTTCTGTAATGCTTTAATCAACCTTCCCGAAACAGTAATTACCAACTCTAAACAGACAGTTATCAATAGTATTGAATTATTCAAAAAACTGAATAGTGAAAAAAATAATCTTGCAGAAATATATTTATTAATTCATAAACTAATAGCTAAAAATTACCCTGAAATATCCTTAAAGCTATTACAAAAAATCCTAGAAAACCAAAATGATAATTTATCAAATTTATCAGCTTGTTTAGAAATTAGCAACTTATTATTATTACAAAATCAACCCCAAGCAGCAATTAACGCAATTAACCAACAACTAGAAACCCCAGAAATTTACTTAACATTGGGTAAATGTTGGTTAAAATTAGAAAACTATCAACAAGCAACTATCAACTTAGAAAAAGCCATAAAAATCAATCCTCAACTAACAGAAGCATATTATTTTTTAGGAATAACATTATTTAAACAAAACAATTTATCAGCAGCAATAGAAACATTAAAAAAACAACTAGAAATAGAACCATTATCTCCCCTCACCTTAGCTTATCTAGGGTTTATTTATGGAAATAATCATCAACCAGAAACAGCAGAAACATATTTTAAAAAAGCCATCAAAAATAATTCTGCAATTATACCAATTGTCAACGAATTAAACAATCAATTATTACAATCACAAAAAATCACTCCCTTACAAAACATCTTAGAAAACACACCCAGAAGTTTTTATGAAACCACAACACAATGGTTAGATCAAAATAACTTATTCAGTGCAGATAACTATATCCAAATTTATCCAGAAACAGATATAAAATTAACATATCCCAAATCAATTAACCAGGAAATTCACTATAGTTTTAGATTTGGTGATATAGTCAAATTACCAGCATCTTATGTAGTCAAAATTCCCCAAGCTAGATATTGGTTAAGTACAGATCAAACCGAATCTGTAATTATGACAGATCAATGGCATTTTTTAGGTGATCTTTCTCCATATTATCCTATATTAAGTCCTCAACATCCCGCAAAACACCCCAGTCAACATCCGATTTTATCAACTCCCAAATTACCATCTATTCACTTCATTGAAGGTAAAGTTGCAGTTTTAACAGGATTAACAAATCATGTTTATTTTCATTGGATGTTAGACGTTTTACCCAGATGGGAATTATTGAGAATTAGCAATCATGATTTTGCAGATATAGATTATTTTATCGTAGATAATCAATTACCTTTTCAAAAAGAAACCCTAGCAAAATTACAAATACCAGAACATAAACAAATTAATATCAGAGAATTCCCACATTTACAAGCTACAGAATTAATTGTACCATCATTTCCTGGTTGTGTAGCTTGGATGTCAAATTGGACTTGTGATTTTTTGAAACAGCAATTTTTAGATCATACAATCTCAGAAAATAGTCAAATTCAACAACCGAAAAAAAGGATTTATATTACTCGTAAATTAGCTAAAAGCAGGAGAATTATTAACGAACCTGAAATTACAAACTTTCTCAAATTATATGGTTTTGAAACCGTAATTTTAGAAGCGATGACAGTTGCAGAACAAGCATTATTATTTTCCCAAGCAGAAATTATTATTTCACCTCATGGAAGCGGTTTAACTAACATAGCATTTTGTCAACCACAGACAAAAGTAATTGAATTATTTTCACCCAATTATGTATATCATTGTTATTGGTGGTTGAGTAATTTAGTAGGATTAGATTATTATTATTTAATTGGGGAAAGTTTACCAGGTGAAAATTTACATCATTTGATCTATCCTCAAGAATTTGCAGAAGATATTTTTATCAACATTGATGATTTAGAGAATATTTTAAAACTTGCAAACCTTAACCTTATATAACCTTATATAAATCAACTTCATCTATTTCTTATCTGCGTGAATCTGCGTGAATCTGCGTTTAATTGTAAGATTTTGGGGGGAGGACTAAAGTCCTCACTACATTCCTATTTTTGATTTTGGGTTTTTTTCGCAACCACTTGGATCTGACTAATTTGACTTGTATTTATACTCTGGTTTTGTAAGTTAGTCACAGGTGTACCATTTAATATACCAGATAAGGCTACAGAAAGCATTAAACCACCCGTTGCAGCAGCAATTAAAGTAAATTTATCGTTCACAACAATCTCTCATTTTGTCATTAGTCATTAGTCATTAGTCATTAGTCGTCAACTATTAACTATCAACTATTGTCTATTTTCTCTTCTCAGACGAGGATTGACAAACTCATTCAACCCTTCCCCAAGTAGTGATAACCCTACTACCATTATTGTCATTGCTAAACCGGGAAAAAGGGTAGTCCACCAAATACCTGTAGGTAATGCTTCTAATGCTTGTTTTAAATCATAACCCCATTCTGGTACATCTTCGGGTAGTCCTAAACCCAAAAAACCTAAACCACCTAAGACTAATATGGCATCTGCGGCGTTGAGTGTAAAGAGAACGGGGACACTTTGAATGACGTTGAAAAATAGATACCTTGATAATACTATCCAAGTAGAAGCACCCATAGCTTGTGCTGCTTCTATGTATACTTCTGTTTTGACGCTGACTGTGTGATTACGGACGACGCGGTAATATTGGGGAATATAGGCTATACTGATGGCGATCGCAGCGTTGAAAATTCCTCTCCCTACTACAAAAGCTAAAGTAACAGATAATAATAAACCCGGTAAGGTGTAAATGCTATCCATTAAAAATAGCAGGGTTTTATCTAATTTTCCTCCTAAATAACCGCTAACCATTCCTAAAGGTACACCCACAACCATACTTAATGCAGTAGCTAAAAAAACCACTTGTAAAGCTGCTTGTGCGCCAAAAATTGTTCTTGAAAATACATCATAACCTAAGCGACTTGTACCAAATAAATGTTTAGCTGATGGTGGATGATGAATTGGGTTACTTAAAAATTCTTTGGGGTTTTGTAACCATCCCCAACTTTGAAATATTGGTGCAAATAACGCTAATAAAATAAATAATAGGGTGATTACTAGACCTATTAACAGGAATTTTTGTGATAGGTTGGATTTGGAGAAGTTGAAAAATCTGGATATTTGTTTTTTTGTAGTTGTCATATATATAAAATATGATGTGAGAGAAGGTTTGATTTTCTTATGGTCCTAAATTAGAAATTTCATAACCATTTGGATAGGTGCGGGAGGGATGATCCGTAAAAAATGCCGATTGATTTTTAGGAGGGAAGAATTTTAAAATTTTTGCTCTGGTTTTGAGGATATTTTCTACTGTTTGACGTAATAATGGGGAAGGATGTTCAAACCCAAAAGCATCCAAAATTTGATGATCTAGTAATGTGTAAGTTATGGGTTTTAAGGGTTTTGACATCCATTTGGGAAACCAACTGATAAATAAGTCGCGGGTTGCTTCTCCAACTTTTCTATTGGAGTCGGAATATCTGAAGTTGGTTTTTTCATACTCTATATTATATTGTTCAAATTCTGTATAGTTATCAGGAATATTTTTGATATCCATGCGTTTACCAACTTCACACCAAAAGTAAAAATTCCCTAGTTTTTCATTTTCGCACATTAACCGCCAACCAAAACGTTGATTCCAGCGAATTGGTTCATAAATAAATGTTGAAAGTACATACAAAAAATCAGCATTTTCAATTTTAAACCGCCGATGAATAGCGTTCATTTGTTGTAAAGCTGCTGTACCTCTTTCGCTATCATATCCCCATTTAATAATTTCTGCGATGATAATAGATGTATCATCATAACGTTTTTGGGGACGATGAGTAAATTCCCCTGTTTGACTCAGCAACTTGGAAATACTAGGGATACAATAAGTTCGCATTAAAGCAACTTCTAAAGATTTAGTAATATCCCAAGGAAATTCATAACCAAACATCAAATAACAAATTTGCCAATGTTCAGTTTTTGGATCAAGTTGCTGAATTAAATTCAGGTTGTTGTAGCGGTTAAACATCTAATCAATATCCTAAATATCCTATTCATTCACTTCTAATAACCGAGAAGTTGTAAATCTGTCCATCCACTTTTCTAAATAAACCAGATTAGCAGTTTGTTCAGACTGATCTTCTGTCTCTATAGGATAAGGCATTAATCCTAAAATAGCAGCAGATGTTACACAAAACATTGACTTTTGGAAACTCATACAAATTTGTACCAGCAAGTCATCCTCACCCCGTAAACTGTGACGGTAAACTTCATGTAAATATTCCGGTAAATAATGACGCATATCTTGCATTAACAATGTGGGAGGAATACCCGCACCACCAATAGGTAAAGGATCTGCGTATAATGCACCATACTGGAATCTTGCTTGATCTGGGGGAATTTGGTATGCTTGGGCATTTAAAGAAACCGTACCTAAAAAGGGAGTACCCCGGAAAAATACCGCTTCTACATAGGGAATTGCTGTATCTGCTAAAAATGTTAAACCCACAGATTTAGGAATTAAATCATACACTGTATCTTTGATTTTTACACTGTAGGTAATTGGTTTTAAAGCATCTTTCACTAAACCATCTTTGATATGATTGACAACATCAGGAATGGTTTTGATTTTACCTTGATCATACAAGTCTGATAAATCCAAGAAAATATCAGCCATCACTCGCCAAAATTGCCCCAAACCACTATAATAAGCAGATACTCTCAGTTGTTCTAGTAAAAAATCAGGAAATAATTGATCTAGTCCTAAAACAAGAGGATTATTTTTGAATTTGGCATTAATTACAGCTTGAGAATTTTTAGCAAATTCTGGAGTATCTAAATAACTATCTAAACCCCCTCCACCGTGCCACATCATGGTTTTCATGCAGTATTCTGCATATTCAAAATTAATCCGATCATGCCACCAATGACGGAATAATTTATTAATAGAAACATCCCCATCAAAGTATTTAAAGAATGGGAAGAATATTAAAAATTGATGATCAGCAATGTAAATTAGATTTTTAGAATAAGCATCTAATACTACACCATAACTTTTGAGAATACCCACCACTTCTAAAACATTATCGGGAGTATCTTTAAGTAATGGTTGACCATTTTGTAAACGTTGAATAAATTCAGATAATGGATGTTCTACGGGTTTGTTTTGAATATTTACCATTGGTTTTAGCTCCTAATATTTTCTACAATTAATAGATATCGGTACTTATAGATTTTAACAAAAATTAAGCTATTTTTGGTATAAAAAGACTATAATAGTAATTCTTAATATTGTTTATTTTTTCAATTCAGCAGGAATATCAGTTATTCTCGGTTATTAGCAGTTGTAAACACAACATCTAGTGTTACTGGTTTCTCGGAAAAAGCTTTTCTTAGTTTAAAACGCATTTTACTTCCTTCCACACGACTAGATATAGTTTGGCAAATATCTGCATGGGAAATATCATGTTTATTACCTGTATCATACACACAAAAAGCCTTGATATTATCATTAGTTTTTATTGCTCGGACATTTTTACAAGTTGTATAAACAACACCTATAAAATCTCTATCTTTACCTCTCTCCTGATCTAGCTTGAGTTTATATTCAACTTTTTTATTTAATTCTTCGAGTGATGTATATGTTTTTCTATTTACTGACATACCTTTATCTTTAGCATCATCAAAAGCAAGGGAGTTAACTTTCCCTGTTTCTTGATCTATATGAATAGGTGAATAAATTTGTCTGATTAGTATTTCATCATCTTCTATTCTCCCTGGAGAATATTGACTAACTGAAACTTTTTCACAATTACATTGAGAATCATTTTTTTGTACAAACTTACATCTATTAGATGTTACATTGTAAATTTCTGAACAGTTCATAGAAAATTAAATTTTCTTAATTAAATTAATTAATTGTTTTGGTAATTCATGTGTATCTTGAATAGATACAGATTCTTCTCCTATTTCCAAATCACTATCTGTTCCGTAGTACCAAAATGTTCCATCACCTTCAAAACATACTTCAGCATAAACATTATCATTTTCCCAAAACAAGCCAACTATTCCTGTACCACTTACCATTGGTTTAGGTAATGATATGGAATCAGGTATATTTTTCACAAAAAAAATAGTTTCTTCAATTGTTTTTGATTGAGGTGCAACCCCTTGATATCCGTCCCAATCATCAGGTAAAGACAAATAATTACGTATTTCAATAATTAATTTAGACTTTTTTCTTAATTTATCAAGTCTAATTTTTTCATCTTCAAAAGCGACGAATTTATGATAGTATTGGTTTGTTTGTACCTTCTGCATCTGCATGGAAATGGAAGTTATCATTTTGGTTTTTCGCAGAAATTCGTAGTTATCTTTTAGTAAGGAAGATTTTTCTAATTGTGAAGTTATTTTTAACATTTTTATTCTCCATCACTGTCTTGTAATGATAAACTTGCCAAGGTTTTTATGATTTCTTCTTTATTACTGTCTATAATACTAATTATCTCTTGCTCGTCGGTTTTAATTTGCTTTAAGAATTTAGCGCATACTTTGAGTAAAGTGATTGTAGGAATAGCTATCTGTACTTTTAATTCTTCTATTTGTTTTTCGTCATTATCTTCCGAAATATCTACAACAGAGTAAAAATTTAGTTTACTTACGGTTGAACCAACCATGATACCCGCGCCATCTGCATATATTTCTAAATGTTTTGATTTCATTTATAAAATCCTTGATTTTGTTTTGTTTTCTTGTAGTTGTTGTGAATTTATTTATCAATAATAGCATGAATAAAGACACTTTAACCATTAAATTATTGATTAATACTGGTTGCTAAAATTGGGAATATCAAACTAAATTTTCCCAATTTCTAGCATCAATTATTCAACTTTTACTTTTCTCCTGTGATGTCAGAGTATTTGAGTTAGTAGGTTCTGTGTATTTACCATTCCTTGAATTGTGGCTTGTGTCCAATGTACTAACCAAGATGGTTGGATACCGAAAACCACAATTAACAAAGCTAAGATCAACGCAGGTATGCGATCGCTCCAATAAACTCTGGGTAGGTTCATAACTTGCTCAGATAACCGCCCAAAGAAAGCACGATTTAAAAGAATTAGGAAGTAAACCGCAGTTAAACCAGTTCCCAACATTGATAATAGGGTTTGTACCGGGAAAACCCCAAAACTACCCCGAAAAATAATGAATTCTGCAATAAAACCCACCATTCCCGGTATACCAGCACTGGCCATCACACCTAACACCATTAAAGTACCAATTACAGGCATTCCCCGTTCTGGGTTCAAAAGTCCTCTAATGATATCCAAGTCACGACTACCAGCTTTCTTGTAAATAACCCCCACCAATAAAAACATCAGCGCGGAAATTAAACCATGACTTACCATTTGCATCACCGCACCCAAAATACTTACAGGTGTAGCTGCTGCTGCTGCTAGTAAAATATAGCCCATGTGACCAATAGAACTATAAGCTACCATTTTTTTCATGTCCGTTTGGGCGATCGCACAGGAAGCACCAAACAACACACTAATTACAGCATAAGTCGCTAAAGTCGGTGCGGCATATTCCCAAGCTGCTGGTAACAAATTCATCCCAAACCGCAGTAAACCATAAGTACCCAACTTCAACAACACCCCAGCCAAAAGTACAGAAATAGGGGTAGAAGCCTCTACGTGGGCATCTGGCAACCAAGTATGGAAAGGAACAAGGGGAATTTTAATCCCAAACCCTACCAAAATTCCTACTAACAGTAAAATTTGGGTTGTCAACGGGAGAGTATGAGCGTTTAAAGTCCCTAGTCCAAAATTGGGGGAGTGACTCAACCACACCATCCCCAAAAAACTAGCTAAAATAAGAATCCCAGAAATTGCCGTGTAAATCAAAAACTTAGTCGCTGCATAACCCCTTTTTTCACCACCCCAAATAGCAATGAGTAGGTAGAGGGGAATTAATTCCAATTCATAGAACAGGAAAAATAGCAATAAGTCCTGTGCTAAAAATGCACCGATCACCCCAGCGCAGAGAAGAAAAATTAAAGAGTAGTAAAATCTTGGGCGTTGAATAGTTTCATCACTACTGTAAATTGCAATACAGGTTAAAAGTCCATTCAACAACAGCAACGGCAGAGATAAACCATCCACACCCAGATTATAGTTTAACCCTAAAACATCTATCCAAGGCAAAGACTCAGCAAATTGTATTCCCACTTCTGCGGGATTAAATTTAACTGTTAGAAAAATAGTCCACAAAAACATCATCACCGCTACAGCTAAAGCCATAAACCGGGCTATTTTCCCATTTATAGCAGCGGGATAAAAACCAATTAAGGCTGCACCAATTAATGGTAATAAGATTAGAACACTTAGCATCATAGGTTAATTATTGGGCATGGGGCATTGGGCATGAGTAATTCATTACTGTTCACAATCAGCTATCAGCTATCAGCTATCAACTATCAACTATCAACTATCAACTAAAAAGGCAACTTATCTAGTAAACCTAATGACCAGCTAATAAAGAAACCAAGGACGCTGATCACCACTATAATGGTTAACATATAGGCTTGAGACTGACCGGAAATACTGTACTTTAAGCTCTGTCCACCGAAAATAGTCGCAAAACCAACTAGGTTAACTAAACCATCTACCAAATAGCGATCGCTCCAAGCAGATATTTTCGATAACATCGCCACAGCACTTACAATAGTGAGGCGATAAATCCGGTCAATGTAAAAATCATAACCTAGTAAATCTTGAACTAATCTCCAACCAAACACAGTAGACCTTGACCAACCTTTATGTAGATGTATGGTTGAGCCAATAGCCAAACCTAAAATAGTGGAAGTTAACAAAGCAGATAAAACGTACCAATCTATACTTTCCCAATCTGGCAGTAAGTACCATTGCTGAAGCATCAACGGCAACATCAACGCAATTACCGTTAAAATCACCATAGGTAAAGCCATTGGCCAGCCAACTTCCGGGGCGCGGCGTGTTTTCTGTTGTGGTTCTCCCCAAAATATCAACCGGAATACCCTAGTTAAATTTAAAGCAGTTAAGCCATTTACCAAGACTAAAACCGCAATTACCCAAGGACTGACCATTACTAAACCATCAGCCCAAGCTAACATAGCCCAGAAACTCCCTAATGGTAGTAATGTCACCATTCCCGCAGAACCAACCACAAAAGCCGTAGTAGTAGCCGGCATCCTGGACCATAAACCGCCCATTTCCGTTAAGTCCTGGCTTTGGGTAGTGTAGATAATTGAACCAGAACTCATGAATAATAGAGCTTTGGCGATCGCATGAGTTAACAGCAGCATCAAAGCCACACCACCCTGTTCTAAACCCACCGCCAAAAACACCAACCCCATATACGCGCTAGTAGAATGGGACAAAGCCCGCTTGATATCAATTTGCGCCAGAGATACCAGAGTTGCCCCCACAGCAGTAACAGTACCCAAAACTACCAACACATTTAAAGCTACAGGAGACAAAGACAAAATAGGTTGAATCTTGTACAGCACATAAGCCCCACCAGCCACCACCAGCGAATTTCGCATCACCGAAGCCGGGTTAGGTCCTTCCATCGCCTCATCCAACCACAAATGTAGAGGAAACTGAGCGCACTTACCCGCAGGCCCAGCAATTAAAGCAATACCCAAAAAAGTCGCCGTCAATGGGTTTAAATCAGCAGTTTGTACCCATTCATACAAATCAGAAAAATCCAAACTACCAGCTAAGGTAGAAAGGGTGACAACACCCATGAGTAATAATAAGTCTCCTACCCTTTTGGTAAGAAAAGCATCTCGCGCCGCTGTCACTACTAAAGGTTGAGCATACCAAAAACCAACCAGTAAATAAGTAGAAAGGGTGAGAACTTCTAATAAAGCATAACTGAGGAACAAAGAATCACTAATTGCTAACCCACACAAGGCAGCTTCAAAAAATCCTAGTAACCCAAAAAACCTCGCTAATGACCAGTCTTTTTCCATGTAACCCAAGGCATAAATTTGAGCCAACAAACTCAAACCAGTAATTAAAACTACCGCCCCAATGCTCACTGGTGATAGTTCTATGGCAAAAGTTAACTTCAAATCTGCCGCTTGAAACCATGTAATTACTATGTTTTCTTGCTCTCTATTCCAGATGTCTTGAAATACCAAAAGGCTATGGATAAACCCGAAAATGGTAGTCAACAAATTGAAATAAGCAGCCGGTCGCGGACCAGTACGTTTAACTAAACCTATACCCCAAGGTAAAGTTAAAATTGCACCTAGTAAGCTGTAAAAAGGTACAAACAAACTCGTGAAGAAGAGAAAATCATTCATCTAAATTTTCCTTGACGACTCAACCTTTAGTTTATTAAATAAGTTGAAAAAACTTTTGCTCACACAAATTCGACTTTTTAAAATCTTGGTTTTGTTAAATGTTTTGCAGCCTTTTTCACTATGTATTTTTACTCTCTCTGGGACTATATAAATGGAATTTCAATATAAATTTACATAGTTAAAACCATTTACCTGTATTCACCAGCCCTCTGGTTGTTTATTTGTATTTATACTTTAAATAAATAATTTAATATGTTTTATTTAAAAAACTTATCTATCTTTACAACATTTCCAAAAAAATAGCAAAAAACCAGGAAAGATTGAGATAGCAAACAGCACAGCCTCCGATCAATCCCGCCCAGATGCACTTAGCACTGGCTATAAAATGTGTTTAATAAATGTGATAAAAAAATTATAAAGCATAAGTTGTCACTCTAGGAAACCGTAGATTTTGGGCTATTTTAGGAGTCTATTAAGTTTTGTTAAGTTTTTTAAAACACTTTTATTACAAACTATTATAGTAATTTATGTTGCCAGGGATGCCAAGGTTTCATATCCTTAATTTTAGAAGTTTTTTTCTTTGCTCAAAATGAGCATCCCCGTCAAAAATTTCCACCCATAACACAGATTGTATTAAATTTCTAGGAGTTCTGCGATGCCAATTGCAGTTGGAATGATTGAGACAAAAGGCTTTCCTGCGGTAGTGGAAGCTGCTGATGCGATGGTAAAAGCAGCCCGCGTTACTTTGGTAGGATATGAAAAGATCGGTAGTGGTCGTGTCACCGTCATTGTGCGGGGCGACGTATCCGAAGTCCAAGCTTCAGTAGCAGCTGGAGTAGAAGGAGCAAGAAGAGTCAACGGTGGTGAAGTGCTATCCACCCATATCATCGCGCGTCCCCACGAAAACCTAGAATACGTATTACCGATTCGTTACACAGAAGCAGTAGAACAGTTCCGAACCTAGAAACTGTAAAAATACTGTGAAAACACTGTGAAAACCTGAAATAATGGGTTTACTCGCTCTACGGCGAACTTTATCTGTTTTGTGTTGATTAAATAAAATAATTTAAGGATTGAGAAGAATGTCAATTGCAGTAGGAATGGTTGAAACCCTGGGTTTTCCAGCAGTAGTAGAAGCAGCGGACGCAATGGTAAAAGCAGCCCGTGTGACCTTAGTAGGATATGAAAAGATCGGTAGCGGTCGAGTTACAGTAATTGTGCGTGGAGACGTATCCGAAGTCCAAGCTTCAGTAGCAGCTGGAGTAGACAACGTGAAGAGAGTAAATGGCGGACAAGTGCTATCCACCCACATCATTGCTCGTCCCCATGAAAACTTAGAATATGTACTACCAATTCGGTATACAGAAGATGTAGAACAATTCCGGGAAGGTGTGAGCGGAATTCGTCCTATCAACAGACCATAACAAATAATGCAAATTGCTAGAGTGCGTGGCACAGTAGTTAGCACCCAAAAAGATCCGAGTCTGAGAGGTGTAAAACTATTGATGCTGCAACTAATAGATGAAAACGGGAATCTCCTGCCAGAATATGAAGTAGCAGCTGACAACAGTGTAGGGGCAGGAGTGGATGAGTGGGTACTTGTCAGTCGTGGAAGTGCAGCCCGTCAAATTCTCGGTAACGAACAACGTCCATTAGATGCAGCAGTAGTAGCGATTATAGACACCGTTCACATTGAAGGTGGTCTAGTTTACAGCAAAAAAGATCAATATAGATAGTCAGAAACAAGGGAACAGGGAACAGGGAACAGGGAACAGTGAACAGTGAACAGTGAACAGTGAACAGTGAACAGTGAACAGTAAACAGTGATAACTGATAACTGATAACTGATAACTGATAACTGATAACTGATAACTGATAACTGATAACTGA
>RDXV01000246.1 GCA_004292695.1 Nostocales cyanobacterium | reverse complement strand
ACTTTAGTTGTCCGCGACTACATTGTGGACAATCTTACCAATGCTTATGGTGCTTAATCTACATGAATTAGTTTTTTTGTCAATGCGTAACTCCTATTTTATTAACTTCATTAACATTTATTTACTGCCTATATGACTATTGGGAATATATATGTTACTACCTTTCCTAAAAAACTCTTGTATCTAAAGATAGATTTAAGATTTACTTTACAAAAATACGACATTCTTAATTATTCTTTATATTTTCACCCATACAAGCTGATGCTTGGTCAGATATGAGTAGAAATTTCATAGCCTATGATGATCAGAGCGGGAAAAATCATCAATTTGGTAGTAAGATAACTTTGTTAAGTTTTATATCCTGAAACCAAGGATGTAAAACTACTGAACACAAAACCTGTAATTTCCTGAGTTTCGGCAAGACCTTTAAACTGGAAGACAGTAAAAGAGAGGATTTCAAGACATGGCATTTACACAAGCTCCCTTACCCTTTGACTTTAACGCTTTAGAGTCTTATGGAATGAAAGGTGAAACCTTTGAATATCACTATGGTAAGCATCACAAAGCTTATGTAGATAACCTGAATAAGCTTACCGATGGTACAGAACTTGCTGACAAGACTCTGGAAGAAGTAATTCAAATCGCGTTTAAAGATTCTGCTAAAGCTGGTATTTTCAACAATGCAGCTCAAGTTTGGAATCATACCTTCTTTTGGGACTCACTCAAACCCGCTGGTGGTGGCGCTCCCACAGGAGATTTAGCAGCTAAAATTGACAGAGATTTTGGTAGCTTCGACAAATTCAAAGAAGAATTTTCTAACGCTGCGGCTACACAGTTTGGTAGTGGTTGGGCTTGGTTAGTGGATGACGCTGGTACACTCAAAGTCATGAAAACACCCAACGCAGAAAACCCCTTAGTACACGGTAAAAAGCCACTTCTCACCTTAGATGTTTGGGAACACGCTTATTACATTGACTTCAAAAATGCTCGCCCTGCATTTATCAAAAACTTCTTAGATCAATTAGTTAACTGGGAATTTGCAGCTGCAAACCTCGCTGCTTAATTACAGTGGCTATTAGCTTTCAGTAGTCAGTTTTCAGATCCCTGTGTTTAAGCACAGGGATTTTTAATTTGTCACTCATTGGGCATTGCTGAGAAAGTCTTTTCGTGGAGGTAGGGAATAGGGAATAGGGAATAGGGAATAGTTTGAGCTATCTGTCATCCCCCATTTTGGGATTTCTTGGTTTCAAAATGCACGGTTTTTCAGGTATACCCTTCAA
>RDXV01000203.1 GCA_004292695.1 Nostocales cyanobacterium | reverse complement strand
TGACAGGTGACAGTTGACAGTTGACAGTTGACAGTTGACAGTTGACAGTTGACAGTTGACAGTTGACAGTTGACAGTTGACAGTTGACAGTTGACAGGTGACTGGGAGAATGAATAACCCAATGCCCAATGCCCAATGCCCCATGCCCCATGCCCCATGCCCAATTCTCAATGATTAAATCCTATCAATCTTTTCAACCGTTGGATCGTGTGGCGATCGCCACGATACTACTTTTAAGCCTACTCATCGGTTTGATGATCTGGCAAGGTGACGCAGTTAGGCCTTCAGTTCGTAATTTTTCCTGGGAAAATCAACGCATTGGTTCTGAAGATACAGCTTTTAGTATGACCTTCAGCCGTCCAATGGACACAAAAAGCGTGGAAAAAAACCTCAAAGTATACCCTGTAGATAAAACCAACTGCACAGAAAATCCCCAAGAATGTCCAGTGTTACCAGGGAAAGTTAGCTGGGCAGGGAGACGAATGGTTTATACTCTCCTAGCTCCCGCACCCTATGGTACTGATTACCAAGTCACCTTAGAAGGAGCAAGAGACCAATTTTCGGATACAGAATCAGAAAAAAAACAAATACAACCCTTTGTTGGTAAATTCAGTACCAGAAACCGCGCCTTAACTTACATAGGTGCAGACGAAGAATATAGAGGTAAGTTGGTACTTTATAACCTCACCAAAGAAGAAAAAAAGGTACTGACACCCAAAGATTTAATAGTCATGGATTTTGAAGCATTTCCCAATGGCGAAAAAATCCTATTTTCTGCCCGTTCTGCCCAAAATCCCGATCTACTTTCTGCCCAACTATACACAGTTACCACAGGAATTACTCACAACACAGATCAAGAACCAGAAGCACCGGGAAAAATTGACCTGATTTTAGATAATAAAGACTATCAAAACCTAAAATTTGACCTATCTCTTGATGGTCGAACAATAGTGATTCAAAGGGGAAAAAGAGATAACCCTGGAGATTTTGGACTGTGGTATATATCTATAGACGAAAATAACACCAGAGAAAAACCCACGGCCAAGCGTTTAGAAAGCCAGCCAGGAGGAGACTTTTTAATTACACCAGATAGTAAAGCTGTGGCAGTTGCCCAAGGACAAGGAACTGCAATTATATCTTTAGAAGGAGATAGCAACAAACCCCTGGATTTTTTACCCCAATTTGGTTTAGTTCAGGCTTTTTCTAAAGATGGTTCTCAGGCTGCAATGGTGAAATTTAACACCGACTACACCAGAGATTTATTTTTAGTGACAAATCAAGGTACACAGAAACAACTGTTAAAAACAACAGGTTCAATTTTAGAGTGTAATTTTGATCCAGCCTCACCCACACTTTATTGTTTACTCACACAACTAATATCCCAGGAACAATACATAGAACAGCCTTATTTAGTCGCCATCAATCTGAAAACCCTGGAACAAAAACCATTGTTAATGTTGCCACCTGACTACAGAAATGTACAAATGAGTTTAGCCCCAGATGGTTTAGGAATCCTATTTGATCAAATAGTGGAGACAGAAAATAATACTCAATTACCAGCCAATGCCTTAAAAACCAGTGATGGAGCGCCAATTGCCACCAGTAGTTTATGGTTAATGCCGTTGTTACCAGGTGCTAACCCAGCGGAACTAGACATCAAACCAGAACAATTACCTCTAGTTGGATTTTATCCCCACTGGTTGCCTTGACAGAGAAGGAGATCAAGGAGTCAGGAGTTCAGGAGAAGAAAAGAATTTTTACCAATTCCCCATTCCCCATTCTTCATTCTAAATTCTAAATTCTAAATTCTAAATTCTTCTGACTCCTGTCTCCTAAAACGTCAAGTAGGTTCACACCCTCTACCCCAGATTTGCCAAAAGCCTACATCATAGATAAAAGACAAAGATGCAAGCAACAAAAAATCAGAGGTAATAAAGACTGAAATTCTTTCAGAGTGATAACTTTCAGACTTTTACCTATGAGAGAGCAGCTTTAGTATACTAGCCAGTCGTGCTGAAAGAGAGTTAAACTTGGCTTCTAGAGGGAATTTCATTACCTCGTAGTTAAACATACTGGATCAGCAATCCTGGCATGGGCTTTGTTGAATATTTTTAAGCAGGTGGGTCAAGAGTAATGAATATAGCTGACACCTCAAACAATGGCACAGCAAGAGAAACGATAAATTCTGCAAATTCGCCTAATTTAGAACAGGCGAATTGTCCTTTTTACTCTGTTTTGAATGATCAAAGTAAGGTCGTACGTGATTTACCACTCCTGAACCCAGCAACAGATGTCTATGAAGAACCGCCAATGTGTGAATCTTCTGCAAATCAAGATGTGCAAGATCAATCTCAACAAGACTGGGTTGCAGAACCTAATATTGAACAACAAATGCAGGTAGATTCAGAGTTTCAAAAATTGCTGACTTTGAATGAGCAGTTACATACTGCTAATACTAATTTGTATGCTCAAGTTGAACAGTTAAAACAGGAATTAGCTGAGGCTGAAAAAATTTTACAGTGGCAAAAAAAACGCTCTACTGTGACTGAATCTCTCCTCAATCAACAAGCTCAGGATTTAGCTAATTCTCAAGAACAAATACAATCTCTGTTCCAACAGCTAGAAGTTGCTAGACAAACTGTGCAGAGTCAAGCAATGTTTATTAATACCCATAAGTCACAGTTGCAGATTAGTCAAGAACGTGTGGCTCTGTTAGAACGGGAATGTACTTTGTTACAAACTAAGTACAGTGAACAATCGCAAGATTTATTACATTCAGAAAATACTTGTCGGGAATTACGTACCCGGTTAATTCGTCAGCAACGTCAGACTTTACAGTTTAAAGCTGCACTGGACAAATGTCTAGACACTTCTGTTCCTAGTTATGACACTTTAGATGATACTGCTCATCATCCCTACAATGTCACCAGTAGAAGTACGAGATTTTCTAGGAAGGCCAGGTCTTTATTTCCTCATGCACAACCTATTCAACCTTGGTCTGCGGAAGGAAGTGGTGTAGTTGATACTTTTGATGGTGTCAGTCAACATTTGGAAAATTCCTGGATACAGTCCCCAACTTCATCAGTTTGTTCATCAGATTTTTCTCATCATGTTCCCAGTTCTGATGTTTTCACTGATGTTAATTATGAACCAGAATTAGATGCTGCTGTGATGGATAGTCCTCCGGTTCAGGAATCTAATTTAGACCGACAGTTGGAAAGTTTGATTGAAATGTTTTTTGCTTCCTCAACATCTACAAATCCATCTCCAGTGAGTGAAGGCTCTCATCATACTCCCAATCACACCAGAATGGATCAAAGTCGGGAGGTTATACCAACAAATTCTACCCAGGAACAGTCAGCAGATCCAAATTTTAATTCTAATAATTTTGATAATTCTGATACTTCTTCACTGACAGAGTTGTCATTGACGCTTGGTTATGAATCATCTGTAAATGCTTCTGTTTCAGAACAATCTGCTCAATTTTCCCACAATTCCAACAATTCAGAAAATGAAGATTATTGGTCAGATTTACCAGTTAATGATTACTACTTGGATTATAAATCTCCTTCGCCGTTGATTTACCCCCAACGTCCACCCAAGGGACGGAAATCTTTTGCTTCAGTGGAATTACCTAATTTCCGCCCCAAGGTGCAAGGTCAAGGTTCTAATGAATAGTCGGTGTGAGTGTTTTGGGGTTAAGTTTGATGACTTGATCTCTGGGTCTGGGTTTACCGATGAAAATGGCGTAGTTAGTGGCTAGTAATTTTAACCACAATGCTGGATAACGTGGTTCTAGCCAGTTTTGACTGAATTTGAGGAATGAGGGAAACCAGGTACTTAATAAGGCACTGATGAGGGCGTGAAGGGTAAAATTAACATAGCTACCTACCCAACGCATTAAATCTTGAGAACCTGCTAGTTGCCAAATCCATAATAATAAGGCAGGGTTTTTACTGGCTGCTTTGAGTGCTAATCTGTTAAATGTGTACCAATCACAACGATCTTTAATGAAGTTATCCGCAATTTCCGGGGGTTCGTCTGCTAGTAACCCAAAGAAGGTGTTTAACATGGAGTTGATGAGTTGAGGTTTGATAAATTTCCCTGTGGGGACCATCATTCCTTTAGAAAATAACCAGGTGACAGAAACGTTACTTTGATATGCACGGATTTTATCAAGGTGCTGAAAACTCAAAAGATCATGTTTGAGGGCGATATTTAACAATGTGGTTAAACGTTCTAGGTTTCGCACCAGTGAACCAAAACCTGTAAAAACTAGGGGAGATTGCAGGGATGCTGCATCACCAATGGCAATTAATCTATCAAAGGCTATTTGGCGATCGCCTCCATTAACGCTAAAATGTCCCGGAATATACCCAAATGTGGGTTTTTTCCACACCAGTTGCTCCATATCGCAACGGCGATATTCTGGTAAAATCGTGAAAAAGTCTTCGTACATTTCCAACAAAGAACCGGGATTTTTTGGGTTCACTTCATGGTAATGAAATAAATAAATGGTCATTTCTTCACCCACACCCGGAAAAAGTTCCCAGATTAATTGTCTACCTCTGGAAATGTCCCCGTGACTGTACAGCACATCACCATATTGATTATCCCATACCCCAGGGGCAAAACCTTTATCTATCACCGCCCCCACCGTAGGACAAACACTATCAAAAGCTCTCCCACCGTTTAACTGCCATGCTATAGGGGAAGCTGTACCCATTGCATCTACTAATAATCTAGCGGTGATTTTTTGCTCATTTTCCGTATTTACACCCTTGACAGTTACAGTAACTTGTGATTTGCTTATATTAGAGTAGAGAAATTCTGTCTGATCCCAAATTTCCCCGCCAGCAGCTTTGAGTTTTTCTCCGCAGATTTGCAGTAATTTATCGGAGTCCAAAGTAATATTTAAAACAGTGGGAGTGTGTAAAACCTTTGCTTTTAGATAAGATGGGTTATTACTATCAAAAAACTTATTAAACCCGTCCTTATACTCCCTAGCAATAATACTTTCTAATTCGGCACTTGTTAATAAACCAAGATTTAACAAACTTTGCAATTCATCACGGGAAATATTCCATTCTCGGTTCATGCGGCCAAAAGTCAATCTTTCCACCAGTAGAACTTTATACCCTAGTTTAGCCATAACTGCGGCATGAATCGCACCTAAAGCGCCACCTATATAAATGATGTCATAATTGGGCGAAGTTTCACTAGATAGGGTGGTGGGGTGGTGGGGTGATAGGGAGACTTTATTCTCTTTCTCCCCATCTCCCCATCTCCCCATCTTCCCATCTTTTTCCTCAGCAAAAATTACCTGACGGGGTTTTTGAGGGTTTCGCACACCTTCACGCCATTTTTTTTCCCACCAGTAAGCACGTTTGAGATCATATTCTCCATTAGGCATTTTTTGGAAATATTTAACCGTCAGGGGGTAATATGGTTCTAATTCTGAAAAGATAGATTTTTGCGGTTCTATATTTGGTGGTTCGGGGTATTGATGGGGAAACCTGCTTCCAATACCTGTAGTGAGACGTTGTAAAATGGATGCTTCATTAGTAAAAGGTTTATCACCCCAACGAAAAACTTTTAAATAAGTTGTGCGTTGTACAGACCAAACAAATACAGAAAGTTCATTTCCCAGACTTTCCGTAACAGGTTGGCCGGGGTGTTGGAGACGGAAACCGTCGGGAGTCATGACTTTTGCACCATATTCAGGCTGGAAGTCAGTTTGTAACCATTGACGGACTTGGTTAGTATCGGGGGTAGGGATTTCTAGGTAAAGAACTTCTTTCATTGTTGGTTAACGTTGTGATCTTCTTAATAACCAATATATATTTATATAGGGAATGGGGAATAGGGAATGGGTAATTGGTAATTGGTAATTGGTAATTGGTCAAATTGTATTTAACTATTAAATGTATTAAATATCCGGCTCTACCGGACTTAGTATGCTAAACTGGAGGGAACTCTTAACAGGGAACAGGGAACAGGAAGAATGTCAGATATTAATGACTTTAAAGACTTAATAATTTGGCAAAAAGGAATGGATATTGCTCAAAGATGCTATTTCCTCACTAAACTTTTTCCAAAAGATGAGTTATATGGCATGGTTCAACTTTCTTAGAAGAAGTGCTGTATCTATTCCAGCTAATATATCTGAAGGATATGGACTCAGATATAGAGGAGAATATATAAGATTTTTAAACATAGCTCAAGGGTCAGTTAATGAATTAGAAACTCATCTAATTTTATCTCACCGAGTAGGATTATGCTCAGAAAAAGATGTGGAAATGATTCTTAATTTATTAAAAGAAGAAAGCAGAATGATTATTAGTCTTATTAAAAAACTAGAAAATTAAAATTTTTTCCCTGTTCCCTGTTCCCTGTTAAGAGTTCCCTTCTCTCAATTTCTTAGTTTAGCATAACAAGTACCGAAGAGCCTAATATCCAAAATATGCAATTAAAAACTTTGCGTCTTTGCGTGAGCTATATTTACACAGCTTTTAATAATGCCTCCTTAAATTCTATCGCACTTTGAAAGTATATCTGCGGTTTTTCCGTTAAAGCTAAATCTATCACATCAGCTAACTTTTCAGGAATACTAGGATCACGTTCACGAATAGGTACAGGATGATTATTTAAAATACTACTCCAAGGATCACCATCAAAATCACGGGGAAATTTTCCTGTTAACATATTATATAAACAAGCTGCACTTGCCCAAACATCAACTTCCGGTAAAGAATGTTTAAAATCTAAAACTTGTTGACGGGGCATAAATACAGGAGTTCCCATTTTTGTACCTGTGAAAGTTTGTCCACTTAAACCAGCTAAATCAAAGGCTTTTGCTAAACCATAATCTCCGATTTTTACAACCATTTTACCATCAATTTTAGTAATAAAAATATTATTGGGTTTTAAATCTCGATGGACTAAACCTTTACCTTTTCCTAGTCTTCCATCTGCTAATCTTACATAAGGAACTTCGACATTATGGGCATATTCTAAACCATCGAGAACTTGGATAATAATATCAACTGCTATATTAACCGGTAAACTTCCTCCTAACTTCTCCATTAAATCCCAAACATCTCCACCTTCGCAATATTCCATAGTAAAGAAAAAGGTATTTTCCGCAAAACCATAATCTAAAAGTTGCACAACATTGGGATCTTGTAAATATTTGCTGTTTTCAATTTCCCTTAAAAACATTTTCACACCCTGTTCTGTAGCTGCAACTGCGGGTAACATGATTTTTAAAGCTACAAGTTTTTGAGTTTTTTGATGTTGAGCTAAAAATACTTCTCCACATCCACCTTCACCTAATGATTTTATAATTTGATAATTAGAAATTACTTTGAGATTTTGATTATCTGGGGTTGCTAGGTTGAGGATGTTTTTGATAATGTTTAAAAAGTTGGGTTTTTGATTTTCTGGGGGTTGGTGAAGATTGGGAGTTTGGTTTTTTTCAACTTCTGTTTTTACAGCAATATTAAAAATAATATCACCGATTTGCACCTGATCTTTATGACCTAAGTTATATTCAGGAAGGACAATATTTTTCGCTTCCTCTGCTGTTAGGTCTGCTTTTCTTTGTCCAATGATTTTACCATTAATATAAGTTCCGTTTAAACTGCCTAAATCTCTAATTCTAATTTCTGGAGGGTTGATATCTAATAAGCAGTGATAACGGGAAATTTTCATATCAATATTATCTGCAATTTGTAAATTGCAATCATCGTTTCTACCGATAATACAAGTGCTACGGTTATCAAATATATATTGTTTTCCTGATAGTTTCCCTGTGGTAATGGTAAGGGTAACGGTGGGTGACATTTTTACGGTTGTTTGTTTTGGGGTTCAATCAATATTATCAGGACTTACGCAACTGGCACAAGCGATGGTGCGGCGTAGCCGCACCGAGTGCCTAAAGACTAAACCATTGACATAGCAATATCCGGACGTTTTAGTT
>RDXV01000047.1 GCA_004292695.1 Nostocales cyanobacterium | reverse complement strand
AAATCCAAAAATTTGGGGATGATAGATAGCTGAAACTATTCCCTATTCCCTATTCCCTATTCCCTACCTCAACGAACAGACTTTTTCAGCAACCCCTATGTATAAGTTATATAGCCTCCTGAACACCCTACTTTGTCACCATTGTCCAAGTTCCATCCCAGGATTGAGGGGGTGGAGATTGTTTGTAATTATAGGCACGTTCTATATAGATATTTGTAGCTTGATCTTCAGGGCGAATACGTTTAGCAATTTCAAAGCTGGCGATCGCCTCTTTAAACTTTTTAGCAGTATAAGCAGTACGTCCTGCTTCATAATGGTATAAAAATTCTCTAGTATTAGTATCGAGAGGCTGAGAGCGATCGCCAATTAACTCATAAATATCTACAGCTTGGTGTTTACCCTTGACACGAATTCGATCTAGTTGACGCACCCAGATATGATCACGACATAAATTATATGTAAATTCGCTAATAATGATATCACAGCCATATTCTTTTGTCACACCTTCCAAACGAGAACTTAAATTTACCCCATCACCAATCACTGTATAATCCATCCGTTTCCGAGAACCGATATTACCAGAAACCACTTCCCCAGAACTAATACCAATACCGATATGAATTTTGGGTTGTGACTGAACAACTCGCCGCTGATTAAATTCTTTTAAACGCTGACGCATATCTAAAGCAGATTGTATAGCTCGCCAAGCGTGATTTTCCGTCAAAGGCAAAGGCGCACCAAACACCGCCATTAACGCATCACCAATAAACTTATCTAAAGTTCCTTCATACTGAAAGACAGATTCCACCATTGTTTCAAAATACTGATTCAACAGTGAGACAACCTCAGCAGCACCCAAATTTTCCGTCAAAGTCGTATAACCACGAATATCAGAAAATAAAACCGTGACTTCCTTCCTTTCCCCAACCATCAAACTATCATCACCCAAAGCCATCACCTGTTCAGCGACATGGGGTGTCAAATAACGGTACATCGTACTTTTGAGGCGTTTTTCGCGGCTGATATCTTCCAATACCACCAAACCACCCCTAACTCCACCTTCTGGGTTAGTTAAGGGATTAATAGTTAAATTAATACTACGTTCTAACTCCTTAACTACATCCCCACTCAGTAATTCAGCTTGAGGAGTTAAAGGTTGATTCCAAGGGATAAAAACATCAGGATGATGGCGATCGCGCATTGCTAAAACTAACTTTTGATTTCTCAGATCCCCTGATTTATGACCATTATTTTTAACTTGATATAATCCCACTATTAGTTCTTGTTCAGGAACATAATGTCTAGAAGCATATTTTAAACTATCCTCTAAACGCATCTGTAAGTTTTCAATTGTTACAACTTCCCACACCTTACGCCCGATTAAATTCTCTTTCCACAAAACCTTATTAACTCTTCTATTTGCCTCTCGCAAAGGACAACCCAGTAATTCTAAAGCCGCATCATTAATAGTCACAATTTGACCTTGCATATCCGTAGAAATCACCGCATCAGACAAACTCTGGAGAATATCCTTTTGATACTGTCTTTCTAACAAAACATTTTCAAATAAACGGGCATTTTCCAAAGCTATCCCAGCCTGGATATTAAAAGCCCGCATAAATTCTTCATCTGAAGAAGTAAAACTACCTTGATCTTTATTTATTAATTGAGTAACACCAATTAACTCATTAGCTGAATTAAATACTGGTAAACAGAGAATATTTTTAGTTACATAACCCGTCTTATTATCCGTAGTCGGGTCAAAACGAGGATCTTGATAAGCGTCGGGGATATTTAAAGCCTGACCTGTGGAAGCAACATAACCAGCAATACCACGATTAGAAGGAATACGAATTTCTATCAGTTCTTCTGGATTATCAGCCTTTGCTACCTTTGTCCACAACTCCCCCATTTCCTTGCGGTGCAAAAACAGCGTACTGCGGTCAGCTTGCATCAGAATTCGCGCCTGTTCCATCACTATTTGTAGAGTTGCTTCTAAATCCAAACTTTGCCCCAGAGTTTGAGTAGCACGTAATAAAGCAGTCGCGCCTCGCTGATTTCTGGCCGCCACATAAAAAGACTGACAACTTTCTAAAATAATGCCAATAGAAGCTGCAAAATCCAGAAAAGACCTTTCATCATCTTCGGAAAAGGGAACACCACCAGCCTTATTAGCCAATTGAACAACAGCCACAGTTTGCTTCTTACTGCTGACAACAGGCATACACAAAAGATTGCGGATTTTGTAGCCCATCTGCTTTTCCAACTCACGGCTAAACAGAGGATGATTTTCTGTATCCGTAATATTCAGATATTTACCTGTAGTGGCTACATGACCAGGAATACCCACATTTAAAGGGGTACGAATTTCCAAGAATTTATCATTATTATCTTGGGGAACTTTTGACCATAGCTGGGACTTGTCATAGTCAACCAAAAAAATCGCTGTATGTTCCGCTTGGAGAATTTGCCCAATTTTCAGAGTAATTGCCTCCAAGACCTTTTCTAACATTCCTTCAAGAGCTTCATTATTAATCAGATCAATAGCTCTCAAGAATTGTTGAAACTCTGCGGTAATAAAATCTAATAAGCAAACAAACTCATTAACAGATAAATCTTTAACCCGACTGAGTAGGGACTGGGTGCGATTAACTTGTGTCAGTTCAGTTAATGTAGCCAAGACGCTACCAGCATTAGGAAGTGTCATAAAATCAGGAGTCAGATGGGGAGATGGGGAGATGGGGAGATGGGGAGGTAAATAACCTAATCACCAATCACCTTTTTGTAATAATCTTGTAATTGCCGTGTAGCAGCAGACCATCCCCATTTTTCTGCTTCTTTACGGGCATTCTCACGGAGAATGGATATTTCGTGTTTTTGTTGTAACAACTTTATTGTAACATCTATTGCTGCTTGGATATCAGCTTTGGGGTCAAAAAGATAACCGTTGACTCCATCTGTAACAATATCAGGAATACCACCGGAACGGGCAGCAACTACTGGACATCCTGCGGCCATGGCTTCCAGTAATACTAAACCCAATGTTTCTGTACGGGAAGGAAAGATAAACACATCCGCACTAGCAAAGGCTGAACCTAATTCTTTACCCATTAAATAACCAACAAAATGGGTATTTGTACCTGCAAAGTGCTTTTCTAAATTTTGCCGATTTGGTCCATCTCCCACCAAAGCTAAACGAGCATCGGGAATGGATTCTAGGATGGGTTTAATGCGTTCAATTTCCTTTTCTGCCGAAAGACGACCTACATACAACAATAGGGGGCTTTCTGGATGTCCTTGGGACAAATGCGATCGCATTTCCACACTTGCTAAATCAGGATGAAATAACTCTGTATCCACTCCCCGCTGCCATAAATCCAATCTTTCAATACCATGTGCTGCCAATTCCTCTACCATTGCCGTCGAGGTACACAAATTTAAAGCAGCTTGATTATGTCCGGCTTTTAACAATTCCCATAGTAAGCCTTCTAACATTCCTAATCCGTAATGTTGCAGATATTGGGGTAAGTGGGTATGGTAGGAAGCAAGGAGGGGAATTTTCAGAACTTTACTATAAAATATCCCTGATAATCCTAAAACTGCGGGATTAACAACATGAATAATATCTGGTTTAAATTCTTCTAAAGCATGACCAATTGCAGGTCTAGGCAGTGCTAATTTTAACTCTGGATACAAAGGTAGTGGAAACCCAGTGACACCGTAAACTTTCGCTCCTTTGTGTTCTTTGATGCCACCTTCTGGACAGAACACCATCACTTGATTTCCGTCTCGTTGCAGATGGTCAACAGTATGACGGAGACGGGTAACAATACCATCAACTTTAGGTAAAAAAGTTTCAGTGAATAGGGCAATTTTCATAAATTAAACAGGAGTCAGGAGTCAGAAGGGGCGAACGGCCGTTCGCCCGTACAGGAGTCAGAAGGCATGAGGCAGAAGGCAGGAGGCAGGAGTCAGAAGGCATGAGGCAGAAGGCATGAGGCAGGAGAAATGAAAATTGTAACTTTTACCTTTTAATTTTCTTCCCCTGCTTCCCCTGCTTCCCCTGCTTCCCCTGCTTCCCCTGCTTCCCCTGCTCTCTGTCACCTGTCACCTGTCACCTGTCACCTGTCACCTACTATCTATGCCAAGTTACTGTAGGCAGAATTTGGTTATTATCAATTCGGTTCTGATACTTGACTGCGAAGTTTAACAGTGAATCAAGTAGAGAATCAGAGAGATAGTGAGGTTGTAAGCCTAAATCTAGTAACTTGGTGTTTTTGGCGTTGAAATAATGTTCTTCTAGTTCAACTCTGGGATTATCAATGTGATTGATGTCTACATTTAGCCCCATTGCATTACCAGCTTTTTTCACCATCATGGCAATATCACCAATACCGAATAATTCGGTAAATTGGTTAAATACTCGGAATTCTCCAGGTTGGGCGGGGTTGGCGATCGCAATTTCAATACATCGCACTGTATCCCGAATATCCAAGAAACCGCGAGTTTGTCCACCTTTACCGTAAACAGTCAAAGGATGACCGATTGCAGCTTGAATACAGAAACGGTTTAAAGCTGTACCAAACACACCATCATAATCAAGGCGGTTGATTAATAATTCGTCCATACCGGTTTCTTCGGTGAGAACGCCATAAACAATACCTTGATTCAGGTCTGTTGCTCTTAAACCCCAAATCCGACAAGCAAAGTGAATATTGTGGCTATCATGCACTTTACTCAAGTGATACATTGAACCGGGCTGTTTAGGATAGGGCAATGTGTCCTTCCGGCCGTTGTGTTCAATGGTGATGTAGCCTTCTTCGATATCAATATTGGGTGTACCATATTCACCCATTGTTCCCAATTTCACTAAGTGACAATCAGGGAAGTCTTCGCGCATGATATACAGCAGGTTCAATGTACCCACTACGTTGTTGACCTGGGTGAGAACTGCGTGTTCACGGTCAATCATTGAAAATGGGGCTGAACGCTGTTCACCAAAATGAACTATGGCTTCTGGTTCAAATTGGTGTAAAGCTTTGTGCAGAAAACTGTAGTTGGTAATATCGCCTACGAATAGGTCAATTTTCTTACCAGTTAAATCTTGCCATCGTTGGAGACGTTGTTGAATTGGTGCAATTGGGGTTAGAGTCTCAACACCGAGTTCATTATCCCAGTGCCGACGCACCAAACTGTCTAAAATTCCAACTTCATAACCTTTATTAGAAAGGTAGAGTGCAGTTGCCCAACCGCAATACCCATCGCCACCAATAACCAGGACTTTCATCTTTACCAGTTTTTACTCGCTGATAGCTAAATCTACCAGGTTTCTGTACCTTGTTGTTCACTATTTCTATGATTAATTACTGGTTATTTGTTATTTGTGATCAGATAATTGAGCTTTTGTTGTAGTTTCGTTTCTTCTGTTTTTCCTGTCTCTGTCTGGGATTGCTGGATTTTGTACTCTCTGGCGATATAAGAAAATAGGGGGTAGTGGGTTTTAAAGTCTTGATGATTGGTTTTTGCTTGCCAGTAGTAATTTATGTTTTGGTGATTGATGGTGAGTTTCATGGCACTGGTTTTTTGATTGGTTTCTACCGTGAGTACACCAGACATTCCTTGCGCTGTCTCAAAGTTCTGGTTTGTCTGTGTGTTTGTTCCTAGTGGTTGTATTTCTGGTAGTTCTTTAGTTGCCCAAGCCCTAATTTCAGTATCTGGTTTTTTTGGTGCAGTAATTGTCACGCCGTCGTTATTGTCTACTGGGAAAGATTGCCAATCTTTGGGATAAGGGAATTCAAATCCATAACGAGGATTTTTGTATGTTTTCCATTGGTTTGTGGAGGAATTTAAACCATTAAAACCATCGGCACTACAACCGGAAATGATGATGGCTGTGCCAATGCTGGAAATTAGTAATTGTATGATTTTTTTCACGTTACACATTTTTCTGGTAGCAGTAAACATAGTTAGATTATTGGGCATGGGGCATGGGGCATTGGGCATTGGTAAAAGTCTTTCTCCCCCTGCTTCCCCTGCCTCCTGAACTACTTGAACTCCTTGAACTCCTGACTCCTCGATAGCGAAGCGTGGCGAAGCCATTCTCCTCGATCTCCTGACTCCTTTTGTAAACAAATGTAACAATATTGCCGTCAAACTGTCTTACTGGCTTGACAAGGAAGAAAAGAACAGATAACGTAAGATACATACCCGGGTAAGACCGTTGAATAGTCATATGCAAACTAAGCAAAAGGTAACATTCTATATATCGCCGGAATTACACAGAAGACTAAAAATTCGTTCCGCAGTGGACTTAGAAACGATGTCTGACCTTGCAGAACGGGCGCTCAATTTCTACCTGACCAATTCAGAATTAGTCGAAGAATTTGAAGAGTCTTCCTACGGCAAAACCCACAGGGTTTATTCTTGTCCCAGTTGTGAAAGTTCACTTGTTATAAAAAACGGGGAATTGGTAGCATTGGGTGATCAGCCAGGATTGATTGGGAAGGAGCATCTAGCTATTGAAGAAATGGCAAACGATGAAACCCATCCTAAGAGTGAGGAAGAGTTAGTTCCTTGCTAGTTAGGAATTATGAATGGAAAAATTCATGATTTCTGTTGCCCCAATTAAAGGCGATGACTGTACTGTCTCTATAAGGTCCCAAGTAGGTCGATAGATATGAAAGAAGAGCTAAACATACTCATTCAAGCTCAATACCCTTTAATCTACCTTGTGACCTCCGAGGAAGAACGGGCAGAGCAAGCAATTTTTAAAGTCGCTACTTCAGATTTAAAGCCTCAACGCCGAGTTTATGTATGGACAGTAACTCATGGCATTGTGGAATACGGTCAACCCCGTAGTACAACTCAACACAATACCGTTTCCCCAGAAGCGGCGATTGAGTGGATAATTCGGCAGAAAGAACCCGGTATATTTATTCTTAAAGATTTACATCCTTTTATTGATGCGCCAGCTACAACTAGATCCTTACGGGACGCGATCGCTAGTTTTAAGGGGATGCAAAAGAACATCATTTTGATGTCTCCTGTGCAGCAAGTACCCATAGAGCTAGAGAAAGAGGTTGTAGTTATCGACTTTCAACTGCCGGATATGTCAGAGTTAAACAAAGTGTTAACTCAGCATCAAGAGCAAAACCGTGGTAAACGGTTAACCACCGAAGCTAGGGAAAAACTACTCAGAGCGGCTTTAGGTCTAACTAAAGATGAAGCTGAGAAAGTATACCGTAAGGCTCAGGTAACATCAGGGCGGTTGACGGAAGATGAAGTTGATATAGTTTTATCAGAAAAGAAACAACTGATACGCCGTAATGGTATATTGGAGTACATCGAAGAAGACGAAACTATTGAAGCTGTTGGCGGTTTGGAAGAGTTAAAGAAGTGGCTAAAACAACGCTCCAACGCTTTTACAGAAAGAGCAAGAGAGTATGGTTTGCCCCAACCTAAAGGGATGCTGATATTGGGTGTTCCTGGTTGTGGTAAGTCACTAATTGCCAAAACTACTTCCCGTTTGTGGGGTTTACCAATTTTAAGATTAGATATGGGGCGGGTTTACGATGGCTCAATGGTGGGTCGGAGTGAAGCAAATCTGCGGAACGCCCTAAAAACAGCAGAATCTATTTCCCCAACGATTCTGTTTATTGACGAGTTGGATAAATCCTTTGCGGGTAGTGCAGGTTCTGGTGATTCTGATGGGGGGACATCAAGTAGAATTTTTGGCTCTTTCTTGACCTGGATGCAGGAAAAGAAATCACCAGTATTCGTAATGGCGACTGCGAACCGGGTAGAACGTCTACCAGGGGAGTTTTTAAGAAAAGGTCGCTTTGATGAAATTTTCTTTGTGGATCTGCCCACACCAGAAGAACGTCAGGATATCTTCAACATTCACCTGACCAAAAGAAGGGAAGATATTGCTAGATTTGATTTAGAACAACTAGCAAAAATGTCAGAAGGATTTTCTGGGGCAGAAATTGAACAGGCGATCATTGCAGCAATGTATGAAGCGTTTGCCCAAGATCGGGAGTTCACCCAATTAGATATTATTGCTGCACTCAAGGCAACTTTGCCGCTGTCAAGAACGATGCAAGAACAGGTCACAGCTTTAAGAGACTGGGCCAGACAGCGTGCTAGACCAGCAGCAGCTTCAGTCGCTGAATATCAGCGGATGGAGTTCTAAAGGCTTTCCTCTGGATGCCAGAGGGAAAGGTTAGCTCACAAGGCTAACAGGTTACGAAAAAAGCCGCTTCCCAATTAATCCCAAATTAATGCGGCTTGGCTAAATAAAAAAACCGTTGTCGTTTTTCTCATCAATCTTCTCATTGGAGGAAACCCAAATGTCTCACTTTAGCACTCTGCGTACCAAGATCACCGATGCCGAAATCCTCAAAGCGTCTTTGCGCGACTTGGGAATCACCGTAAAGACTGAAGCTGATGTACGTGGTTATAACGGTCAGCGTGTTCGTTCCGACATCGTTGCTGTTTTGGAAGGCGAGTACGATCTAGGTTGGTCTCGCAACAGTGATGGTTCTTTTGATTTGATCGCTGATCTGTGGGGCGTTGCTAAAAAGCACAACCAGACTGAGTTGATTAACTCCATTAACCAAAAATACGCCGTTAATAAGACCTTAGCAGAAGTAAAACAGCGCGGACTGCAAAATGCTAACGTTAAGTTAGTGTTGCAATAATTAACAATTTATCTGCGCGTTCCCAAAGCTGAACGGGTTAACCAAGCATTAGCGGTTAGCCCGCTTTTTTTTGTCTTTATTTGTCTGATAGCGAAGCGTGGCGCAAGCCATATCAGGATGTCCAGGATTTTAGGATTTTCAGGATATTTAATTTGATAAATGCTATTTGAGTTACTTGGATTAATTTGTAAATAAATATGTAAATAAATATGCTATTATCATGAGTAAAGAATATATAATTTATGTTGGTTCAGTTTTTCAATTAGAGTGGTATTTTGATGAAAATGGTGAAAGTGAAGCTCTGGAGTATTTTAATCAACTATCTGAACAACAACAATTAAAATTTTTATTTTTAGTCAAAAGAATTGGTGATTTTGGGAAAATAAGTAATAAAGAACAATTTCGCAATGAAGGAGATAAAATTTACGCCTTTAAACCACAACCAGATAGATTTTTATGTTTCTTTTTTACAGGTAAAAAAATTATTGTCACTAATGCTTTTCAGAAAAACTCACAAAAGTTACCAAACAATCAGAAAGAAAAAGCTATCAAATATATGAATGATTTTATTCAACGTCATGAGGAAGGTAGATATTATGAAGAGGAATGAACAGTTATCAACTTTTGATAGAATGATGCAAGATAATGATTTTCAAGCTAAGTTTGTATCAGGATATCAGGAGTTTTTGTTATCATAATTGTTAATTTCTATCATGGAAAATGATTATATTTCTGTTGAACAATTAGCTAAGGAAGTTAATCTTTCTCCTGCTGTTATTCAAGATATTTGTTCTGGAAAGCAAAATGATATTAACTTTAGTAAGTTTTTACAAATAGTTCAATCTTGTGGTTTTCGTCTGGTTTTGGAAAAAGGTGATGAGCATATTCCTGTAGTTTTGTAAAGTTGATTATTGATTTTATCAACTTGTTTGAATCAGGATTTTCAGGATAAAAACGCATTTTAAACCCAAGACTCTACAGCAAAAGAGTAAACTTGCTGAATACTCCGGAAATCATTGTCTGTAGAAACTACAGTGAGATTATAGTGAATAGCGGTAGCTGCAATCCAAAGATCGTTATCTCCAAAACCTAGAGTTTGGATATTAAATTTTCGCCGTTCTGCTTTTTCTTTTGGTCCAAATTTATTGATAAGTTTACCTTTGAGATCGCCGTAAATGTCTGATATTGATAAATTAATAGGGTACAGATCAATTGTGTTGAGAAAAGCTTTCACCTGTTGGATATTGGCGGCTGTTTGCTGAGATTTGGCTGCCATGTAAAGTAGTTCTCCACGAACAATGACGCTGGTAGCGACACCCGCTTCGCTGTGGAGTTCTAGCTGTTGGATGAGATTAGTGTCACCAAAGATGATGCGACTACAGTGATTAGTGTCTAGAAGATACATTAAAATTCTGTTTCAGATCGGGTATCGTAAACAAGCTGGAGACATTTCTCGAAGTCTTCACCTTGCCAAGTTCCAGCAAATTTGAGCAAATCTTTGGCTTTAGATCCGCGTAATATTGGTTCTCCATCTTGTACAGAAATATTAGTTGATTTGATGATGGAGGTATTTGTTTTAGTTTTGAGATATTCGAGATAGTCGAGGGTTTGTTCTAGTATTCCTTCTGGGGTGTTTTCTATGGCTGCAATTAATTGTTCTTTGATGGTGGTCATAGGGTAGGCGATCGTTATCTAATTATTTATTTTATCAATTTGTCAGAATCAGGATGTCCAGGATTTGAGGATTTACAGGATTTAAAAAAGTTATGATTTGAGCAGGTATGAAAACTATGTTATCAAAATCATCTTGTTAGATGTAAATATACTTAACAAATACTGGTTGAGATGGGTTAGGTTTAGTATAATGTTTGCTCAGGTTATTTATAATGATGCTGAGTAAAGAAGATGCTGGTTTATGAATATTGATTTAGAGGCGATCGCACACCACCTTAACCAATGTTTACAACGTAGCGGTATTATAGGCGTTACCGCTAAAGTTTCCGTTAACCATGATTGTCTTAAAGTAGTCCTGGTATCCGAAGAAACTCCAGAAATTACAGATAGAGGCGAATTAGCACAAGTCACTATCACATCACTACGTGATTTAAAATTAACCACCATTCAAACTGTCAAAATTCATAGACAGCAGATTAATAATTTCGATTTAGATTGGTCATATAAATACAAGTATGGATTATTTGCTGAAAATAGCTCTAATTCTTCTGAAAATCATCAAAATAAACATCAAATTCAAAAACAAAATACTACATCTAATAATCCGATTAAAAGAGATCAGATAAAAGTATCTCAAGATGAATTTGAAGAGGCATTAAAAAACTGTTCAAAAACAGCTAACTTTGCTTATGATCGTAGTATTAGATATGCAAAGAAAGTAGAAATAGCAGTTAAAAGAATTAATAGCGATATTGAAGCTGTGAGCCATAAAATTTTGAAATTTAAAGGTTCTCAACAATTCCAATTTGCAGAGACACTCAAACAAATTCAATCTGATATTAAAAAAATATCCGAAGCTAGTTTAGCAGATTTGGTTATTTCTTTAGATAAGAAAAGAAAACATCTAGAAAATTTTACAGTTGCATTATTTGGGAGAACAAAAGCAGGTAAAAGTACCTTACGAGAAACACTAACTCGCGGTAATGGTAGCACAATTGGTAAAGGTTCACAACGTACAACCAGAGATATAAAAGAATATTCTTGGCAAGGTTTACGGTTACTGGATACACCTGGAATTGAGGCTTATCAAGGTGATGATGATACACAAAAAGCTAATGAAATCATTGATCAATCTGATATCATTTTATTTTTAACCAGTGATGATTCTGTGCAACCTGGTGAATTTAAAGCAATGGCACAATTACAACAAATCAATAAATATTTTGCTGTAATTCTCAATGTTAAACATGATATTTCTAATAACTTAAAAGATTTAGAAATGTTCCTTGATCCTGATATTCCAGACATGGTATTTGATGAAGATAGGTTATCACAACATAAAAATCATATTCAAAGTCACATTAAAGAATATTTGAATTTAGATAATGTAGATATAGTTCCTATTCATGCTCAATCTGGTTTTTTAAGTACGCAAGCAGAATATCAAGAGTATAGCAGTCAACTTTGGCAGTTGAGTAAAATAGAAGAATTATATTCTTTAATTGCCTATCAAATTTATACTCATGGTAAAGATTTACGCTTATCAACTTTTGCTGATAGCTTGGAATATTTTATTAATTCAATTAATCAAAAATTAGCTGCTGCAAAATCTCAGTTATCTATTCAGTTAAACTTTATTGAACAGAAACAAAGAGAAATCGAAAAGATATTTGCAGAAATCGAAAAATAAGGTGATAGAAAAATTAAAGATAAATGTGACTATTTATATGATCTGATTGAAAATCAAATAGGTAATTTTGTTGATAATTATTCAGATATGGATATCCATAGAAGACAGAGAGAATGGAAAAGAATAGTTAATGAGAAAAATATTGAGGAAACAATGAAATCTTGTATAGAGGCAATATTTTCAGATTTAAGAGTAACACTCCAGGAATTTGAACAGGAATATGAATATGATCTGAAAAATATTCAGATTGATATGGAAATGAATTTTAGTAATATCACTAAAGATGATATAGGAAAGTGGATAAAATGGGGTAGTGTAGCTGTTGGTACTGTTGGTGCAGCAGCTTTTGTAGCAGCAAATTGGTGGAATCCTGGAGGGTGGGTTGTGGGAGCAGGGTTAGTAACTACTGTTGCTAGTATAGGTGGTAGTTTTGCTGGTGACTGGAAAAAAGTAGATGATGATAAAAATTATAAAAAGGATATTGAGAAAGAAAAAGATTCACTCAAAAAACAGGTAAAACAAAAAAGAGAGATCACAATAAAAGTCTATCAAGATTCATTTTTTAAGAATATAATTGAATATGAGAATAAAGTGGTTTCTCAAATGAAAATATATATTCAGGGATTATCGGAAATAATTCAAAAATTAGATGATAGTTGCCATGAAATTGCAAAACTAAATAAACAAATGCAAGAAGATTTTGAAAACTTAAAATAATTACATCAGGAGAATAAAACAATGTCAAATTTTCAATTTAATGCTAAATCCCAAAAAGTTAACCAACTTTGCCAAGAAACAATAGATATTTTAGAAATTCGGACAGAAGATAAAGTGAAAAAATCAGTTGATGATTTTCAAGACTTCTGGGAAGAATATCAACAACAGAAAAAACTATCTATTGCTTTTATTGGACAGTACAATGCTGGTAAATCTACCTTAATTAAAGCCTTAACTGGAGATGAAAGCGTAAGAATTAGTGCAGAAATATGTACCGATAAAGTTACAGAATATGCTTGGCAAGATGTATTACTATTAGATACACCAGGAATTTATGCAGGTAATACAGAACATGATGATATTACTTTAGAAAGAATTTCTAAATGTGATTTATTGGTGTTTGTCGTTCCCAATGAATTATTTAACCCCCAAGGTGCAGCATTTTTCCAAACAGTAGCTAACCAAATGCAAAGAGTTGGCCAAATGGTGCTAGTAGTTAATAAAATGAGTCGTGAATCAGGAAGTCCCCAAGATTTATTATCAACTATTACACAAGTTATAGAACCATTTTATCCGCAACAATTTTACACCTGTTTTATTGATGCTGATTCCTACGTCAAATCTCAAGATCCTAAATATATCAAATATCAGCAATCTTTACAAACTAAATCTAACTTTAATGATTTTCTTGATTCTCTGCAAAAACTAATTCAAAAAAATGAACTTTCCGCTAAATTAGTTACTCCTTTACATCGTGCTGTTGATACTCTGGAGAAATCACTAAACTTTTTAAGTACAGGTGATAAAACAACCCGTGATTTATTAGAGATATTAAGACGCAAAAAAATCATCATACAAGCATCTCAAACTAGAGCAAGAAACGCTTATCGTTCTGAATTAGCTAAACTTAAGCATGAAGTGATCATGCTAGGTGAAAAAATAGCTAGTATGATTGATGGACACCATACGAAGGAAGAAATTGAAGTAGAAATAGAAAAAGTTACACAAGAAATTACCACTTTTTCAGAGAAGACTATAGGAAAAATTCAAGCTGCTTTAGAAGAAGAATTAACAACCCTTCAATATAAATTAGAAGAATTACAAAACTCTCCGTTAGGTAAAACTATTACTAGGGAAATAGCTATTAATTTAGTAGATGGTAAGAGGATTAATGATCCAAATATTGCTGATAAATTTGGAAAATCAATCTTAGAAAAACAAGGTGGTAAAATCCTACAAGAACTTGGGAAATTATCATCCAAAGTATCCAGAGATTTAGTTTATAATATAGGAAAATTTCTGGGGTTTAAATTTAAACCTTGGGGTGCTTTTAATGGTGCTAAATTTATCCGTAACTTGGGTCCATTTTTTGCTATTGGTGGTGTAGTATTGGATGCAGCTATGACAGCAAAAGAAGAATACGATGATCAAGAAAATCAACGTCAGTTACGTAATGCTAGAAACCAGGTAAGAGAAGAGTTTAGAAAGGTAGCCGAAGAAATGGTAAAAGAGTATGAATTAAACATTGAAGAAGCTATAAATTTCTATGATGAGGAATTAAATGATATTGAAAACAAACAGCAAGAGTTGAGGAATTTTGATCAGTCTAAACATGAGATATTAACTCAAATTGAGCAGAAAATACAGGAGATAAAGAAAGAAATTAAGATATTATTGAAGTAATTTCAGGATGTAATTGTCTGAATCCTGTAAATCCTAAAATCCTGGACATCCTGATTCAGACAAATAATCTTCGTAATAGAGTTTTCAGAAACCAGAATTTATGTTATGATATTATAGGATCACAAATCAATCTTTATAGAAATAAAAAATATTAATTGAAATTAGGAGATCAAAATTATGGACTCTCTTGAATTAAGACAAAAAATCCAACAAAATTTATTAACTATTGCACCAGAAAATTTAAAATTGATTGATGAATTTGTGGAATTTATTAAATACAAACAAGATACAGGTTTATCAGAAAAAACTAACTATAGGGCAGCTTCAGGACATTCATCAGGACATTCAATTTTACGTCATGCTGGTACATGGGTAGGGGATGACTTGGAAGAATGCATGAAGTTAGTCTCTGAAACTAGAGGTAAAGTGAAAATTAATAATCGGATTAATCCTTTTGAATAATGTATCTTTTAGACACTAATCATTGTAGTTTAATTTTTCTGAAAAATCAGACGGTTCTTGATTATATACAGGAAGTGGGAGAGACAAATATAGCTACTACTATTATCACAGTAGGTGAGCTAATTTATATGGCAGAAAATTCTAGTTATAAGGAAGAAAATTTAACTCGTCTTGAGCAATTTCTTGCAGATATTCGAGTTTATTATGTAGATGATATAACTGCTAAAATTTATGGACAAATAAAAGCAGGATTAATTAACAAATTTGGACCAAAGCAAAAAACTAAACGTCAAACGACTAAAATAACTGAATTAGGTTTTGATGAAAATGACCTTTGGATAGCAGCAATAGCAATTCGTAATCAATTAACGTTAGTTTCGGCTGATACTGATTTTATCCGAATCCAAACTGTAATTGATTTTTCTTTAGAAAATTGGAGAGATAATCAATAATTGATAATATTGATAATTATGAAAACCTTTACTATTGGACATTCAAACCACACCATAGAATCTTTTATTGAACTATTACAAAAACACGATGTTACCGCTTTAGCTGATGTCCGTTCTAGTCCCTATAGTCGCAGATTTCCCCAGTTTAATCAATCAAATTTAAAAGCAGCATTGAAAACTGTAAATATCGCTTATGTTCCTTTGGGGGATAATTTGGGTGCGCGTCCTAGTGATAGAAGTTGTTATGTTGATGGGATGGCTAGATATGATTTAATTGCTGCAACGGAAGCATTTAAAAAAGGGTTAGATCGTTTAATTCAAGGGTCGCAAAAATTCCAAATTAGTTTAATGTGTGCAGAACAAGATCCCATTGTTTGTCATCGGGCAATTTTGATTTCTCCACATTTGAAAAATGCAGGTTTGGATATTTACCACATTCATAAAAATGGAGATTTAGAAACTAATGAAGATTTAGAAAATCGAGTTTTAAAACTCCATGCTTTATATGATTTATTACCAGAAAATCAAAGTTCTGCTAAACAACTTTCTCTGTTTGATATGCAGTCTACCCAAACTATTGAAAAACAGTTTACCCGTGTGGAGTTAGTAGAAAAAGCATATCAATTACAAGGTGAGAAAGTCGCATATACTGAAAATAAGGATGATCATGAATAAAGAAGTCAATGTATTTACTATTGGTTTTACTCAAAAAAAAGCAGAACAATTTTTTGAGACATTGATAAAATCTGGGGTTAAAAAAGTAATTGATACCAGATTAAATAATGTTTCTCAACTTGCGGGATTTGCAAAAAAGCAAGATTTAGAATATTTTCTGCGTAAAATTGCAGATATTGAATATGTGCATATTCTTGATTTAGCACCTACTCAAGATATTTTAGATGCTTATAAAAAAAAGCAAATTACCTGGGATGTTTATGAGGAAAAATTCAATCTTTTGATTTCACAGAGACAAATTGAAAAGAAAATATCTATAGATATGATAGATAAAAGTTGTTTGTTGTGTAGTGAACTTAAACCCCATAACTGTCATCGTCGGTTAGTAGCTGAATATTTGCAAGGTAAATTAGATAAAAGTATCAAAATTCATCATCTTTGAGTATATTTCCAGATATGGATATATTTAGGTTTTGTTTAAGCGTTAAGTAGTTTTACTGTTCATTTTTAAAATCTTCTCATTTTACTATTACTGAAACAAGTAAGGTGCTAATGAGACTATAAGATGTTCACATTTGATATTATCTGTTTAGCAAAATCTACTAAACATGGTGGAATTTGTATTGCGGGGATAAAAACCGATGGTTCTGGATGGTTGCGGCCTATTTCTAATCGCAGAAATGGTACATTATATCCAGAAAATTACATGACTAGAGATGGTAGAGAACCAGAATTATTTGATATTATTAGGATTCCTTTTATTAGACATGAACCGCAATGTCATCATCCTGAAAATTACCTAATTCATTATAGTTATAAATGGCAGATTTTAGGGAAAGCGAGTTTAGAACAAGTTAAAAAATTAATCAAACCAGAAATTCAACGTAGTTCTACTGAACCGAAATTATTAGGTAATTTTGATAAACAGATAGGTTATGAAGATTTACAAAATACACCTCTCAAATCTTCTTTAGCTATGATTAACCCAGAGGTGTTAGAATGGGAAATCAGATATAATCATCAAAATAAGAAAAATTTTAGATGTTTGTTTTGCTTATGTGGAAATTTTTATGATTTACCTATTACTGATCCGGTGTGGATAGAGAAACTGAATGTTTTAGAAGAGGGAATATATTCCTGTGAAGATGTGATTAAAAAATTGGATTTAGTAAACTTTGAACCGGATAAATTTAGATTAACCATTAGTTTAAGTGAACCATTTCAACCTTATTATCCTAGTCAGTTGGAATATTGTTATAAATTAGTTGCATCCGTTATTAATGTTACAGATATTTCTCACCGTTTAGGATGGGTAAGAATTTAGAATTTAGAATTTAGAATGAAGAATTTAAAAAACTCTGTGTTCTCTGTGTCTCTGTGGTTCGTTATCATAAAACCTTCCCAATATTAGGAAAATTGTCTTTAAAAATACTGTATTAACTAATATGTAAAAGATAGAATATTTAACGAAATTGTTTTTAAAAACAACATCAAATATTTTTTAAGGTTGTATTTCTACCACTTCAGATGTAAATGTCAAAAGTATTTTTTACCAGATTAGGTATTGATAATGACTTACAATTCCGAGGAAATGCAGCAAATTTTGGAAGTAGCATTTAAACGTAAGCAACAGGGAGAATTTACGCGAGAACAAATAATAGAAATCGCTTCAGAATTAGGAGTTTCTTCGGAATCTCTCATTGCTGCGGAAAAAGAATGGTTAAAAAAACAAGTAAAAGTGAGAAAAGAAGCAATGTCTAATCATCAAAAACAGCAAGATTTTAAATCTCATTTAATGGTTTTTTTAGTGGTTAATGGGTTTTTGATTTTGTTGAATTTGTTCACTGGTGCTGGTTATTTTTGGGCAATTTTCCCGCTTTTGGGTTGGGGTTTGGGGTTGTTACTGCATGGGGTGAATGCTTATAAAAAGTAGGGATTTAGAGTAGGTTTTAGATCCCTGACTTCTTTTACTATCATAGCTATAAATTATAAATTTATTACAGAAGTCGGGGATCTAATTATTTATTACTAATCTATCTCAGACTGTAACCATATTTCCAAATCATTAATATCTGTAAAATCTAAGAATGCTTCTCCTAATTTTTCTAATTGTTCTATGTTCAAACTATTGAGACTTTGAATATAACTATCACTCAACTTTCCAAACCGCTTAGATAACATTCTTAATAGTAAGTTGATTGCTTCATCTTTTCTACCTTCCTGTCTACCTTCCTGCTTACCTTCTTGTCTACCTTCCTGTTTACCTTCTTGCTTTGCTTCTTGATAGACCCTTGTTTGCTTAATATCACTGACTAAAAACATTGCTTCTATCTCCTGACGGCTTAATTGTGAAAACTTTGACAATAAAACAGTCTCTAATAATTCTATTATACCTTGTTTTTCGTTGTCATCCTCAATTTCTGTTTTGGTTCTCTCCATGAGGTTTTTTACTAACTCTGGTGCTTGTGTTTCTTTACTGACAATTAACTCTATTAACCCCATTCCTATTGAACCTGGTGGTAATTCATCTAAATATATTCTTTTAATTCTTCCACTGTTAATAAATTCTTGTTGATAAGCTGTTAGTTCTCCTACGTCTAAACTCCGTTTTGCAAATAGTGCTATTGCTTGCCAATCTTGTACAGGTTTAAATTGATTGAGATAAATGTTTATTTCTGCTATTAATTCCCAGTAAAAATCCGGTTTTGGTTGAAATTGCACTTCTACGAAATAGATGGGTTTTTCAACATTATCTGTCTGAAAAATACCATCAAATCTAAATGCTTTTTCTTTCACTTCTACTGAGGTGAATTGATAATCTTGGGCGTTTTCTGTTGGTTCACCCAGTATTTCAAATAATAGGGTGTGGAATGTTAGAAATATTTGGTAAAAGATTGTGTCTGTGTGCATTATTTATGTTAACAGTAGAAATTATCGCAAACATCTAATTGCTTCTAATAAACCTCTAGCTTTATTTAATGTTTCCTCATATTCTTTTTCCGGTTCTGAGTCTGCAACTAAACCAGCGCCAGCTTGAACTGTGACAATGTTATTATTTAACACCATTGTTCTAATTGCGATCGCACTATTTAATTGTCCTTCAAAGTCATAATATCCATACACCCCAGAATATACTCCTCTCCTGGTTGGTTCTAGTTCATTAATTATTTCCATTGCGCGAATTTTCGGCGCACCGCTGACTGTTCCCGCAGGAAAACACGCTTTTAATAAATCCCATGCTGTCTTATTTTCTGCTAGTTTACCTACTACGTTACTAACAATGTGCATGACATGAGAATAAAGTTCAATTACCATCAATTGATCTACTTTTACTGTACCATTTTTACAAACTCTTCCTAAATCATTGCGTCCTAAATCTACTAACATAATATGTTCAGCAACTTCTTTAGGATCTTGTAATAAATCTGCTGCTAATTCGTCATCTTCTTTAGTAGTTTTTCCTCTCGGTCTTGTGCCGGCAATGGGTCGAACTGTGGCAATAATTCCCCCTTCTTCGTCTCGTTCTGCTTTCACCATTACTTCAGGACTAGAACCGATAATTTGCCAGTCTTGGAAGTTAAAAAACGCCATGTAAGGTGAAGGGTTAATTTGCCTTAAAGAACGATATAAAGCAAAAGGATCACCTTGATATTCTGTAGATAAACGTTGAGAAATTACTACTTGAAAAATATCGCCAGCTTTAATATGTTCTTTGGCTTTTTCAACACTGGCACAAAATTCTTGTTTAGTGAAATTGCTGGTGTATTCTTCTATTCCAGCTTTGGGTTTATTTTGGGGTGATGTCCAAGGTAATTTAGTATTTTCTGGTGATATGGTTAAGGATAATTTACTTACCATTTCTTGAATGCGATCGCACGCTTTTTGATAGGCAATTTCTAAGTTTTCATTGTTCCTTAAATCTGCGTAGGCGATCGCCCAAATTTTGCGTTTTACCTGATCGAATATCAATAAATGATCTACCTGCATCCATAAACCATCAGGGATATTACGCTCATCTTGGGCATGAATTGGTACACGGGGTTCAATCCAATTAATTAACTCATAACCCCAAAACCCGAATAAACCGCCAATTCCTGAAGGTAGCTGTGGTAATTTTACGGGGTGATAAGGTGCTAAACATTCCGCTAAGACATTAAACGGATCACCTGTAAAAACTTTTTGTGAACCATCTCTATGGGTTTGGGTGGTTTGATCTCCTCGTGCTTCTAAAATCCAAAGCGGGTTACAACCCAATAAACTATAACGTCCTACTTTTTCACCACCTTCCACCGACTCTAGCAAAAAGCTGTAAGGTTGATCTGCACAAACCTTGTACCAAGCGGAAACAGGAGTATCTAAATCTGCAACCCATTCTTGATATACAGGGACAAAATTACCTTGTTGAGCGAGTTTTGTAAATTGCTGGAAATCGGGGAACATCATAAGTGAACAGGTGACAGGTGACAGTAAGAAGAAGATATAAATGTATGAGTATGGCGATCGCCAAGTCATGTTATCAGAATATAGGAATCAATAATATAGAAATTGAGAATACGGGAATTATAGACGTGAATAATGGGTAATTAGTAAAGGTTTTTGATTACCAATCACCAATTACCAATTACCCATTACCGTTTATCTAGTACCTAGACCTTATACGTCGTGGGTAGCTTTACCACTGAACTTGAGTTGTGCAGGACTGGGGTTTTGACCAATTCTGCGGGGTACGTGGCGCACCATTTGACGACCTTCGTTTACCTTTTCAGGGAACACACCATCAGCAGGGTGAATAGCGGTGGTTTCCCCATTGGGGAGAATTCGGTAAACTTTATAGTCAGTAATCTTGAACTTGCGAAGTTGAGCGCCTAAAGCGATGCCATACTCCTTGCGAGCTAAGTACAGCAAGTTTTCGCCTTTACGCATTGTAGCCGCGCCACCAGTGGGCATTTCAAACACTTTTTCCTCTTTAGCAGTCCAGGTGATAGCGTACTTTTCTTCTACTTGGGCTTTGGTGAGTAGACCGCCAGTGCTACCGCCGAAGAGGGGAGTTTGTCCAGTTAGAGTTGCCATAAGGTCAAGGTTTTCTCTCAACGTTTTTAGGGCATACTAACACCGTAACCCAACTTATATTTCAATCCTGTTATAGACTGTAACAGTTTTTAGTGATTGCCTCGAAAATAGATAACAAAAGTCAGAAAGCTGGAAATAAAATTAAAACAAAAAGAAATATTAACAATCACTAATTATTTAATAGCTTTGTAGCACTTGCAAGAAAAATATATCTCGCTAAAAAAGTAAAGCCTAGATAAATCAAAGGTTTGAGGGAGATAAACAGGAAATTATATACAAGGTTTTAGCAGGGTATTAATTTTATTACGTATTTATACTTATATAGGGTTTGCTGAGAAAGTCTTTTCGTGGAGGTAGGGAATAGGGAATAGGGAATAGTTTCAGCTATTCGTCATTTATACTTTAGAGTTAATTACTCAAATACCAGAAACCTATAGGGATTTGTCTGAAAAATTAACAAATTTAGTAGATAGCTTTAACTTTGAAAAAATCATTGAACTATGTGTACAATCTTTAGAAAGTTAGTAATTGTTTACAGGTAGCTGTTATCATTTAATAAGTTGAAATTCTTGATAATAATTTGTGTGATGGTTATTTACTATAAATTAAAAACACCGAACCAATAGGCCCAAAATTTTCCACATAAACCTTACCATTATAAAACAATCCTGGAGACATACCCCCGTCAAATAACATCCCTTCTCGAATTTTCCCCAAACAATTATTCCTAGCAATACCTTCTAAAACATCATCAAATTGACTAGGTAGCAATTCTTTATTCACTTCAGAAAAAGTAATTCCAGAATTAGCTTTTATATCATTTACTAACAAAATTACATAACCCTTATTTGTAATTGCTACCATAGAACGATTTGTTGCACCCTTACAAGCAAATTCACCCAGTGCTTTGCAAATATCTTTAAAAACACCTTGATTATAAAATCTACCATTACCACCTACAACATTATAATTCAGTAAATTTGATCCTCTTTTTCCAATCTGAATAGTAGCAACTCTTTGACTAGGATTTCCCCCAGAAATCGCAAACGAAGAACGCCGATTTTTAAAAGCACCAGAATATTCAACACCGCGAGAAATATTTAAACCTTGGGGTTTATTCACCGTATCTATATAATCTGCATTAATAGCAGCAATAGGTTTTCTACCCTTTAATTTAGAATTTTCATCAGTTACCAATTGACTAAAAATTTTCGGTATATATTGTCTTTTAAAATTTCCTTTACTATCTTTAGCATAGATTTGATGAGCTAAACCCACATTTACTTTAAAATCTAACTTTTGTGATTTAGGGTTAAATAAAATTACATGATTAATCCCCCTAGAATATCTTTCACCTTTATTATTAGTCTTAAAAAATTCAATACTAAAACCTGGATTATTACCCGCACATTGTTGAGATTGTTTAGATTGTTTTGGTGTAGCTGATTTTTGTGTAGAATTAGCCACAACATCGCTACACCCTAACAATAAACCAGCAGCAATGACTATCAAAAAAGGAAACTTAACACCATTTTTTTTATATACAGGAAATCTGAAACTAAAATTTTTGAAAAACATACAACCAGAGAATAGGGAATGGGGAATAGGGAATAGGGAATAGGGAATAGGGAATAGGGAATAGATATTTTGTTCTCCTTACTCCTGAACTCCTCGAACTCCTAAAAACTGATAACTGATAACTGATAACTGATAACTGAAAAAACCGCCATAGAAACACTATAGCGGCTAATGCAGTTATGGGTAATGTAAAATTCAAGTTTTAATTTTATTTAAACCATTCCAATACAGCTTCTTCCTTAGTATTGGTATTGCGAGAAGGTGTTTCACGTTCAAATTTCATGTGAATAGAACGGGTTTGTTCACCATCAGCAGCAACAGCTAAAATTGGATAGTCAATTAAACCATCTTGGAAGGACATTTGGAAGCGGAATGTACCATCTGGATTCAGTTTAATGGGACGACCACCAATAGTTACAGTTGCATCTGGTTCAGTTGCGCCATATACAATCAATTCTGCATCAGCAATTAACCAGAATTTGCGGGGACGTTCTGGTACTGCGGAAGCGGAGAAACCAACACCGGACATATTCATACCCACACCGGACATATTGATACCGGAAGCGGTAGGAACTGCCCACATACCCACACCAGATGGGAAGATGTAAGAACTGATTGCTTGTTCTGGACGTACAGAACCAGGTACGTGCTGCATAGAACCAAACAGAGAACCAGCAACCCTTTGAGCTTCAGCAGATTCTGCCATACCAAAGATTTGGTCATAAATTGGGTTCTCACCTGCACCCACAGGAGCGACTTTCTTCGCAGGGGGAACAAGTTCGTATTTGGTTTTACCGCGCAAGTCTTCTTCAAAGTCTACAGTAATGAAGACATCTTCAATCCAGTCAGAAGGATAGACAGGGGGAATGTGAACTCTTGCAGAACGAGCTAGGATCAACCAACCACCAACAGGGTTACGATAACCGATATCTATAACATAATCGCGGTCACTCACAGGAATAGGTAAATACCATTCCCTTGCTAATTCATCCGCTGGATATTCCTGAATACTGTGGGGACTTTGATGATCTAAATCAATATCAGTCACATCATAAATCCGCAGTGCTAATTGCTGTCCACCTTGACGACGCAATTCTTCTTTGTGTTCATTAGGAATATCCCAGTAAGTGTAAGCCCACTGAGGGTCACGTGGTAACAAAACAATCCGGCTTTCACCATAGCCACCGGGTAAATCTGCCAGTCCCTCATCCACATCAGCGAGAGAACCACCTGTACGATCTTCTTGTCCTAATTCAAATTTAGATGCTTCCACGGTTTCCTGTGCCTCCGGTGATTGAGATGGACTAAGGGAAAGTTTGTTACTTTGAACTTCTTGAATTGACGCTAACAATTGAGATTTACGCATCCGACTGTAGCGAGAAATGCCATACTCACTAGCAACTTTACGGAGTTGCCTTAATGTCATTTCCTCCAGCGGTGGGCGTTCTTTTGCCATTTATTTGGCCTCCAGTAGTTTTAAATTATCTATCCGGGTTTAAAATCGTAATATGTCCCAGATTAATTTCTTATTACTGACTCCTGGTTTTGCCCAGTTAATGAGTGTTTTAGTTTGTTTTTAAATTGAGATTTATAACCGCTTTACTTTTGCTGATGCCATATTTAGCATTTGGGCGGGATCAGCGGTTTGCTTTTGTTATGGAAATACTAACAGGTATTCATGCCTAGAGATCAAGGGGGATCAAGGGGTTTTTTAGGTATTTCACGTATTTATCAGTCCTCTGGGGATCATTATGTTATGAATCCATGACATTATCAAAATTTAAGGTAAGAAATATCATGGTTTCATGACAATACTCCATACTTTGCTACTTGAGTAATTCCTCCACTTGGTGCTGACTCCATAATTTTTGGTATAAACCTGGTTGTTCAACCAGTTCTGAATGTTTACCAACTTGAACTATTTGACCTTGGTTTAACACCATAATTCTGTCAGCAGTAGCAGCAGCGGATAGTTGATGAGTAATAAAAATTACTGTTTTTCGTTGCTTACCGCTAGATAGATTGTTGAGAATTTGGGTAGCAGTTTGATTATCTACACTAGAAAGAGCATCATCTAAAATCAGGATAGGGGCATCAATTAACATAGCCCTAGCCAAAGCAGTACGTTGTCGTTGACCACCAGAAAGAGTAATTCCCCGTTCACCGACAATAGTCTCGTATTTTTGGGGGAAATTGTCTACTTCTGAAGCTATTTGAGCAATATAAGCAGCGGATTCTACCGTTTCTTGTTCGCTCACCGGATCACCATAGCGGATATTATTTTTGAGAGTCGTGCTAAACAAAAAACTATCTTGAGGTACGTAGGCGATCGCCCCGCGTAAATCACTTAAAACTATCTTAGTAATATCCACACCATCTAAAAATAACTGATCTGGTGAAATATCTAGAAGTCGTGGTAAAGCATTAGCTAAAGTGGATTTTCCTGAACCAATAGCCCCAACAACAGCCACAACCTCACCAGGAGCAATAGTAAAATTAAGATGATCCAAAGCGGGAGTATTAGCACCAGGATATGTGTAAGAGAGATTTTTAGCCGTTATTTCCCCTTTAACACCATGAACAGGCAAGCTAACAGCATCAGTAAAATCTTGTATTTTCGGAGTCACACTAAAAATTGACTCTAAACGATCAATACTAACCTCACCTCTTTGATAAGCAGTAATAGTAAAACCGAGTAAAGCAGTAGGGAAAACTAAGCGTTCCACGTAAATTAAAAGAGCCAGAAAATCACCCACTGCCAGAGTACCCGTAGATATTCGCATAGTACCCAACCAGATAATGATCAGAGAACTAATATTAGCCAAACCACCGATGAGGGGAAATAGAGTATTGCGAGTTTGAGCCAATTTTAGATTAGCTGTTAATAAAGCCTGATTTTTCTGTTGAAAAGCGCGACGTTCATTTTCTTCCTGAGCATATATTTTAATCAAAGAAATGCCACTAACATCCTCTTGAATTAGCTGACTCAAATCCGATATTTTTTCTTGTACAGCAGCTTGTTCTTGACGCAAGCGATCGCTAAATAAATGTACTAATAAAAACATGAATGGATAAACTGCCAAGGAAGCCAAAGTCAGATCCACACTAATGGATAGCATCACGGGCAGAGTCAGACTATAAGCAAAGAAAGTATTTGCTAAACTCAAGACAGCAAAACCCAACAACCTTCTCACATTGTCTACATCACTGGTAGCCCGGCTAATTAAGTCTCCAGGAGTGTTAGTAGAAAAATAAGCTGGTTCAAGTTTCAACAAATGCTGAAAAATCCGTTGTTTGAGTTCAAATTCTACCTGACGACCCACACCAAAAATCCAGATCCGGGAAGCCATTCGCATCATCCACATAGCGGAAGTGAGCGAAGCAATTATGATTACATAACGTAGTACCTGATCCAAGCTGAAAGTTGTTGATAGAGTATCTACCCCTGAGCGAATTAGCAAAGGGATATAAACACCCAACCCATTGACAGACAACAAAGCAATGATACCTAAAGTTGTTTCCTGCCAATGGGGACGTAGGTAACTACCGAGTTTAGCAAGCCGTCGAGATTGTGCCATTTAAGCAATTTTACAAATTTATCATCCTAACCTTTAAGCTTTTAGCTTAATTCATAAAGCCTCAAGTTTAGGTTGGTAATCAGTAAATTAATTACCTCCTATCTGTTCAAAGTGCAAAATTGGAGATTTGACTAAGAACGTCCACGTAAGAAAATGTAAATTTGGTTAAGATAACTTTCCCATACTTGAGTTGTTAACTGTAGAGTTTCCGCATTAGGTACAAAATCTTCTACACGCAATCCTCTGGTACTGATAGCTTGAGGATTTTGTAATAAATAAGATGGTATCTTTACATTTCCCCCAGGCAATATACCACCAGATGTAATATCGGAGACACCATTTGCATTAGTAAACTGTGGTTGAACAGCCACCAAAGTAGGAGGGGGAACAATAGCCGCAATAGGTGATCTGACCAAGAAATAGGCGATCGCAGGTGTACTAGACAACAGCAAAATAGTCAAAGCCCAACCCAAGAGATATCCCCCTGGTTTTTCAATCCCACCACCTTTAATTTTCTGAGCAGCAATCACCATCATCAAAGAAGCTGCTCCCAGAGGTTTAAGGGGAAAAGATATAAAGCGCCACAAAGAGGCTACAGCGGGTTCACTGGGATTTAAAAATGCCAAAGCCAGAATCACAAGTACAATCCCTAGAACAAATCGGCCAAAAAAGTTTACTGCTGGGTAGAATCGTTGAAACAAAGAATAAGCAACAACTCCAATTAGCAGCCACAGTAAGACTCGGCTTAATAATTGAAACATAGATTCACTCTCTAATTTTTTCGCGCAGTTAGTCTAGAAGATTCAGGAAATGGATTTATTTTATCGTCAAACTGTCATTTCTCAGAGACTTAAAAATAACTCTCACCTCACGCATCCAGACTACCGTCGTAGTGATTTTAGTGCAATTTTTTGACACTGAGTGTAATATTTGGAATTTTCCTAAAGACTAACTTAGCACCAGTAAACTAGATTAGTTGAGTAGTCGTCAAATTCACAAGAAGGAAAAACTATGTCGTTGCAAAAGTCAACTATTTTGGTGACTGGGGGGGCCGGATATATAGGTTCTCATGCTGTGCTGGCTTTACTCCAAGCTGGCTATGAGGTCATCATCCTAGATAACTTAGTTTACGGGCATCGAGATTTAGTAGAAACAGTTTTACAGGTAGAACTCATAGAAGGTGATATAGAAAATCGTCCGTTGCTAGATCAGATTTTTAACAGCCACAAAATAGAAGCTGTAATGCACTTTTCAGCTTACACCTATGTAGGTGAGTCCGTAACCAACCCTGATAAATACTACCGTAATAATGTTTTAGGCACTCTAACATTATTAGAAGCGATGCTCGATGCTGGCATCAAGAAGTTTGTCTTTTCTTCCACCTGTGCAACCTATGGAATACCACAATTTATACCGCTGACAGAAGATCACCCGCAAAATCCCATTAGCCCTTATGGAATGACAAAATTAATGGTCGAACAGATTCTGGCTGATTTTGACATTGCCTATGGTTTAAAATCAGTGTGTTTCCGCTACTTTAACGCTGCTGGAGCAAATCCTAACGGGTTGTTAGGTGAGGATCATAATCCAGAATCTCATTTAATTCCTTTAGTATTACAAACAGCATTAGGGCAACGGGAATATATTTCCGTATTTGGAACAGATTACCCTACTCCAGATGGTACTTGTATTCGTGATTATATTCATGTTTCTGATTTAGCAGATGCTCATGTTTTAGGTTTAGAATATTTACTGCAAGGTGGTAATAGTGAAGTATTTAATTTAGGAAATGGTAATGGGTTTTCTGTCAATGAAGTAATTACCGCAGCCCAAGAAGTCACCGGAATTAATATACCTGTAAAACAATGCGATCGCCGTCCTGGAGATTCTCCTATTCTCATAGGTAGTAGTGACAAAGCCAAAAACATACTTAATTGGCAACCGAAATATCCTGGTATTCAAGAAATAGTTGCACACGCTTGGCAGTGGCATCAAAAAAGACACAAATAGGTAATTATTAAAGGTATTTATTAATGGTAAATAATCAAATTCTCAAACTTTGCTTATTTACCTGTATCACCTTTTTTTAAAAACTTCACTAAAAACCCTATCGTTAACATTGATATAATTAGGATAACAACAATAATTATAGGTGATAAAAAATTCTGGTTTTGGGAGTTTTGAGTTTGGTTAATGTCTGCAACATTATTCAAAGTTTCAGAAGTTGCTAATGACTTACCAGCCGCAACAGTAACTTGAAATTTTAATACAAAAGGTCGAAAAGTTTCTCCTATATTATTTGGTTTACCACTAAGTTGTAATTCATAAATTCCCGGCTTAGGAAAATTAATTACCGCACCGGGTATACCCTCATACCTTTCAGCTTGAATAGGTTTTAAAGTAGGTTCAAGTAGTGCTGGTTCTCCTGGTGCATGGGGTTCAGCGTACACAGCTAACTGACAGTCACACTCTTTGAGTGGAAGTACCTGACCACCTTTACGAGTCAGAGCAAACCAAGCATCAGCAGGTTCACCAGCACGAGGGTTATCATTAGGCTCAATATGAATAGTAGCACCAACATCCCCGGAAATTTTTACCGTATGGGCAGAAACTGTAGGAATAAAGTTAAAAAATATTAGCGACAAAAATAGGAAGAATTTAGTGTTCATAATTAATAATTAGTAATTTAATCATTTTCTTTCCCAACAGTTTTATGAGGAATATAAAATTTTTGCAGATTTAAAATTGACCAAAATAAGGGTGAACGAATTAAGAAAACACTGAGTGTAATAATTAGTAAAAATAATGATGCTAACTTATTGCCCCATGTCAATCTTAATGCACCCAAGTAATGAGAACCAATCAAAACGGTATGAATAGAACTTAACAACAAAGCTGGAACAGTTAAAAGATGAATTTTTCTCCAAATCTTGCCCAGTGATTTTTGGATAAAATCAAAACTCGTTAAAGCCGCAGGACTCATGAACACCAAAGCCAAAACACCAAAACTCATCCCCCATTGAAATTCCGGTGTCAAAAACCAAAAAGACTCAAAGTTCCATTCTAAAGAATGTTCTACACTGTGAATAGAATGCGCTACTGAAAACACAAAAGCACCAACCCCTAAAGCGCGACGGTAACGCATGGGAGATGACCAAAAACCACTAATAGGACGAGCAATAAGGGACAGAATTAAACAAATTATGGCAGCGTGTCCACTATAATCTACCATCGTATCACCAGTTCGTAATAGGGTAAGTATGCCAATAATTAATGTCACCCAACCACCTAAACGAAACAATTGACTACGCCTATCTTTACTTATCAGAGCAGTAGAAACTCCTACCCCTAACATAGTAGGTAAAGTTCCCAAACCAAAAGCTAACATAGTAGTAGCACCTTGCCATAAATTATTAGTAGCTGCGGCTTTAATTTGAGCAGCATATAAAAAACCGCAAGGCATTAAACCCCACGTCATTCCTAACAATGCAGGTGTCCACCACTTTGTCTGTAATGATAAATTCACCATTCCTGCACTGAGACGGTTATGTAAATCACCTTTTAAGACAGGATGTAATAAAGGAATATGAGGAAGTAAATTAGGCTTCACCTGTTCTAAGCCAAACCATATCAACATTAAACCTGTAATTATTGCTATCCAGCGGCGTAAATCACTACCAACACCCGCTAGATATCCACCTTCAACTAATACTGAACCAATAGCACCAATACCTGCACCAACTAAAGCATAGCTAAGGATTCTACCTAAATTCAGCAGCAAATGAAACTTGAATTGTTTGTGCCAGCTTTGGGTTTCTTGTTGATGAGATAAGGAAAAAGCAACTGTTAATGGTCCACACATCCCAAAGCAATGTCCAAAACTTCCTAAAAAGCCAAGGATGGTAATTAACAGTAAATCTAGCATAGTGATAATTATAGTTCTGATTCCTGCATGGTGAGTTCTGAGGCAGAAGTCAGAACTTTTCTAGATGGGAACTTTACGTTAAATTTGCCATTGTGTCAAAAGACAATCTGTCAAACTAACATACATAAGAGCTAATCAATAGAATAATCAATAAAATTAATTAAATTGTAAAAACCTCCTCTCTTTTTATCAAGAGAAGAGGCTTTTATTGTGAAGTATTAGCCCTGGCATCGAGCTATTTTGGCGAGGGGCAACCCCCAGACTATCGTGGCCGCAGCAGCGTTTCACCTCTGAGTTCGGGAAGGGATCAGTGTG
>RDXV01000202.1 GCA_004292695.1 Nostocales cyanobacterium | reverse complement strand
ATTATACATCAAGTAGGGATTTTTCTTAGCTAACTTATGTCAATGTTTATCAACATAAGTATAGTTTTGTCTATAAAATTGTCAACTTAGGACAAGCTCTTTATTACTTACTACTTTTTAGTTAGGGCTTTTATTATAACACGCAATTGTCATAATTGCCTCAATTTTTAGATAATTTTCCTAATTTATTTTTTATCTCTTCACATTACAATAGGGTGGGAGCTAACCAAATAGTATAACCAATAGCAGCAAATATAAGTGTAATTAATAAAGTTAATACATAGCAAGCACACATTAACAAGCCATCAGATTCGAGACTAGCAACTGCAAATAGTAGAATACCAACAGTAGGCAGAGGGTTAGTAAAAGGAACTGGTGAAATTAGTAACAGAGTTAACCAAGATATACATAAACCATTAAATCGCCAAGTCAGTTTATGAGAAGCAATGTGAGTCAAACGCGGACGGGCAATCTTTTCTAATAGCTTAGTAACTTTACGTAAATTATTGAGAATTATCTCAGCAAAACTACGGGGAAACTTATAAGTGGCGATTTTTCTGGGTAGCCAAGGAGATCGCCTTCCCAAAAGCATTTGTAGAGATAGTAACAAACAAGCAACACCAAAAGGACCTGTTAAACCTGGTGGCATAGGAAACAAAAACGGTAAAACTAATAAAGCAATTACCAAACTGAACCCCCGTTCAGAAGTTTCCGCCAAAATATCAGCCAACGTTAGGGGTTTTTCGGTCAAACGTTGCAGTAAAGATTTAATATCTTGGGAAAATCTCAATTGCATTGTTTTAGAATTGATATAGCTTAACGGATTGCACGATGACAATAGCTATGGTACAAAAACACCTATAGCTCTGGGGATGAGACGAAATACAGCCGGAGTGTAAGCAGTAATTTCTCCATCCGTATTAATAGGATAAGGTTTACGAGTATAAACTTCAATTTCCTGTCCTTGAATAGCCCGCACTCCCTCCCAGTGTATATGTCTACCATGACGGATAGCGGGTAACAAAGGAATCATTTGCCACCAATGGTTAACTTCCAAACTATAAAGATCCAACCTTTGGTCATCTATTCTAGCATCATGAAAAACCGCCATCCCACCACCATAATAGCGTCCATTTCCCACTGCAATTTGCACAGTTTTAACATGAAATGATTGTGTTGGAGTTTTAATTTCCGCTCGAAAAGGGCGAGACTTCCAAACTACTTGAAATGCAGCAGCAGCATAAGCAAAAATTCCCCAACGGCGTTTGACTTCCCTAGTTAATTTTTGAGTGATATTGACACTTAACCCTAAGCTGGCAACATTAAAAAAATACTTACCATTCACACAACCTAAATCTATGCGTTGTAACTGACCCGCTGCAATAATTTTACAAGCTTCTGGTAAAGAATTAGGAATACCCAAAGTTTTCGCCAAATCATTAGCAGTTCCCAATGGTAAAATCCCCAGAGGTAATTGAGTATCAACAATTGCATCTACGGCCGCATTCAAAGTCCCATCACCGCCTCCAACTATTACTAAATCAACTTGTGTTTGATATTGACGGATAACATCACCTAAATGTTGCGGATGTTTGGTATCCTCTTGAATTACATTGAACCCCAGGGTTTGTAGACAATGAACCGCTGTAGTTAAAAATTCTTGTCCTTTGCGAGAATGAAGGTTAACTAATAATAGAGCATTAGGACTTATAGGTAATACTCTTTCTAATTTAGATAGATAATTTTTCACATTGTCTGACCTTGCGTGAACTTCATTATCAATATCATAGGAAAATCCTGAAAAAATATAGCTTATAGCTATGGTTTGTACCAAAAAGTGGAAAAATTTTCTAATAATTCTTTTATGATTGCTTGAAGATATCTATTATTGTTTCTGCCAATATTGGCTGATAATATCCATAACTTGACAAAAGTTAACTTCTTTTCTCTCTATTAAACTTGACAGGGTGTGCCATAAATAAATCATGACACACCCTCATATAAATCATTGACTAAAAAAACTAAGATTTAATGAAACTATGAATGAATATTTATAATACCATCACTCATATCTTGAGGAGTATTTCTCACTATCTCTAGTGCTTGTTGAAGAGCTTCTTGACGATTAGTCATTAAATGGTGGGGAGGTAATAGACTCAAAACACCCAAATTCTCTAAACGCTTCTTAATCTTACCAGATGCACCGACTATAATTACTTGACGACCTTTTTCACAGGCTTCTCGAACAGCACCTTCAAGTGTTAAAGAAACTGTTACACCCATCATGGGTACATCACTCAAATCAAAAACAATGACATCACAATCTTTAATGGCATTGTGTTCACGGGAAATAGCTTTAGAAACACCAAAAATCATTGCGCCACTTAAATAAAATAGCAAAATCCGACCATTGGCAGCATCTAACACACTCTTTTCTTCTGCACTTAAATCAATATCATCATCTGCGTCACTGATAGCTTTTACAGTTTCTGAATTCATGCTAGAAAGACGTTCAATGGTTAAGATGTTAGCAATAAATACACCCACACCTACAGCTACAATTAAATCAACAAATACTGTCAAGAGCAATACACCATACATGATGATAGAACCCTTGAGAGAGACTTGGTGAGAACGTTTTAAGAAACTCCAATCAAGAATATCAATCCCCACTTTTAGAGCAATACCCGCTAACACAGCCATTGGAATACTCTGAGTTACACCAGCAGCACCCAAAACAACTACTAATAAAACCAAAGCGCGAGTTAAACCAGAAACCGCAGTTTGCGCTCCAGTTTGGATATTAACAACAGTTCCCATAGTTGCACCCGCACCGGGTAAACCACCACACAAACCAGATACGATATTAGCAATACCTTGGCCAATTAATTCTTTATCGGATTTGTGTTCTGTGCGGGTTAAGCTATCAGCAACTACAGCTGTTAATAGGGTATCAATACATCCTAACATCCCCAACATTACCCCATCAACCAACATCAAAGTGAGGTTTTCTAGGGTGAAGGTTGGCATTTGAATCTTGGGTAAACCAGTTTCAATGACACCAATACGTTTGATATCGGCATCACCAAAAAAGATTATTGAAACTACAGTTACTAAGATTAAAGCAATTAATTGAGGAGGAATAATGCGTTTTACTTTTGATGGCGTTAAATAAATAATTGCCACCGTCATTATACCCAAAATCAAAGCAATGGGGTTAATATTTCCTAACAAATTTGGCAGGTTTTGAACTATTCCTAAAACGCCCCCTTTGGGGTTAGGTTGTCCTACAAATGGTGCAATTTGCAAAATAATTAAAATCACCCCAATTCCTGACATAAAGCCAGAAATTACACTGTAGGGCATGAGGGTGATATATTTTCCTAATTTGAAAACACCAAAGATAATTTGAAACAACCCTGCTAACATGACTACGGTAAAAGCCATAGCCAAACCATGTTCTGGATCTTTTGCGATGAAAGAACTGATAATACCAGTCATCACTACAGTCATTGGACCCGTAGGTTCAGAAATGAGGGTTGGTGTACCACCAAATAAGGCGGCAAAAAAGCCTACACAAACAGCACCGTAAAGACCAGCAACAGGACCCGCACCGGAAGCGACACCGAAGGCTAAAGCTAGGGGTAAAGATACAATGGCAGCAGTTACACCGCCAAAAATATCACCCCGTAAGTTACGGGTATGAATAGTATTTGTGATTTCCATTAGTGGATGCTCAATGACAACAAAATTGTAGGGTTTAGACAATTTTTTTTTCTGTCTAATTAAATTCACAATTTTGGACATATCAGAACATCTACACTCATCTACTAGAAACTCAAATAATTTTCGAGTAGCTTTTATAGGACTGATCTCTATCTATATAACTAAAAAACCGGGGTCATGCCCCGGCCCCGGCTTTTAAAGTCTGTTTCGGTTTGATTCAACAGCCTTCTGGACCACAGAAATGTCTTCCGTAAAGTACCTCTGCCTCACAGATATAGATAATGCCTGCATAATCGGTAAAAAACTTGATTGCGACCTGATCGGCAATCTTTTCGGCCATCTCCCGATCTTCGGTGAGTACCTCGAACTTGATGTTAGAATCGGTATCGGCGGTGTTGGGTTTACCCGTAGAGCGCACGTTGCGACTGCCTTTACCACCAGTATCCACCACCGTATAACCTGTCGCCCCGCATTCTTCGATGATCTTGGCGACCTTTTTCATCAGCACCTTTTCCGTGACGATGACCAGCTTGTTGGCTTTCTTGGACATATTGCTTACCTCCTTACTTACGTAGATTGATATTATATACTGAATTGTTTAGTCTGCTGGGTCAAGCAACTGCCAACAGACCATGACTCCTTGAGGATTAGCCGCCTATCGCCTGGGCAAGCCCGATAAAGAAAGGTATACACAAACCGATCGCGACTGGCGTACCAATAGCTGTGGACGCACCTATATAAGCGGAGGGATTGGCTGAAGGGATACCGGCTCGCAAGGTAGGAGGACCGGAGATATCGGAACTAGAGGAAGCGATAACAGCTAGAACTACAACACCGCCCATGCTGAAGTTCATTGTATAGTGAGCAATCATGCCTAGACCAAAGGCAAGCAACCCATGTATAAATGGTGCAATCACACTATAAACAACATACCATTGAGCTACCTTACGCAGTTCACCAACTCTGGACCAAGCCTCCATACCCATGACTAACATCAAGATTGAAAGCAAGCCACGAAAAGCAGGATCGTAGAAGCTTTTATAGACACTTTCTGGTCTAGTAAACAGTCCAAGAGCCAGACCTAACAACATTGCTGATAAGGCAGGACCCCGGAGACTTTCCTCGATGATCGGCCATATCTTGACTTTATTCTCACCAGGATCTTGCTGCTGACTAAGATACTCCTGTCTGGTGGCGGGATAGTCACCTGCCGCAACGGGCTGCTTGCTGTAAGACTCCTGCATGGCAGAATCAGCTGCTTCTTTAAGTTTTTTCTTGTTGAGGTAAATATTAGCTACCACAATTGCAGTTACAAGGGCGGGGATATCCATAAAGGGATAGAGTGCGCCAGTCCATGCTTCAAATGGAATTTTTTGTTCTTCCAGTACCGTCAGTCCGGCGGCCATGGTAGAACCACTCACTGCACCAAACAAACCCCCGGTGGCGATCGCATCCACAGTTCTGACTTTAGGTAGATTGGCCAATGTATAGCGGGCGATGAATACAACCCCAATACCTGTGATTACAGCAAAGAGTGCGGGTAAAATCATGTCCGCTAGGTTAGAATTACGGATCGCAATTCCACCGGTTAGACCGATTTTGGTCAGCAGCATGAAGACGATGATCGTACAAATTGACTCTGGAATTACCAATTCACTACCCAGGGCGGCAATGATCATCCCCCCAATCAAAAAGGCCAGTGTTGGAGACTGCAACTGAGCAATAAAGTCCGTAATAAATAAGGATACAAAATCCACGAATACCTCCTTGTGACTCCTTGAATAAGGAGTATTGCAATAAATGAACTAAACGTACTTTAAAGAGCTAAAAAGTAATAGTTAGGCACTTTAACCATAAAGTCTCAGCACAATACTTATGCTCATCTGTCAATAACTTTACTAGGTCAGCAATAACGCAACCATGTTAATTTGCCAATGACAGTTTTGGGTAGAATTCCAAAATTTGGCTACCCTGCTTATTTTTGTGGGAAAATACTTGATATTGGCGATATTTCGCTGATACAAGCTGAAAATCTTCAGCTGTTAAAATTACAAATAGATCCCATAGACTAACAGCTTTTGCAGACTTATGTTTGTCAGATGAATATATTGATCCTCAGCTAAATATTGGCTCTTAGCATTTTGGTATGATTAAAACATTTTTATCAAAATACATCTGTAAATGCTCCTCAAGTAGTGCTTAACTGTTTTCCATGTACAAGAAGCAGCAAGTATAAAACATCTTGCTGATTTGTGCTTATGATTGATAATTTACGTGAACTGTGCATTAAGGTTCTACTCAAGGAGTGACTTTAGTTACCGTAAAACACAATCATGTGGAATTATCTACCCAGTTTTATTTTTACAGTTGAAACCGGGGATCAACTGTTTGATTACAAATAGCATACAGCCTTTAGGTCTAAAAAAATAACCAAAAGGCATATTTATTAAATAAATATTATATATCTCATATAAGCACTGGCTTATATGACAGCCAAAAATTAGCTATATTAGTCAGTGTATAATTTATTTTCTATAATAACTATTGTTTATTTACTGGGCAATAGGGAGTAGGCGAAACTTAATTCGCCTTTTTCAATATTAGCCCACATCATCATGAGCGAATCTGTTAAACAGGAAGTCTAGCGCGTAGTTACGAAGTTGATAATATTTCGGATCTTCCATAATGAGAGAGCGATCGCGTGGACGGGAAAAAGGAATTTCCATCACTTCGCCAATTTTGGCATGAGGTCCATTAGTCATCATCACCAACTTATCAGCTAAAAACAGCGCCTCATCAATATCATGGGTGATCATCAACACCGTACAACGGTTTTCATTCCAAATTTTCAGCAGTTCCTCTTGTAACTCTTCTTTGGTAATAGCGTCTAACGCTCCAAAAGGTTCATCTAAAATCAAAACTTTGGGACGAATAGCTAAAGCGCGAGCAATAGAAACCCGTTGTCTCATCCCCCCAGACATTTGCAAAGGTTTCTTTTCCATCGCATCAGACAGACCCACCATAGTTAAATGTTCCCGCACAATAGCGCGTTTTTCTGCTTCTGGTTTAGTGGGGTAAACAGCATTTACGGCCAAATAGATATTTTCAAACGCTGTACGCCAAGGTAACAGCGCATAGTTTTGAAACACAACCATGCGATCTGGACCTGGTTTAACTATGGGTTGTCCTTCTAATAACACCCGGCCAGTGGTGGGAGTATTAAAACCAGACACCATGTTTAATAAAGTGGACTTACCACAACCAGAGTGGCCGATCACACAAATAAATTCACCCTGTTCAACTTCTAAATTTACCCCATCTAGAACTGTAAAAGGTCCTTTTTTCGTGGGGTAGGTTTTGGTGACATCTTGAATTTGTAAAAAAGGTTGACGACTGCGGACTTGGGTAGATGTTCTCATTTGAGTTTTAGGAGATGAGTTATTAAAAGCTAGAGTACGGTTTTGCATAGTTTTGGTAATTGGTAATTATCTCGTTCCCAGTCTCAGACTGGGAATGCTATTAAGAGGCTCTGCCTCGATCATTGATCATTGCGTAAGGCAGAGCCTTACTTGATTCATTCCCATACAGAGTATAGGAACGAGAAAAAAAGCTGATTACTGATAGCTGAATACTTACCTTTAAGCTGCTAATTTTCTAGGAGTATCAAGCACCACCTCTGCCACAGAAAAATCACGTTTAATTTCCAAACTGCTGAGATAAGCAAAAGGATCATCAGCATTGAAAGGTTTACCATCAAAAAATTGAATAGGTTGACGGGTATAACTGATATCTAAACCCAATTCTCTAGCTGCGGTACTAAACACACCGACACGACAAACTCTTTCTACAATTTCTACCCAGTTACGGGGAAAAGGAGTTTCACCCCATCTTGCTAATTGTGTCATAATCCAAGTTTGCTCAGTTCTACTAGGACGATTAATAGCAGATGCACCATAGAATTGATGATGGGCATATTCCCGCATGGGATGAGCTAAATCACAAGTAGCGCCGTCAGGATCTGGAAGTTGAGTAAAATCATCTGGATCTTGAATTTGAATAAATTCAATGTCGGTACTTACATATTCTCGACTTGCTAAAATTTGCCTTATTTCCTGAGCATTTTTGGGATCAGCACAATATTGACAGGCTTCTAATAATGCTTTGGTTAAAGCGATATGAGTATTTGGATAAGCATTCGCCCAATCTTCTCTGACTCCTAAAACTTTAGCAGGATGTCCTAACCAAACTTCTAAATCTGTAGCAATTGTAAAACCTGAACCTTCAAGGGCGGCGCGATAATTCCAAGGTTCTCCTACACAATAACCGTCAATA
>RDXV01000201.1 GCA_004292695.1 Nostocales cyanobacterium | reverse complement strand
GTAACAAAATGTAAAATCGCTGAAAGTCTCTTCCCTCTTGCCTTTTGCCTTTTGCCTTTTGCCTTGCCATGACGACAATTTTCAACGCCTACCTACTTAAATGAGGTACACCAATTTTAGAAGGTGGTTTTAAAACTTGAAGTTCAATCGGTTACTGTACCTCATAAACCTCGAAACTGCTGTAACTATCATTATTCTTGGAATAACCAGGGTATTTCCCTATAAAAACTACAAAAATACGAAGAGTCACTAAGATGTTATGAAAAGGCAATTAGTATTAAACATAGGTTTAAATTAGCAATCAATAATCGCAATAATTTATTAAAACAATTGGGGCGTTTAAATTAGGTCAAAATGTGCAATATTTATAATAAAACACATAACTTTCAGGAGTCTCTAATTAGTGTCTGAAAAAATCCATTCCAGATATGCGGATGGAACACCAGTTTATCAAAGTCAAAGACCTCCCAGATTTGGTGAACCTATAGCCGATCCTTTAGCACAAGCAGCCCATTCCAGATTAAGATGGGATCACTACCATCAAAGAATTTATCAAGCTAGAGAATTTGATACTAATGGTCAACCAGTGCGAGATATAGACTTTACCAGTCCTACCTATCCTAATGGTACACCCCGCCCGGATCATTTACCACCGCCTCATCAACATCTTTGGATTGCTAATATCACAGGTGGTATTCCCAACCGTAGTAAACAACCACAACCTCTATGAATAACCTCCAAAAATCGGCTTTTATCCTAGTTATTCAACCAGAAGAAAAAATAGAAAATCGCGTTTATATCATTGTTGATCATCTAGCTAAAACTTATCCTGAATTACAATGGCTGATTACTGAAATAGACGCAACAGGATTATTAGGAAATAATTTAACATCTATTTTAAATAATCAAGAAAATATCACAATTTCTGCTTCAGATTTTTTACAACTTTTGCAAGAAGAAGGACAAATTATAGATTTAGAAGCTACTTTATTTCAAGATAGTCAAGAAATTATTACTATTTTTATCAGGGATGGTTATTCTGTAGATATTTTAGGAGTTACAGAATTGTTACCTGTTAATCTTTTCCATGATTATATTGAAGTTGACGCTAATTTATTTGACACTCAAGAAACAGAAACATCTCAATCAAAGATTAATGTTGTTTATCAGAAAATTGCTTAATGTTGCTAGAAGAATATGATTTCAGTACAGGAGTCAGAGGTAAATATTATCAAAAATATCAAAATAATAACTTACCTCAATTACAAGGTATTCAATTTTTAACAGACCAACAAAATCAAAGAACAGGAGTATTTATAGACTTACAACCCCATCAAACACTTTGGGAAACAGTAATTAACCAATATCCTGAACTGGAAAATATTCAGTTTTTAACTGATAGTCAAGGTTAAAAAATGGTAATTCACAGCCAGGGAATAAATTCCCTGTCTTATAGCTAAAGTCGGTTAAAACCGACTATTTCAATCTCCGTAAATTACAATATATGTTAACATTAATTATATTTTCAATTTCCTTGCGGATCTAGCGTATCACCTCACCTCTAAACCATCCCTAATTTCCCCTACACTACCATCAACATCATCCAACTTCCTCAACTCACCACCCCTCCAACTATCAGTAATATCCTTAATAAAACTAGCGATAGGAATAGCTACTAACAAACCCAAAACCCCACCCAATTTCGCCCCAATTAACAAAGAAATTACAACCCAAACAGGATTTAAACCAGTTAAATTTCCTAACAATCTCGGTGCAACAATATTAGAATTTATTTGATCAATTGTCACTGCAATAGCAGCAACTTCTACACCTTCCCAGAAATTCTCTAAAGTCACTAATAAACTAACAATACCAATACCAATTCCTGTACCAAATGGAAACAGTGAGAAAAACCCAATTGCAATACCAAATAACAAAGATAAGGGAATTCTTAAAGAGAAAAACGCCAAAGTTACAGTTACAGCTAAAATCGCACCTAGAGTAATTTGTCCAATAAAATAATTTTGAAAATCTTCCCTCAACAATTCCCTCACCTTTTTACCAATGTGAACTGGAAACCATTGGTATACACCATCCCACAATTTTTCACCATTTAAAATTAAGTAAATTGTTAATACTAAAGTTAAAATCAAATTTAACAATAACCCAATAGTATCAAAAGCAAAACCCAAAATCTTACCAGTAAAAGATTGAAATTGATTAGATACTTTTTCTAATAATTGTGATGCTATTCCTGCTATATTCACAGGTAAATCTTGTTGCGTAGCTGCCCAATTTAAAAAAGCCTGTAATTGTTCCTTTCCAGAATCAATCCAAGCAGGTAAAATATTTACTAATTCATTTAACTGTTGTAAAATCAAAGGAATTAAAATTACACCAACTGCGCCCAAAATAATTACCGCAATTAATAAAACCCCTATAATAGATAAAATCCGAGGTACTCCGATGTTTTTATTAAAAAATTGAATTGGATAATTGAGAACAAAAGATAATAAAACAGCAACTGCAATCACACTAACCAAAGGTTGAAAATATTTCACAACCTGAATTAACAGCCAACCATTTAAAATGATCAAAGGAAAAGCTAAACCTATACTTAACCACCGGGGTAATTTACTGATTATTTCCATAATTTATATCAACTAATATCAATTACATCAAACATTAAACATGAATTACAAAAACATCCGCGTTCATCCGCGTTTATCTGCGTTCAATTATCACCATATTTATTATATTATCCCTCAATCTTTTGATTAATAAAATCTAACATAATTTTTTGATGGGGAATTCCCAAAGGTCTAAATTCACCCGCGATGGGAGAATAACAACTACCTTTAGTAATATCTTCTGGTGTTAAAAATCCCATATCCCAGCCTTCATGTAAAGTCAAACTTTCTAAACCTACTAATAATGGTGCAGAAAAAACATGACGAATAATTTTTTCATCACTGTAAATGCCAAACTTTTCAAACTTGGTAATATCATAATCAATTTCTTCTTTTACCTCTCTGATTAATGCAATTTCGGGAGTTTCATTTGCTTCTAAATGTCCCCCAAATAAACCCCAACATCCAGCCGCTACAATATTAGGAATATTATCTCTTAACTGCATGAGATATTGATTTTTTTGATATAAAATAACAACAGCAACTTCTAATTTTTGGTAATTCATATTTGAGAACTTGCTAATTTACTAATAAAATCTGACATAATTTCATGGTGTATATCCCCAAGAGGGCGTACTTCTCCAGCAATGGGAGAATAACAAGCACCTTTGTGGATATCGTCTACTGTTAATAATCCCATATCCCAGCCTTCATTTAATGTTAAATTTTCCAAATCAACTAATAAAGGGACATGAAAAACATGATGTAAAACCTTAGTATTAGAGTAAACACCAAATTTTGTAAAAGAAGGAACTTGATAACCTATTTCCTCTAAAATTTCTCTTTCTAAAGCTACTTCCGGTGGTTCATCTGCTTCTAAATGACCGCCAAATAAACCCCAACAACCAGGATGATGAATATGGGGAAAATTATCTCTTAATTGCATGAGATACTGATTATTTTGGGAAAGAATAGCCATCGCAACCTGTTCTATGGGATGAGTCATGATCTTATTTTCACTCTTCTTCTAGGTAAACTTCTCCGTACTCTTGCCCAGCTAAGGGAATGCTTTTGTACTTGATTTTACCTTTAAATACCACATCTTGCCCTACTTGCAAATTACCTTGATTAGTAACTACCCAAATTTTGCCAGTAGCATCAGCAATTAAATAGGCTTTTTGTTTGACTAACGGGGCAATTTTTTCTACCTTACCTTGAATATAAACCGTATTTTCCGTGTTATCGGCTGGTTTAATATCTGCAATTTTAGTGACATTAGCACCAATTCTGAAAGCTGGTAAATTCAACTTACCAGGTTCTTCGTTACTACCACAACTAACCAAGCCCAAGACCAGAAAAATCGCTAAACTTTGGTAAAATAACCGGAAACTGGAATTTTTTAGTGTTTGTATAAAAGTAAACATTTGAAATAGCTTTAGCATTAAACCAAACCTGGTAATAGACATCCTCATTTACTCATTCATAGTATCTACACAAATAAAAAAACGTGTAGTTCCTGCTTTTATTCTTTATCCTTTAGTTGACGCATTTAATCTGAGAAAATAGTCATTGGTCATTGGTCATTGGTGGTTAGTCATTAGTCGTTAGTCATTAGTAAACATCTTTTCCTTCTGACTACTGACTCCTGACTCCTGACTCCTGACTCCTGACTCCTCGATCTCCTGACTCCTTGAACTCCTCGATCTCCTCGATCTCCTTAACTGATAATGGAAACAAAAGCAAAAATCCTTGATGGTAAAGCCTTAGCTGCTAAAATTCAGCAAGAATTAGCAGAGACAATTACAGCATCACAAGCCAAAATTGGCAGACCTCCGGGTTTAGCGGTCTTGATGGTTGGTGATAACCCAGCTTCAGCAGCTTATGTCAAAAATAAAGAAAAAGCCTGTGAAAAAGTGGGTATTGCCTCCTATGGTAGACACTTTCCCACCCAAACCAGCCAAAATGAATTAGAAGCAGTCATTGAGGAACTAAACCAAGATGAAAAAGTAGACGGAATTTTAGTACAGTTGCCTCTACCGGAACATTTAGATGCAATTTCCCTATTACACAAAATCGCACCAGATAAAGACGCAGATGGACTACACCCAGTCAATTTAGGCAGGTTAGTTAGAGAAGAACCAGGTTTACGCAGTTGCACCCCTGCTGGAGTCATGGGACTTTTAGAAGAATATAAAATTCCCCTGATGGGAAAACAGGCAGTGGTAGTAGGACGTAGTATTTTAGTGGGTAAGCCGATGGCGTTAATGCTATTAGAGGCTAATGCCACAGTCACCATCGCCCATTCTCGCACCCAAGACCTCAAAACCATTACCCAAAGTGCGGATATTCTCATTGCAGCGGTAGGAATTCCTGGTTTAATTACTGCGTCCATGGTTAAACCAGGGGCAGTTGTCGTAGACGTAGGTATCAACCGCGTAACAGACAACAACGGTAAAAGTCGTTTAGTTGGGGATATTGATTTTGCTGCAATTAGTAATGTGGCAGAATATGTAACCCCTGTTCCCGGTGGTATCGGACCGATGACAGTCGCTATGTTACTGCAAAATACAGTTTTTAGTTATTTGCGAACTAACGGAATCTAAATAAAATCCAACATCCGAAATCTAGTGAGCATTTCCGACCTAGATCAACGTAAAATTATCACACACATTCAGCATCAATCAACAACGTTAGGAAATTCAGCATGGTAGCAACGGAAAATTTTCAAAAAACATCAGAACCAGCCCAGTTTAACCTCGCTGCCTATCTCAAAGAACGACAACAGCTTTGTGATCATGCCCTGGATCAGTCAATTCCCGTAGTATATCCAGAGAAAATTTACGAAGCTATGCGTTATTCCCTCTTAGCAGGTGGTAAACGTGTCCGTCCTATTCTTTGTCTTGCTACCGCGGAAATGATTGGTGGCACAATTGACATGGCAATGCCAACAGCTTGTGCAGTGGAAATGATCCACACCATGTCTTTAATTCATGATGATTTACCAGCAATGGATAACGACGATTACCGTCGTGGTAAATTAACAAATCATAAAGTATACGGTGAAGATATCGCTATTTTGGCCGGAGATGGTTTATTAGCCCTGGCCTTTGAATTTGTAGCTACTCAAACCCCAGAAAATGTCCCCACCCACAGAACCTTACAAGTGATCGCTAGACTCGGTAAAGCTTTAGGCGCTGCTGGTTTAGTCGGTGGTCAAGTTGTAGATTTGGAATGCGAAGGTAAAACAGATACCTCCCTAGAAACCTTGAATTTTATTCATAACCACAAAACCGCCGCCCTCCTGGAAGCCTGTGTGGTGTGTGGTGGTATTATTGCTGGTGCATCTCCAGAAGACGTACAAAAATTAACTCGTTATTCTCAAAATATTGGTCTAGCTTTCCAAATCATTGATGATATCCTGGATATCACTTGTACCCAAGAACAATTAGGTAAAACCGCAGGTAAAGACCTCACAGCCCAAAAAGTTACCTATCCCAGTTTGTGGGGAATTGAAGAATCACGCGCTAAGGCAAAACAACTGGTTGATGAGGCTTGTGCAGAATTAGCAAGTTTTGGTGAAAAAGCTGTTCCCTTACAGGCGATCGCCCACTTCATCATCAATCGTAACCACTAGGAAAAAGTTGACATTTTGGATTTTTGATTTAAGACAGAAACACTTCTCACCTAAAATCACAAGTCCAAAATTTCGTCACAAAATTAACACAAAATTAATTATTCTTTCAACAGAATGAGGTACAAAGTTACATCACAAAGCCTGACACTACAAGCATTTCCAAGCTGATAGCTGATAGCTGATAACTTCTGTAATTCTACCATTGACAGCCACCGTCAAACACCGTTCCTCAACACACAACCATTACTCATATCCAATCTACCTAATCAAAGTATTATGCAGGAAATAGGCGACATAATTAATAACCGGGTGCTGATGGTTGCACTTGTGGCTTGTTTTGTTGCTCAAGGATTAAAACTTATCTTTGAAGTCATCAAACATCGGAAAGTGGATTTGCGTGTCTTAGTTACTACCGGAGGTATGCCCAGCGCCCATTCCGCTCTAGTTACAGCTTTAGCCGCTGGTGTTGGACAAACTATTGGTTGGTCATCTCCAGATTTTGCTGTGGCTGTGGTTTTTGCCATCATTGTCATGTACGATGCGGCCGGAGTCCGTCAAGCCGCAGGTAAACAAGCTCGCATTCTCAATCAAATGATTGACGAGTTATTTCACGAAAAACCAGATTTTTTTCAAGATCGTTTAAAAGAACTTTTGGGACATACACCAGTACAAGTTATCGCTGGTTCTATTCTGGGTGTCACTATTTCTCTGTTAGCAAGAGCAGCTTATTAATTGATAGTTGATAGTTGACAGTTGATAGTTTTATCGTCCAATTACCAATTACCAATTACCAATTACCCATTACCAATTACTGATAATTGACAACTGAACGTAGTAACATCACTTTCCTACCATCTGCTAACAGTGCAAAAAAACCACTTTCATTAAGTTTTTGTAATGTCCTGTAGGCTTCTGATTGGTTTGTGGTGTAAACGGCTAACAAGTATGGTCTTTCTCCATAGGACACCAAACCCACATTACCACCCATCGCTTTTTGTAAACTACTTGCCAATTCTGGACGATTAAAATAATCTACTAAAACCGCAAAACCTTCTCCCAAAACTCTGGGGTTATAACTTAAATTCTGACTGGGAACTACTGCGTTGGCAATTGCTGTCGGTACTGTTGTTGGTGATGGAACTACCGTCGGTGTCGGTGTTGTTGATGCAGGTCGAGTGGTAATAATGGCAGATAAACCAACTACATTATTTATGTATCTTGCCCAACGGTTAGCATCATCAATATTATTAAAACCATCTATCCTGGTGACAGTATCATTAAAATACTTACAGGTAACAGTTTTTAAATCGGAAGGTAAAGCACTTCGTAAATTCTGTTGGTTAGTCACTGTAGGACTGACAACTAATAATACATATTGCCCAGGACTAGGAGCTTGACAAGCTGGTATTGTTGTTTGAGATACGGCAGGATTAATACCAGCAACTATAGCAGTAATACCTACAGTCAAGGATGTTGGGACTAAAAATAAAGCATTTAGTAAGAAATTAAATTTTGGTAAAAACATTTTTCAGTTATCAATTATTGGGCATGGGGCATGGGGCATGGGGTATGGGGCATTGGGCATTGGGCATGGGGCATTGGGCATTGGTAAAAATCTTTTCTTCCCCTGCCTCCCCTGCTCCCCCTGCCTCCCCATCTTCCCCTCTCCCCATCTCCCCTGCTTCCCTTTAGGAAACAGCTGTTAAAGATGCTAAAGGATCGGGAATTGTTGCTGAAGGTGCTTTAAATTCTCCGGTGATCACATACTCTAGGCGTAATTTGAGCCATGTAATAAATTGAGAATTTGTAGAAATAATGGCCACT
>RDXV01000046.1 GCA_004292695.1 Nostocales cyanobacterium | reverse complement strand
CACAATTTCACAACGCAAACTGTTAGTGTTTATATCTTCACCTTCTAGGAGTTCACAAAAAATATTGCCACTAGGTGTTTTAAATCCCTTTGGTGCTGCAAAACTCACCTGAGATAATGATAAAGTAATTACTGAAGTTGTGATTACAAGAAAAACTGTGTTTTTGATTTGTTGATACATAAATTTCTACACATTAACTAAACTTTCTTTAAATCCGTCGGTGGTCTATCATTACTCCAAGCCCACCAAACACAACCACAATGACAGTGATAAAATTCTTGCCACTTACGACGCTGATCATGAGTTGTTACAGGGGATCTGCGGTTTAACCAAACATTTACCGCCTCTCTACTACTAGAGTGGCATTTGGGACAAAAAAACTCATAAGCGTGAACAGCGTTATCTGTCCATTCTGGTGGGGTGGGACTGAAAGCATCCATAAAAATACAGAGGTAAACTTCTGTGAGATATGTTCCGTAATTTAATATACATATAATATTATGTTTAACTTTGAACACAATGGAAACAAATATTGAAATTCGTCGTTTATTGGACGTAATGCCGGCTTCTGGACGGATGATGACAAAAATTGTTAGTAAACCAGAGCAAAAAAAAGTTATAGATGCAGCTTTTCCCCTACCTTGGAGTCAAGACAGACCAATATATATTAACTTTGATTTATGGCGACGTTTAACCAAACCCCAAAGAGATTTATTATTACTTCATCAAGTTAGCTGGTTAACTAATATTAAATGGATCAAACCAGACATTTATCAAGGTGTGGTTTTATTAGGTTTATTAGGTGGTGTGATAGAAGCCGCCCAAAGTGATATTGTAGGTGTCATAATTGCCGGTGGTTTAAGTGCCTTTGCAGGTACGAGAATTTGGAAAAATAACCAATCTCAAATAGCAGAAATAAATGCTGATCAAACGGCAATTATTATTGCCAAAAGACGCAATTATTCAGAAACAGAAGCTGCCCAACATTTATTAACTGCCATTGAAACAGTAGCAAAAATTGAAAATCGTGGTTTAGATTTTAATGAATTAATTCGCTGTCAAAATTTAAAATCAATTGCTGGTTTATCTGCTGTAGGAATACCACAAGATAACGAAATCAGGTGACAGGTGACAGGTGACAGTGAGAAGATAATAGGGAATATATCAATCTAAAATCTAAAATCTAAAATCTAAAATCGAATGACATTAGCATTAGGAATGATCGAAGTATACGGAGTTCCCTCCGCAGTGGAAGCAGCAGACGCAATGTGTAAAGCTGCGAGAATCACATTTGTAGGTTATGAAAACACAGATTTAGGTCGGATTACTATTTTAATTCGTGGTGATGTTGGGGAAGTACAAACAGCAGTAAATCGAGGTTTGGAATCAGTTTTAAAAGTTAATGGTGGTGAAATATTATCCCATCATATTATTCCCCGTCCCCATGAAAACCTAGAATATGTTTTACCAATTTATCAAAGTGTGAATATTGATCAATTTGATTCAGATATCAATTTTCCTCCTCCCTTGAGTAATTAATATAAATGGTAAAGGTTTAGCAAAAATACTAAACCCTGAACACAAGAATATGGTATCAGAAAAAGTTTACTGAATTTTAATTTATTAAACTTTATTTTTCCACTTCTGATAACCAAACTTCCAAATCATTAACACTGGTAAAATCTAACAAATCTTCACTCAATTTTTCCATCATCGGTAAAGGTAAAGCAGCGATAGAATCACGAATTTCTGATGATAATTCTCCAAACCTTTTCGTTAAAAGTCTCACAACTAAATTTAAAGTAGCTTCTCCTTTTCCTTCTGCTCTTCCTGCTGCTCTTCCTTCTGCTCTTCCTTCTGCTAAACCTAATTCTTTAATTTCTCTGTAAGCACGACTTCTTTCTAAAGAAATTCCTAGCATTTCTGCAACCTCCATTAAAGTCAAATTCTCAAACTTGTACATCATTATCGTTGTGATCATTTCTATGATAACTTCACTAGACAAAGATGATGCTTCTTCATTGCTTCTTGTTAACAAATACCTCGCTGCTTCTGGTGCTTGACTTTTTCCTAACGTTGTCAGTACCATCAATGCTACCCATAGAGGTAATTGGTGAATATCTCCCAACTCATCTAAATATATTCTATGGACTTGATCACTATTTAGCAACGCCCTATAAGGGTGAATATCACTTTGTTCTGTACTCCGAGATGGATAAATTATCACCGCTTGCCAATCTTTGAACCGATTGCGGTTACGATAGAAATATAACAGCGATTCAGCAAATAATCTCTCATACAGTTTTTCATCAAGTTGAAACTGAACTTCAGCAAAGTATACTATTTTTAAAAGATCATTTTCAGGAGGTAAAAATACCCCATCAATTTCAAATTTAGGCTCTTTCACCGCAACCGAATCAAATCTATAAGCATCAGCATTTTGGGGACGCTGTGCCAATAATTCAAACAATACAGAAGGCTGTTGTTGAAACAACTTAAAAAAAATGGAATCTCTACGCATGACACACCGGATATATTAAAAACCAAAATAACAGAAAGATTTGTATATTTGATTAATTTTAATAATACTATATAATAGAAATGAATAAAAATTATACAAATTAAATTACATTAAAATTATCAACACTCTAAATTATGAAACATCAATTTTCCCGAATGAATGAGGTACAATCACCGATTATTCCTGTAATTGCTGAATTAATTAAAAACTCACCCGGTACAATTTCTTTAGGGCAAGGTGTAGTTTTCTATAATCCCCCACCAGAAGCAATAGAATTATTACTAAAATTCCTATCTGAGCCTACAAATAATCTCTATAAATCTGTAACTGGAATACCAGAATTAATTACAGCATTAACAGATAAACTATCAAAATTTAACGACATTAACATTAACAATCATAACTCTATTGTTGTTACCGCAGGTAGTAACATGGGTTTTATGAATGCCATTCTAGCTATTACCTCTCCCGGTGACGAAATTATTTTAAACACCCCTTATTACTTCAATCATGAAATGGCAATTGCAATGGCTGGTTGTCATCCTGTGTTAGTAGAAACAGACGAAAATTATCAATTAATACCAGAAAAAATCGCCCAAGCAATCACACCAAAAACTCGCGCAGTCGTAACCATTTCCCCCAATAACCCCACAGGGGTAGTTTATACAGAATCATCATTAAAACAAGTCAATCAAATATGTAAAGAACGAGGAATTTATCATATAAGTGATGAAGCCTACGAATATTTTACTTATGATGGGGTAAAACACATTTCTCCTGGTGCATTTCCGGGAAGTAGTGAACACACAATTTCCCTGTTTAGCCTTTCCAAAGCCTATGGTTTTGCGAGTTGGAGAATAGGGTATATGGTAATTCCCGAACATTTGTTAAATGCAGTCAAAAAAGTCCAAGACACAATTTTAATATGTCCACCTGTTATTTCCCAATATGCAGCATTAGGAGCATTACAAGCAAAAGATAACTATTTAAAAGATAATATTAAAACAATAGCCCAAACCAGAAAAATAGTTATCAATGCACTCCAAGAACTCGAAGATTTATGTACAATCAAACCTGCTAATGGTGCATTCTACTTTTTCTTAAAAGTGCATACTCAAATGGATAGTTTAGAAATAGTAAAAACCTTAATTCAAGAACATAAAATAGCAGTCATACCCGGTACAACCTTCGGTATAGAAAACGGATGTTATTTAAGATTAGCCTATGGAGCATTACAACAACAAACAGCCAAACAAGGAATAGAAAGATTAGTCAAAGGAATCAAATCAATTATAGGATAAGTTAAAAGGCAATATGCAAATCGCAAAATGTAAATCACCAAATTTTAAACATCTAACATGAAAATCATCAATAAAACCTTAGAAATCAACACCCAACCAGGAATAAACATTCATAACATCACCTCAAAAATTCAAGAATTTATAGAACAAACCAAAATAAAAAACGGTCAAGTATTAGTATTTTCCAGACATACCACAACTGCATTAGCCATCAATGAAAACGAAGAAAGATTATTAGAAGATGTAAAAGTCTTTTTAAGGAAATTAGCTCCAGAAAACGATAAATACCTACACAACGACTTACATTTACGAGATGTTCCCGAAGACGAACCAATAAACGCCCATTCTCACCTGATGGCCATGATGTTAACCACCAGTGAAATAGTTCCCATTGTTGATGGGAAATTAGGATTAGGAACATATCAATCTGTGTTATTTTTTGAATTAGATGGAGCAAGAAAAAGAACAGTATTTTTACAAATTACAGGGGAATAGGTGACAGGTGACAGGTGACATACCCAGATCCCCGACTTCTGCAAACAATTCAAAATTTATGGACACGATAATAAAAGAAGTCGGGGATCTTATTATTACCAATTACCAATTATCCTAAATCAAACTCTGTAAGTTCAGGTAAACCGGGATAAATCATATTCTTATCAATTGCTGATAAAACCTGATTATTAGCATTCACAGAATTTAAACAACGACAAACTAAATCAGCTACATCAGCGCGGTGAATACTACCAACAATTCGTGTATCTGTAGTTAAAATACCATTACCTGTTGCTGGTTCTGATTTTAAACCACCGGGACGAATAATTGTATAATTCAAACCACTGTCAATTAAATATTGTTCTGCTTTTTCCTTTTCAATTAAAACAGGTTTGAGAGTTTCTAAAGCTTGGGGAGGTAACGCACCCACACTATCACCACAACCAATAGAAGTGACTAAAATAAACTTTTGAACTTTAGCTTTAACTGCCGCATCAATTAAGTTTTTATTACCCACAAAATCAGGTTTTACCCCATCTGTAGGTAAACCACCAAGAGTAGTAACTACTGCTTGAATAGGTTCGTCACCTAAAATAGCTGTTTCTACATCTTCAACTTTTAAAGCGTCTCCTAATACTGGTTTCACACCAATATTTTCTAATTCCTTAGCTGCAATTTCACTTCTGACAAGTGCTTTGACATTAATATTTTTAGCTGCCAAAATTTTAGCTATTTCCTGACCAACTCCACGACTAGCACCAGCAACGAAAATATAAGATGTATTGGACATTTTGATTTTTCCAGATAGAATATTTAGTTACACAATAGATTAATATATCCTAATTTGATAACTTTTTCCCAATAAAATAGTAAAGATTTTGATTTATTGACATATATATTATTTATCTTACAAATGTTCCTCTAGAAACAGTTAGTGAATTTATATATTAGTTAGAATCTATAGAAATCTTGTAAATATATATAATTTAATCAGAATTAAATTGATAAAATTTACCTGATTTATGTTTAACTAAATATGACGGTAATTTGTTTAGTTTATAAGTATAAGTTACATTAGGGATGCAATAGTGTGTAACTATCATGCAGATGGACTGGATTAGTTTACTTAAAGCCCAACAAACTGACTTTCTCCAAAGAGTCAAAAAACCTAAGACAATTGACTTATCACTCTTAGAAGGTCAAGTTAAAGGTTGTCACGGTGAAACGATGGTATTTTGGGGCGATACCTTGGAAAAAATTTTAGAATCTTCGCATCAACAAGCGGAGATATTAGCTAAAAATCCACCTCCCATACCGCCAGAATATCCTCAACCCCCAGATTGGACAATTCCCTTTCCTAAGTTTTTTCAAAGTCAAGCTACTGATTATCTTGTCAGAGAAAAAATTGTAGATATTATCATTACTGAACGTCTGGGTAAATTAGTGAAAAAAGTGCCACAAGACACTTTAGAAAATATGCTGTTTGATGATGAAGGTAATTTGCGTAGTACCAGTAAATTTGCCTATTGTTTGACTAATCAGCCCACCGTTAATATTCAAGTTCACGTGGCTGATAGTGAGAGTTTTACTAGCATTAAAAAAGATAAAATATCATGGACAGTTACCCAGGAAGATGTCAAAAACTACCAAGTTTTTATTTTCCTCTGTTTATTTTTCCCCAGTTCAACTCAGTTAGGATATCAAAAACAAACAATCATTGCTGGTTTTTTACCTACTAATCAATTGCAATTTTCAGAACCAAAATTATCACTTCATCCTAGTAGTTTGTTATATGCAGGGGGCTTAAATTGGTATTTACAATCTCTCAGTGGCAAAAAATATGATCCAGCAAAAATTGATATTCAATCTGTGGCAGAAGTAATTCAAACTTTACCATCAGAACATCCTCAAAAACATATTATTGGTGATTGGGAATGTTGGCAAACATTAACAGGACATACTAAAGGAATTAACTGTTTAGCTTATTCTATTAAAGCCTTATCTGTTACAGATTTACATGGTCATAATGTCAAAACTGTTCCCATTTTAGCTAGTGGTAGTCATGGTGAAACAAAATTGTGGGATTTGAGTAAAGGTGAATTAATAGAAACTTTATTAGAATATCCTTGGTCTACTTCTGGTTTAGTTGATCATGTCAATTCTTTAGCCTTTAGTACCGATAGTCAAATATTAGTAAGTGTAGGTGCTGATTCAACAATTAAAATTTGGCATACAGGAGCATTAGATTTAATTGATATTCTCCATAAACATCAAGGAAATGTTCGGTGTATTGCTTTTACACCTGACGGACAAACTTTATTGACTGGTGGAGATGATAGAAAAATTTTGTTTTGGAATTTACGCGATCGCCATGTTGAACATACCCTATCTTTAGATGATACTGCTGCTCATTCAATGGTATTAAGTGAAGATGGTAGAATTTTAGTGACAGGTAGTTATCGCAAAATCAAAATTTGGCATTTATCATCATTACGTGGGCGTAAAAAAATCCATGAAGTTCAACCAATATATACATTAAAAGCCCATTCACATATTGTCAATTCATTAGTCATGACTGCTAATTCTAAATATTTAATTAGTGGTAGTCAAGACAAAAATATTAAAGTTTGGAAATTAGCAACTGGTGAATTAATTCACACTCTTAAAAGTCATCAGTCAGGAGTTTATACATTAGCTTTAAGTCCCAATGAGCAAATTATCGCCAGTGGTAGTGCAGATAAAACTATTAAATTATGGCATTTAGAAACAGGAGAATTATTAGCAACTTTTTCTGGTCATGCTAATACTGTCACTTCATTAGTATTTACAGCATCGGGTGAAATGTTAGTTAGTGGAAGTCTGGATAAAACAATTAAAATTTGGCAACGTAGCGAAAATTAGGTAATTGGTAATTGGTGATTTCATTTATGTTATTTTAGTCCGTTAATTTTTAATTAACCACTATATGATTATAACGTATAAATTATAAAATAACAAAATAATTGTTGTTTTAATGTTGCACATTTTGAAAATAACTTTTATACTTCTATAGGATAGATAAGTAAAAATCTATCCTTGCTTTCTCTTAACTTTCTGGGTAAATACCATTACCCATGACTGCGGCTAGAAATAAGATAAGTTCCCTTAAAAAAAGTCAAGCAAATTACTTTGAAAGTAAAACAGTATTTTGAGATTACATCATCAAAATATTGTCAATTTGATATTCTGGAAGATGATGATTTACAAATTTCCGTAGAAAATGGAACAACAATTATCACCGGAATTTGGGAAGAAACAGAAGGTTTAAATGCGGAAACAATCGCAGAATTTACATCAGCAATGATGGGAGAAGATACTCCTTATTACTTCAACATTCACACCAACGCTAACCCAGGGGGAGAATTAAGAGGACAAATTATTAGTACCGCACCAGATTATGTTTCTACCTCTGGAACATTGATTTTTGAAGCAAGAGAAAGCAGTCAAACCATTGAAATGCCAATTTTTGGAGAATTTGACTGCAAATGATTTTGCGTTTTCTGCTAGTGTAGTGTAAATATTGTAGGGATTTAGAAAATGTTTGCAAAGTCTTTGATGATGTATCAAACATTTTCTAATCTCTCTAAATTATTTCAATTTCAAATCCCCTTAATTCTTTACCTTTCATATTTTCACATTAATTTATAGAGTCCTAATTCAATACTAGGACTTACGCAACTGGCATATTTCTCTGTTCGTAGTAAGCGATTTATCGCTTATTTTTGGATCTAAAGTGCCTACTACAGACTTAAATTTAGACTTTCCTTGTGACACTTGCGTAAGTCCTGAATACTTTTCGGTTAAGTCTAAAAAATATAAATATGTAGGTTTGGTTGACGTTAGAAAACCTAACATTGATAGGCTTTTGTTGGGTTGCGCTATCGCTTAAACCAACCTACGAAAACTCTTAACCGAACAGTATTGATCTCTAATTATGTTATGATGGATTTATTTATTATCTATTATTAGCAACTATGACTATAACTAGAGAACAGCAAATTACACTAAATGATTTTCTGAAATTACCAGAAACTAAGCCAGCATCAGAATTTATTAACGGGAAAATAATTCAAAAACCAATGCCACAGGGTGAACACAGTCGTCTACAGATTAAAATGTGTACTACTATTAACCAAGTAGCAGAAACACAGAAAATTGCTTATGCTTTCCCAGAACTACGTTGTACTTTTGGCGGAGATACTATTGTTCCAGATGTTGCTGTATTTCGTTGGGAAAGAATACCCAAAACCACAACAGGAAAAATTAGCAACCGTTTTGAAATTCATCCTGACTGGATAATAGAAATACTTTCTCCAGAACAACAACAGAAAAAAGTATTATCTAAATTATTACATTGTTCTCGTAACGATACAGAATTGGGATGGTTAATTAACCCAGATGAAGAAAGTGTTTTAGCTGTATTTCCGGGGCAAAAAATAGATTTATATGACGGTGATGATCAATTACCAATAATTGCCGGAGTTGAGTTAAAATTAACAGCTTCAGAAGTTTTTGGTTGGTTGAGTTTTAGTTAAAATTCTTTTTTTGTAATAGTTTCAGCGATTTATCACCAAAATTGTATCATCACTTTCGACACCACAGGACAAATCCCCAAAACCCTATATTTTTCGTTGAGGTGTGTGGAATGCTTACTAGACAAGGGTTTGAGGTATGTACTTGACGTTTTTTGTGGCTATGTTTACACTTGTTTTTAGAGTGGTGTCGAATCGGCGGCTGAATCCTTTACTGGGTAAGGCTTCCTAGACGAACTCTCTCCCGATCTCTTTAGATTGGAATTAATCAAACTCAGATCCCCGACTTCTTTACCTATCTTGTTCATCAATGATGAATTGATATTAGAAATCGGGGATTTTGTATGAAAATAATTAAGATTAATTAAAAATTTAACTTGACATAGTATCAATATTGGTACTATTATATAAATAATGTAAATTGCCGATTTTAGTATTCTCAGCAAAAGAGATAGTGCAATATATGTATGTTTTACAAGATTGCTACTGATGAACTCAATTTTTTACGTAATTAAATAGCTTATTTTTTGATGGCAATTTTGTATAAAAATGAAACAGATTGAAAAAATACTATCACAGATAAAAAATAATCCTAAAGATGTAAATTTTAATGATTTAGTCAAAGTTTGTAATCATTATTTTGGAGAACCTAGACAAAAAGGAACAAGTCATTGTGTTTATAAAACGCCTTGGTTTGGAGATCCAAGAGTTAATATTCAATCAAAAGATGGCAAAGCCAAAGTTTATCAAGTAAAACAAGTTCTAGCAGCAATTGAAAAACTTGAGGAAACAGAAAATGATTAATTATGAACGTTACACTTATAGAATTACTTGGTCAAGTGAAGATCAGGAATTTGTAGGATTATGTGCCGAGTTTCCAAGTTTATCTTACCTTCATGAAAACCGCAATACTGCACTTGAAGGAATTACAAATTTAGTTAAAGAAATAGTTATAGACATGGAAGCTAATGGTGAAGAAATTCCCGAACCCATAGCAGAAAAAACCTACAGTGGTAAATTTCAAGTTAGAATTACTCCAGAATTGCATCGTAAATTAGCGATAGAAGCAGCAGAAGAGAATGTCAGTTTAAACCGTTATGTAAATTATAAACTCGGATCATGAAATTATTACTCAATTTTGCCTAAATTCTGATCAAATTTTAATCCTGTAAATCCTCAAATCCTGAATATCCTGATATGGCTAACGCCAAGCTTCGCTATCAGACAATTAATAAAACCCAGATCCCCGACTTCTATTTTTATCTTATTCATAATTAATGAATTGACCTCAGAAATCGGGGATCTTTTCATCCTAGTTTAACACAGTTTGCAACAAAGGTTTATCCATATTCAACTTACCACTCCTTAACCATTCTGCCATTTCATCAGGTGCTTTTGCTTTAGTTAATTTCTCCCGTAAATAACCACCTTCCAGAATTTCTTTCTCCAATAACTCCTGGGAAATTTCCTCTAACAACTCCCGGTTATTTTGCAGAATACTCAAAGCAATATGATGAGCATTATCAACAATTTCCTTCACTTCTTTATCAATTTCTTCTGCAACTTGGGGACTAATGGAACGACGAGGATTACCATAACCTTCGATAAATTGCTGTTGCACTTTTTCAAAAGCTAAAGGTCCTAATTTATCACTCATTCCATAAATTGTCACTGTTCTTTCTGCTAAATCTGTCGCTTTTTGAATATCATCAGATGCACCAGTAGAAACCTTACCAAAAACAACTTCTTCCGAAGAACGTCCACCTAATAAAGTCGCAATTCTTCCTCTTATTTCATCTTCTACCATCAAAAATCTATCTTCTTCTGGCATTTGAATAGTATAACCCAAAGCACCGACACCGCGAGGAACAACGGAAATTTTTTCCACTTTACCAGAACCTGGCATTAATGCACCCACAATTGCATGACCAACTTCATGATAAGCAACGGTTTTTTTCTCGACTTCATTTAACACGCGAGAACGTTTTTCTAAACCGGCAATTAGTCTTTCAATTGCTTCATTAAAATCTGCCATTAACACCGCTTGACGGTTATTTCTTGCTGCTAATAATGCTGCTTCATTGACTAAATTTGCTAAGTCAGCACCAGCAAAACCAGGGGTACGAGTGGCGATAATTCCTAAGTCCACATCTTCTGATAATTTGACATTTCTCGCGTGAACATTAAGAATAGCTTCTCTACCAATTTTATCAGGTCTATCTACCACAATTTGTCGGTCAAAACGTCCAGGACGACGTAATGCAGGATCGAGAACTTCAGGACGGTTAGTAGCAGCGATGATAATTACACCGGTATTAGCATCAAAACCATCCATTTCTGTTAATAATTGGTTTAATGTTTGTTCCCGTTCATCATTACCACCAACGAAACCACCAGCACCACCGCGAGATTTTCCTAAAGCGTCTAATTCATCAATGAAAACTATACATGGCGCTTGTTGTTTTGCTTGTTCAAATAAATCTCTAACTCTTGCAGCACCCACACCAACAAATAATTCAATAAATTCAGAACCGGAAATGCTGAAAAAGGGTACACCCGCTTCACCAGCAATTGCTTTTGCTAATAATGTTTTACCTGTTCCTGGGGGTCCTACTAATAATACACCTTTGGGAATTTTTGCCCCTAATTGTGTGTATTTACCTGCATTTTTTAAGAAATCAACTATTTCTTCTAATTCTGCTTTTGCTTCATCCACACCGGCAACATCAGGGAATTTTACCCCGGTGCTACCTTCAGAATAAATCCTTGCTTTGCTTTTTCCAACTGTTAATGCAGCAGGTCCGCCACCTTGACGATTCATTAAAAATGCCCAAATACCAAAGAAAATTAATGGTGGTGCAACCCAACTTAAAACCGTGCCGATCCAAGCATTTTCATTTGGTGGTGGTGCGGCAAATTCTACGTTATTTTCTCTGAGAATTTTGGGTAAGTCTAAATCAAGTGCTACGGGGGTAGTTCTAAATACTTGTTCTACTGTTTTACCTTCCGAGTCTTGGGTTTTGATGGAATATTCGATGCGATCGCCTCCTACCATTGCTTTATCAACTTTACCCGCTTCTACCTGAGCAATAAAATCACTGTAAGGAACTTGGGGTAAACTCTGTCCAAAGAAACTGGGAATAATTAAATTTAGCAATAATAAGAAGGTCAGGAAAAGTAATAAACTACCTCCAAATTGTCTAATTTTTGGTGTTTTCATTTTATTATTGTTATCTTTGTCAACTGGCATAATTACTTACCTCAAATTTTAGTCATTAGTCATTAGTCATTAGTCATTAGTCATTAGTCATTAGTCATTAGTCATTAGTTATTAGTTATTATTTACCAATTACCCATTACCAATTACCCATTACCCATTATCAACTTAATAACAAAGCAAATAATCCACATAAAGCGATACCATCAAACACACCTGCACCTCCAATACTCAAAACTCCTGAACTCATTCCTTGAATATCTTTAAGATGTAATAAATCAGCACCTATTAAAGTACCTAACACACCACCAGCAAAAGCTACCGGTGCTGCATGGGTTGAGGCTATAATCATCGCTGTTATAGCTGCTGTTAAAGGTGCTATCAATGGGTTCATCTGAATTCCAATACCTGGTACTACCCGCGCTGCTAAGTAACTGACAACGGTGACAATGGCAGTAACTGATAAAATGGCCAAAGTATTACCTTGAGAAAATTGGTATAATGCCAAAATTACTGGTATTAATCCACCACCTACATTCAGGGCTATTACGGTGTGACTTTGTAATCTTCTGAGCGGAATTCCCCAAAATTCCCTTAACCACAGAGTTGCAAACTCATCAGCCAATTGTACAGGAGTTTCTAAACGGTAAATCGGAATATTGATTGTACTGGTAATCATTACTAGCACTAACAATAAAAAAGCCATATTTGGTGAAAAACCCAATTTAGCTACCGCAACTTCTACAACATCTACCGCAACTGCAAACCAAATAAATGGCAGCAGTAATAACAACACTAAGAATAATAGTAATGAAACAGGTAGATAAATCATGGTAATCAGAAAATACGTAAATTCCTACACTCATCACCCATAAATGTAGTAAATAATTCTGACAATTATGGTGTGGTAGTGGTAAAAGTAAAGTTTTGTATCTGATATCTATTCTAAAGACTTTAACCGTAAGTCTAAATTCGTGTATACCCTACAAAAAAAATGTGTATTCCCACACTCTTATGAAAAATCAACTAAGTTTTCTGTTAAAATTACTCATTCTCTCCGCTATTATTTCCTATCTGATTAAATATGTATGTCCAATGTTAGAAATACCGGAAACATCAACTAATGCAATAATTTTAGTTATTTTACCTACCCTGATCATGACAATTATTTTCTTAGCGAGAATGAATTTACAAAAGCAAAACTAAAAAATCATCTGCCTTCAATTATAATTATGGAGTCAATTTGTGAAAATCGGTCAATGGATTGGTTTAATCGCCATAGTTTTATCCTTATATATACTTTGGCAACTGCGGGAAGTTTTATTATTAATATTTGCTGCTGTAGTTTTAGCAACTACTTTAAATCGTTTAGCTAGAACATTCCAAAATTTTGGCATTAAAAGAAACCTATCTATAGCTTTATCTGTAGCGTTATTCTTTGCTGGTGTAATTGGTTTTTTCTGGTTAATTGTTCCCCCTTTTACCCAACAATTTCAAGAATTAACTTACAGAGTTCCCCAAGGTTTTGAGCGCATAAATAGTTGGATTGATGAACAAAGAACCCATATTCCTCCGCAATTAATACCTTTTATTCCTGATCTAAATAGACTAATTGCCGAAGCACAACCTTTATTTAATCGCATTTTAGGAAATTCCTTTGCTTTTGTTTCTAGTTCCTTATTAGTTGTTCTCAATATCCTTTTAGTTTTAGTTTTAACAGGAATGTTTTTAGCTGATCCTGGTGCTTATCAAAAATTGTTTATTCGTTTATTTCCCTCTTTTTATCGGCGACGAGTAGAGGGTATTTTAGATAGGTGTGAAAATTCTTTAGAAAGATGGGTAACAGGTGCTTTTATTGCTGTTATTGTAGTTGGTTTAATGAGTCTAGTTGGACTATCTTTATTGGGAATTAAAGCAGCTTTAGCCCTAGCTGTATTAGCCGGATTTATGAATTTAATTCCTAATTTGGGACCGACTATGAGTGTAGTTCCAGCAATGGCAATTGCTCTTTTAGATTCTCCCTGGAAATCATTGGGTGTGTTAATTATTTACTTCGTTATTCAACAAGCTGAGAGTAATTTTCTCACCCCCATAGTTATGGCACATCAGGTATCATTATTACCAGCAGTCACTTTAATTTCTCAATTATTTTTTGTGACTTTCTTTGGATTTTTAGGATTATTTTTAGCATTACCTTTAACTGTTGTTGCTAAAATTTGGGTAGAAGAAGTATTAGTTAAAGATGTTTTAGATCAATGGCAATATCATCATCAATCTGAAAATGAATTAGTGATGATTTCTGAATCTGATAATCATGATGATCTTCAGGAAGTGAAAATAAACTCTCTAGAAGATGAATAAAATGATGTAAGAATTCAGGAATCAGGAGTCAAAATTCAGTAGGGTATTTTCTATCCTGAATCCTGACAAAATGATTTTATAATTAATTGAAACTCATACAACACCCCAGGGATATTATCTGGGGGTTTTAAATTTCCAAGTTCTCAAATTAAGAATCAGAAATTTGATTTTTCAAATTTTTCAAAGCTGCCCAACGACTATCAATAGTTCCCTCCGAAATATTAGAATCATTATTTACCTCATTAGTGTTGAGAATTCCTGGACAATTGCGATCGCACAACTGAATTTGAGGGATAGCTAAACACATTTGCTCATACAGCCATTCACTAGGGTAAAAATAACCATCAGGTGAAACTGTTTCCACTAAATCTTCTATAGGTACTTCTCTTTCTAAAGGTAAGTCCTCTAATTGATCAGCATTTGCATCTAACCAAATAATTTCTTTAGTATTAACAGCCAAACGTTGATTATATTGTTGTAAACAGCGGTTACAGGTACAAGTAATAATTGTTTCTGCCTGACCGGAAACTTCTAAATAATTACCCTGATGTTGTACGCGGACAGTACCACGTACAGGGGTTAAAGTTTCCAAACCAGGCAGAGACTCATTAACTTGAAATTCCTCTGTCCGCTCCGGGGCTTTAGTTAGCTGCGGAATCAAAATAGCGTCCATAGGATGTTGTCAGAAATAGCTGAATGCCTAGATTTTAGCCTAATAGCCGGGATCTGTAGGCGGTTCTGTGGCAGGACGAACTACCAAATTACGATAAGGTTCTTTCCCACGACTGAAGGTTTGTAAATCTGGAAATTCTTTCAAAAAGCTATGAACTTGTCGCCTTTCAAAAGAACTCAAAGATTTCATTTCCACTTCTCTACCAGAAAAACGCACTTCTTGAACTGCGGTTCTGACTAAAGCGGTAATTTCTGACTGTCTTCTCAGACGGTAGTCACTTAACTCAATGGTATAAGGTACGTGTTCTTCTTCTGGTTGATGCACATTCAGTACGGAATTAGCTAAATATTGAATAGCATCCAATACTGAACCATTCGCACCAATCAAAGTTCTAATTTGTTCTGGCATCAAATTACTGTCATCAATTATCAACCAGCAACTATTTTCTTCTTGGGATTCTACCCCAATTCCTGGGGTAGCCCCTACTTTACTATTCACATCTGTGGATACACCAGAGAGTTGCAGCAGTTGTTTTAACCACTGTTCTCCACGCTGCATATTTATATCATCAGTCATCATTAACCTGTAGCTTTCTTCTTGGAACTTTTTGGTTCAAAGGGCAAAGTTTTCACTTCTCCACTGGCAGCTTGTTTTTCTTTCTCTTGTATATCTACAATTTTTTGTAGTTCCTCTGAGAGAGGTTCACGAGAGAGAATATAAGTTTGCAGGGTTTGGAAAACGTTACCAATTACCATGTACATCAATACACCCGCTGGTAATGGGAAAAACAAAAACATCCCAGAGAAAATCACTGGTGTAATTTTATTGACTGTTTCCTGTTGGGGATTACCACCAGCGGAATTTTGCCCTGATAGCATTTGGCTAACGTAAAGACTGACACCGAAGAAGACGATCATGGCGACAATATCCCAGTGAACAGCACCATCAGGATCAATTGCACCAACTCTACCCAAGGCATCAATAAACAAGAATCCTCTATCAGCGGCTAACCCAGGAATAGTACCTTGAATGGTGACATCTCCTGGCTGTAAGGCTTCTATGTTTCCTTGTTCATCAATTTTTACCCTGTCTTCTCCTTTGGTGATTTTCCATTCAGGAGTTAACTTGGTTTCTGGATGTTCTGCTGCCAAAGCATCGAAGGGTTTACCTTCTAAGGTTTGATATTGAATCTTGGTTTTTTCTCCCACTGCCAATTTGTTACCACCAGGGAGGATGGCGGTAATTTTTGTGTGATCTCCATCGGCAATATAAATATTTTGGGGTGGAGTCGCAAAGGCTTGGGGTTGAATACGTTCTATCTGTTCAGAGGGGAAAATTTGCAAGTTAACTGAGTAATTAACACCTGCAAATGGTGAACCCCGTAAGGTGGCAAATAGCGCCAGTAACACAGGCATCTGTAGCAATAGGGGTAAGCATCCCGCTAAGGGGTTGCCAAACTCCTTTTGCACGTTCATCATTTCCTCTTGCTGCTTTTGCGGATTGTCTTTATATTTTTCTTTGACTTCCGCCATCCGTTTTTGCATCAAGGGTTGCACAATTCGCATTCTTCGCATACTGCGGATTGATCCGGCACTTAAAGGATAAAGTGCAAAGCGGATAATTAATGTCAGAGCAACGATCGCCAATCCATAGCTAGGGAAAATACCATAGAAAAAGTCTATGATTGGCAGCATGACGTTGTTCGAGAGAAACCCAATACCAAAGTCCATTATTCTGTATTTAACCTAGAGGTACTGTTAACTGAACTGAGTCTAATTTATCTAAATCGTGATTTATTAGCGACTAAAGTTTGCTACGGATAGCCGCACTGTGAAGAAAGCAGGGGGAGCAGGGGAAGCAGGGGGAGCAGGGGAAGCAGGGGGAGAATAAACAACTAACGACTAATGACTAATGACTAATGACTAACAACTAACGACTAATGACTAACAACTAACGACTAATGACTAATGACTAATGACTAATTGTGAATTTTTGATGTAGTTGTGGGTAATATGACTGAGTACGACAATTAACAACAATTAATTATAAATACAGGGCTGCAAATTATGTCTAAAAAATTTCCTTTTTATCAGTATTTACACAGACAAGTGCATCTAGGCTTTTTATTAGCTACGTCAACATTATTACTAACTACCATCCCAACATTTACTGAATTACCTGGTGGTAAATCATTAGCTCAAACTCAAGATGGTATAGTTTCTCAAGATTTGGATGCAGCAATGCTTTTTCAAATGGGAGTTACACGTTACCAACGTCAAGAATATCAAGAAGCTGAGTCTGCTTTTCGTCAAGCTTTGAGAAGAGATCCAGGTATTGGAATAGCCAGAAAATATCTAGGTAATATCTTGATGGAGCAAAACAGCTTTGAGTTAGCAGTACAGGAATACACAGAAGCAATTAGAATCAATCCTAATGTTGCAGAACTGTATTATAATTTGGGTTTAGCTTTACAAAAACAAGACAAACAAGAAGAAGCGATTACAGCTTATAGAAAAGCGTTGAGCATGAACCCAAGGATGGCGATCGCCCATTATAATTTAGGTTTAGCATTGTATGAACAAGAATTGAGAGATGAGGCGATCGCAGCTTACCAAGAAGCGATAAATTTAGATCCCAAAAATGTCAATGCTTTCTTAAATTTAGCAGTTGTACTACAACAAGAAGGACAAATAGAAACAGCAATTTCTAACTATCGTCAAGTCATCGCACTTGATCCAGAAAACACATTAGCCTACAATAATTTAGGGGCTTTATTAATTATCCAAGATCAACCAAAAGAAGCTATCGAAATTTACCAACAAGCTATTAACAAAAATCCCAAAAATGCCGTAGCTTACTATAACTTGGGAGTAATTTTATATAACCAAGGAGAATTAAAACTAGCTAACCAAATATTGAAACGAGCTAGTAAAGAATATAATGCCCAAGGTAACACAGAACAAGCCGCAAAAATTGACGAAATCACACAGAAAATATCTCAAGATTTAGAACCAAAACCAGAACCCAAGAAAGATCCCACCGTTACCGAAATTTCACCTACTGAAATTGCACCCGCAACCATTCCTACAAATGAAAACGACACTGACATGAATAATAATGGTGATGTCATTCTACCACCACCAGAGACAGCAGCACCCATTAATTCTACAGAAAAGTAATCAGTTATCAGTTATCAGTTATCAGTGGAAGAAGGGAATAGGGAATAGGGAATAGGGAATAGGGAATAGGGGGAAATGTTTACTAATGACTAATGACTAATGACTAATAACTAATGACTAATGACTAAATTGGTAAACGGTTAATATCTTTATTGCAACCAATAACTACCATTGCTGAACCCCGTTCTAAACGTCTTGTAGGATCGGGGTTTATTTTGAATTTTCCATCTTGACTAACAGCTAACAAATTTAAACCATAACGGTTTCTCAACTGAAGTTCTGCTACAGTTTTACCATGAAATTCATCAGGTACAATTACTTCTACAATACTGTTATCTGGATCAAGATCAAATCTATCTAAAATAGATGGTTTTGTTAATGTTCTTGCTAAAGCACAACCCGCTTCATATTCTGGGAAGACAACATGATCTGCACCTACTCTTTTTAATAATTTCCGATGTACTTCACTTGATGCTTTTGCTACTACATGAGGTACACCAGCTTCCTTAACATTCAATGTGGTAATGATACTTTCTTGAATATAGTTACCAATTGCTACAATTACCGTATCAAATTCAAAAATACCAGCTTCTTTGAGTGCAGCAGGTTCTGTAGAATCTAATTGTACTGCATGACTAACTATTTCGTCATTCAATGCTTCAGCAACCAGTTTTTCATCAACATCTGTCGCTAGAACTTGATAACCTAAACTGTGTAATGTTGAACAAACAGAACGACCAAAACGACCTAAACCAATTACAGCAAATTGATTGTTGTCTTTACGTAAACTACGAAAAAATTTTAATGATGACAGGTTCATAAATTTCCTATTAGTTATTAGTCATTAGTCATTAGTCATTAGTTATTAGTTATTAGCCATTAGTTATTGGTTATTAGTTATTAGTTATTAGTTATTAATCTATTAATATTACCAATTACCCATTACCAATTACCCATTACCAATTACCCAACCAGTAAGTTTTCTTCGGGATAGTGAACTCTACTAGGTCGAGGATCTCCTAATACTGCTGACATTAATAATAAAACACCGACTCTACCAATGTACATAGTGATAATTAAAATTAATTTTGCGGACACAGAAACACTGCCAGTAATTCCTGTAGATAAACCCACTGTACCAAAGGCTGATACCACTTCAAATAAAATTTGAATAAATTCTAATTTGGGATCAGTTAAACTAATTAAAGTTGTAGCTATGATGACTGTTGCTAAAGAACCAATTACTACTCCTATAGCTTTTAAAACTAATGATATGGCTATTTTACGATCATAAAGTAACACTTCCTCTTTCCCTTGCAAGATTGCTTTTGTGCAACTGGTAAGAACTCTTAATGTGGTGGTTTTTATTCCTCCTCCTGTTCCTCCCGGACTAGCACCAATAAACATTAAAGCAATGGTGATAAATAAACCTGCATCTGTCATTTTCCCAATATCAATAGTATTAAATCCCGCAGTTCTTGGAGTAACTGATTGAAACCAAGCTAATAGTAATTGATCTTGAAAATTAAAGTTACCAAATGTTTGAGGATTTCTGATTTCTATACATAAAAAAGCAATTGTTCCCAATACTAATAAAAGTATTGTTGTACTTGTAGCTACTTTAAAATCTAGGGAGAATACTATAGCATTAGGTTTTTTCAACAACCTATCTTTCAGCCAAATATACATATCGAAAATTACCTGATAACCAATACCTCCAAAAATAATTAATCCCGTGATTGTAAACACTACTAATCCTGAAGTTTGATACTTGATTAAGTTATCACTAAATAAACTAAACCCTGCATTATTCCACGCATTAACACTATGAAATATTGCTAACCATAGTCCTTTGTCCCATCCAAAATCTTTAACAAATGGCGGTATTAATAAGAATATACCAGTGATTTCAAATATTAAAGTGGTGGCAATAATTGAGCGGATAATTTGTGTACTACCGCTCATTCCTGGACGATCTAAAGCTTGTTGAATAGCTACTTTTTGGCGCAGATCAAATTTTTTCCCAATAAGTAAAATTAAAAATGTTGTGGTTGTCATGTAACCTAAACCACCAATTTGTGCCAACATAGCTATCACTAATTGACCAATAAAGGAAAAATATGTACCTGTATCAACTACAGCTAACCCAGTTACGCAAACTGCGGAAGTTGATGTGAATAGTGCTACAATTGGATCATTCCATGTACCATTGCTAGTGGAGAATGGCATCATTAATAGGAATGTTCCTGCTAGTATTACAGCCAGAAATCCTAAGCATATTGTACGAGCAACAGTCATAAGTAGTTAAAAATTTTTTGAGGAAAGCAAACTTGCCTTATCTAATTAAATACACAAATGGTAGCCTAACAATATGTTTTTTTCTGAATGCTTGACCTTTATCTTAGGGATGTATGAGTACAACACTTTATCAGCAAATTCAACAGTTTTATGATGCTTCCTCTGGTTTGTGGGAACAAATTTGGGGTGAACATCTCCATCATGGTTACTACGGTGCTGATGGTAAGCAACAAAAAGAACGTCGTCAAGCACAAATTGATTTAATTGATGAGGTACTAAACTGGTCACAGGTAAAGAATGCAGAACATATTCTTGATGTTGGTTGTGGAATAGGTGGTAGTTCTTTATACTTATCAGAAAAATTTAACGCTCATGTCACAGGAATTACTCTCAGTCCTGTACAAGCCGCGAGAGCGACTGAAAGAGCAACGGAGGCTAATTTAGGTGGAAAGTGTAAGTTTCAAGTCGCCAACGCCCAGGAAATGCCCTTTGGTGATAATTCTTTTGATCTGGTGTGGTCTTTAGAAAGTGGTGAACATATGCCAGATAAAACCAAGTTTCTGCAAGAATGTTATCGGGTATTGAAACCAGGTGGTACATTGATTTTAGTTACATGGTGTCATCGTCATACAAATCAATTTCCACTTAGCGCTGATGAACAAAAGCATTTACAAGATATTTATAGAGTATATTGTTTACCCTATGTAATTTCTTTGCCTGAATATGAGGCGATCGCCCACCAACTACCATTAAACAACATTCGTACCGCTGATTGGTCAACTGCCGTCGCTCCTTTTTGGAATGTGGTTATTGACTCTGCTATCACCCCCCAGGCAATTTTCGGGTTATTATTTTCCGGTTGGCCAACAATTCAAGGAGCGCTTTCTTTAGGTTTAATGAGTCGAGGTTATGAACGCGGTTTAATTCGCTTTGGTTTATTGTGTGGAACAAAAAGAATTTAGAATTTAGAATGAAGAATTAAGAATTTAGGATCAAAATTACCAATTACCAATTACCTAAAAAATGATTAAACAAAGTTCATCTACTTTTCCTCAAAACTGGTTTTATGCTTTTTGGAAATTTTCTCGACCTCATACAATTATCGGTACAAGTTTAAGTGTTTTAGGCTTATATCTATTAACCCTTGGTGTCACATCTACAAACTTTTCTCTAACACATATTAATCAAATATTAGGTACTTGGTTAGCCTGTATTTGTGGCAATATTTATATAGTTGGTTTAAATCAATTAGAAGATATAGAAATTGATAAAATCAATAAACCCAACTTACCCCTAGCATCAGGAGAATTTACCGAAACACAGGGGAAAACCATAGTGATCATTACAGGAATTTTAGCCTTAATTATTGCTTGGTTTAACAGTCCTTATTTATTAGGAATGGTAGCCATAAGTTTAATCATCGGTACTGCTTATTCCTTACCACCCATTCGCTTAAAACAATATCCCTTTTGGGCAGCTTTATGTATTTTCTCAGTTCGCGGTACAATAGTTAATTTGGGACTATTTTTCCATTTTAGTTGGTTATTCCAAAGAAGCCAAGGTATACCCGGAGCAGTTTGGTTATTAACAGCATTTATTATAATATTCACCTTTGCGATCGCCATCTTTAAAGATATTCCCGACATGGAAGGTGATAAACTTTATAATATCACAACCTTTACCCTCCAACTAGGTCAAAAAAGAGTATTTAACCTTGCTTTGTGGGTGTTAACTACTTGTTATCTAGGAATGATTTTTGCAGGTTTTTTAAATATTGCCGAAGTCAATAAAACATTCTTATTGATCAGTCATATCATACCATTGATATTAATGTGGACAGAAAGCAAAAAAATAGATACACATAATAAAAATCAAGTTGCCAGTTTTTATCAATTTATCTGGAAACTATTTTTTATAGAATATATCATTTTTCCAGTTGCTTGTATTTTAGGTTAATTCATCAACATCACATCAAAAAATCATGTCAGAAAATCTACCCATAACTAGCCTCATTGCCATTATTTCAGTCGTTACTGCCATTGGTATTTTAGGTTATTTATCTTGGAAAACATTAATTACAGCTAACTTGTTTCAGAAAGGAATAAACCTATTTAAAGAAAAAGACTATACAGGTGCAGAAACAGCTTTTAGACAAGTAATAGCAATTAATTCTACTAACGATGTTGTCAGATTATTATTAGGCGATCTGTTAAACCATCAAGGTAAAACTCAAGAAGCAAAAGAACTATTTACCGACGTAATTAACCGTAGTCCTAAAAATGCTGATGCTTATTTAAGATTGGCAAATATTTTACTAATAGAAAATAACCAACAAGAAGCAATCGAAAACTTACAAACATCAAAAGCATTATTTCAAAAACAACGTCAACCCCAAAAAGCACAAACAATAGATAAAATTCTCAAAGACATAGGGAACAGGTGACAGTGAACAGTGAACAGTGAACAGTGAACAGTGAACAGTAAACAGTGATAACTGATAACTGATAACTGATAACTGATAACTGATAACTGATAACTGGTGACAGGTGATAGTAAATAGTTATATTCTTAATGACTAATGACTAATGACTAATGACTAATGACTAATGACTAATGACTAATGACTAATAACTAATGACTAAAAAAGTATACCTAGTTGGTGCAGGACCAGGAAACATAGAATATTTAACAGTAAAAGCATATCGGCTATTAACATCAACAGAAGTATTAATTTATGATGCCTTAGTAGATGCTGAATTACTAGAATTAGTGCCAGAAAAATGTTTAAAAATAGACGTTGGTAAACGTGGAGGAAAACCCAGCACACCCCAGGGAGAAATTAACAACTTATTAGTAAAATATGGCAGACAAAATAAACAAGTTATCAGACTAAAATCAGGTGATCCTTTTATATTTGGGCGTTGTATTGCAGAAATTCAAGCATTAAAAACCGCAGGTTGTGAATTTGAAATTATTCCCGGAATATCTTCAGCATTAGCCGCCCCCTTATTAGCAGGAATACCCCTCACAGATAACGTATTAAGTCGCTGCTTTACAGTATTTACAGGTCATGAACTAGACGCATTAAATTGGGAAGCAATATCACAAATAGAAACCTTAGTAATATTAATGGGGGCTAAAAATCTAGAAGATATCGTTTATCAACTGTTAAGATATGGCAAATTACCATCTACACCCATAGCTATTATTCGTTGGGCAGGAACAGCTAGTCAAGAAATTTGGATAGGAGAACTGAGTAATATTTTAACAAAAACTCAGGGTTTATCCCTTTCCCCTGCTGTAATTGTCATTGGTGAAGTTGTAGGATTACGGAAGTTCCTATAACATGGAAAAATATAAAATATTATTAATTCGGCTTTTGTAGATACTTGAGTAAATATAAAATCGTGCATACCAATATTCCTATCAACCAACCTCATCATCCTCCTACTTACCCCCTAAAAGGTAAAACAATATTAGTCACTCGTTCAGTAGGCCAGTCTAGCCAATTTAGCGATCGCCTCGCCCAAGAAGGTGCTACAGTCATAGAATTACCCGCTTTAGAAATTACACCCCCCTCCACTTGGAAACCCTTAGATCAAGCAATTGCTAATTTATCAACATATAATTGGTTAATTTTAACATCCGGTAATGCAGTAGAATACTTTTTCAAGAGATTGGAAGCTAACAGAAAAGATAAAACCGCTTTAAACAACTTGAAAATTGCCGTAGTTGGTAAAAAAACCGCCCAAGTTCTTAGTAGCTACAATATCAAAGCTGACTTTATTCCTCCCCATTTTATCGCTGATTCCTTAGTAATTAACTTTCCCGAACAATTAGCAGGTAAAAAGATATTATTTCCCAGAGTAGAAACAGGAGGAAGACAAGTATTAGTAGAAGAATTAACCCATCAAGGTGCAGAAGTTGTTGAAGTCCCAGCTTATGAGTCTTCCTGTCCACAACATATTCCCCCAGCAGCAGAAAAAGCACTAAGAAATCATAGTTTAGATATCATCACTTTTGCTAGTTCTAAAACTGTGCAATTTTTCTGTTTATTAACAGCAAATACATTTCCAGAAGGAATAATTAACTACTTAGATAAAACCTGCATAGCTTCCATTGGTCCCCAAACTTCTAAAACCTGTTTAGAGTTATTTGGTAGAGTTGATATCGAAGCAGATGAATACACCGCTGAAGGTTTAACTGAAGCAATTATTAAATGGGTAAATGAGTAAGTTAAGTATTTAAGTTAGGCAAAATGCAAAAGATAAAACTAACAACTAACAACTAATGACTAATGACTAATGACTAATGACTAATGACTAACAACAAAAAACTAATTGGTTTAACCGGAGGTATAGCTACAGGTAAAAGTACAGTAGCTAATTATTTAGCAACTGCTTACAATTTACCAATATTAGATGCTGACATTTACGCTAGAGAAGCAGTATCTTGCGGTTCACCAATTTTAACAGAAATAGCCCAAAAATATGGACAAGAAATTTTATTAGCAGATGGTAACTTAAACCGTGCCAAATTAGGAGAAATTATTTTTAATCAACCACAAGAAAAAGAATGGGTAGAAAATATCATTCATCCCTATGTGAGAAATTGTTTTCTTCAAGAAATTAATAAATCATCTGCAAACACTTTAATATTAGTAATACCCTTATTATTTGAAGCCAAATTAGAGAATTTAGTTACAGAAATTTGGGTAGTTGCTTGTTCAGAAACCCAACAAAAAACCAGACTCATGGAAAGAAATAATTTAACCAGTGAACAAGCAACAGCAAGAATTAACAGTCAATTACCAATGTCTGAAAAAATCAAACTAGCGGATATAGTTTTAGATAATTCCTCAACTTTAGAATCATTATTACAACAAATTGATCAAGCCATTCAACGGTAGGGAGATGGGGTGATGGGGTGATGGGGAGATGGGGTGATGGGGTGATGGGGAGAAAAATTAGTTCTCAATTTTCCTGAACTCCTCGAACTCCTGACTCCTGACTCCTGACTCCTGACTCCTGACTCCTGACTCCTGACTCCTCGATCTCCTCTAATGCAAGAAATGTCTCACACCAGTTAACACCATCAACAAACCTAATTCATTTGCAGCTTTGATAGAATCTTTATCACGCAGACTTCCACCAGGTTGCACAATAGCAGTAATTCCCGCAGCAGCAGCAGTTCTCACCGTATCATCAAAGGGGAAAAAACCATCACTAGCTAAAAATGCACCTTGTGTCTTATCTCCTGCTTGTTCTAAAGCAATTTTCGCAGAACCGACACGGTTCATTTGTCCAGCACCTACACCCAAAGTTGTGCGGTCTTTACTGAGAACAATAGCATTAGATTTTACGTGTTTACAAACTTTCCAGGCAAACAATAACTCTGCTAACTCGGCAGGCGTTGGTTGACGGTCAGTGACCACTTGCCATTTACTGGTATCAGCAACAATATCATCAGCAGTTTGCACCAAAAACCCACCGGCGATCGCCTTGACAGTTTCCTTGGGACCAGTTATCAAATCAGGTAAAGTTAAAACTCTGACATTACCCTTCTTAGTTAAAATTTCCTGTGCTTCCTGATCACAACCAGGTGCAACCACACATTCTAAAAACGTCTTAGTTAACTCAGTCGCCGTTGCTGCATCTATCACCCGGTTTAAAGCCACAATACCACCAAAAGCGGACACAGAATCAGCATTAAAAGCCTTTTGATAAGCGTCAAAAATGGTATCCGCTTCCGCAGTACCACAGGGGTTAGTATGTTTAATAATTGTCGCTGCGGGACTTTCCGTAAACTCAGCAATAATGCGACGTGCAGCTTCCAAATCTACCAAATTATTATAACTGAGTTCCTTACCCTGTAACTTCGTCGCCGCTGCCCAACCACTAGGTTTAGTTCCCGTTTGATACCATGCAGCGGGTTGATGGGGGTTTTCACCGTAACGCAAAGATTGAAGTTGTGTACCGGAAACAGTATAAGTATCTGGTAAACCCTCACCTTGTATACCAGCTAAATAAGCAGCAATGGCATTATCATAACTAGCAGTATGTAAAAATCCCTTTAACGCACATTTTTGGCGAAACTCCAGAGAAGGTGAACCATTTGCGCGTAATTCCTGCAAATATTCATCATATTGATCAGGATTACATAATACAGTCAAATGGGCGAAATTCTTAGAAGAAGCCCGTAACATTGCTGGACCACCAATATCAATATTTTCCACCGCATCAGCTAAAGTCACACCAGGTTTAGCGATAGTTTCCTCAAAAGGATATAAATTCACCACCACCAAATCAATAGCACGAATATTATTATCTGCTAAATCTTGAACATCCTGATCTAAATCCCGTCGTGCTAAGATACCGCCATGAATACGGGGATGGAGAGTTTTCACCCGGCCACCCAAAATTTCCGGTGAACCCGTATAATCAGAAACCTTAGTAACTGGTATTCCTGCATCCTTGAGAGTTTTAGCCGTTCCCCCACTGCTGATAATATCAAAATCAAACTCTTCCACCAAAGTCCGGGCTAAATCAACAATACCAGTTTTATTAGATACACTCAGCAATGCTAGACGCGCCATAATTCCCTCAATTCCAGTGACAAATAGAAGAATATTGTAACTGTAAATAGGGAATAGGGAATAGGGAATAGGGAACAGGGAACAGGGAACAGGGAACAGGGTGAAAAATTAGTTCTTTATTCTTCTGAACTCCTGACTCCTGACTCCTGACTCCTGACTCCTCGATCTCCTGACTCCTGACTCCTGACTCCTGACTCCTCGATCTCCTGACTCCTGACTCCTCGATCTCCTCGATCTCCTGATAAAATCATTCATCATCTTCAAATCCCAAAACAAATGACATTACAAGTACAACCTAAATTAATTATTCATGGTGGCGCTGGTAGTTCTCTCCAAGGTAAGGGAGGGTTAACTGCTGTTCGTAATTCCTTATCTAAAATTGTGGAAGAAGTTTATTCACTTTTACTCAATGGTGTTAGCGCTGCTGATGCAGTGGTTAAAGGTTGTCAATTATTGGAAGATAACCCCCGGTTTAATGCTGGTACTGGTTCGGTTTTACAGTCTGATGGACAAATTCGCATGAGTGCTTCCCTGATGGATGGAACATCCGCTAAATTTAGTGGTGTAATTAATGTCGCACGGGTAAAAAATCCCATTGAAATGGCTTTATTTCTCCAAAATTCTCCAGATCGGGTATTGTCTGATTATGGTGCTGCGGAATTAGCCAGAGAGTTACAAATCCCTAGTTATAATGCTTTAACAGATTTACGTTTAAAAGAGTGGATACAGGAAAGGGAAGATAACTTTCAAAGAACTATGGCCGGAGTAGTTGCAGAACCGGAAATGGCGGAAAGTTCAGAAGCCGGTCGGGGTACAATTGGTGTCGTAGCTTTAGATAATACTGGAAAAATCGCCGCTGGTACTTCCACCGGGGGTAAAGGTTTTGAGAGAATTGGGAGAGTTAGTGATTCAGCTATGCCAGCGGGTAATTATGCTACTCAATACGCTGGAGTGAGTTGTACAGGTATCGGTGAAGATATTATTGATGAATGTTTAGCGGCTAAAATTGTGATTCGGGTAAGTGATGGAATGTCTTTAAAAGATGCAATGTTAAAATCATTTACCGAAGCCAGCAAAAACCAAAGAGATTTAGGGGCGATCGCCTTAGATGCCAACGGTGTTATATCCTATGGTAAGACCAGCGAAATCCTACTCTCAGCCTATCATAACGGTGATACCATCGGTGATACCTTGGAATGGAATGATGGTGAGTTAATCGGTTATTGTTAAGTTGTAGACAAGAGAATTACAGCAGAAGTCAGGAGGGGCGAACGGCCGTTCGCCCGTACAAGAGTCAGGAGTAAAACTGGCTTGGTGTCTAGGTTTTAATTTTGATTTTGCACCTGATTGATATGCAATATGCTGTAACGCTATGAATGGGTCTTAATAGCCTTCTAGACCCATTATTTAGCTTTTTTGGCTTTTTTTATCGGAGAAGTGTTTATGAATCTGGTTGTACTCCAGAATTGGCTAGATAATGCCTCTTTTGCTGTTTTATTCTGCACAATGCTGATTTACTGGGTAGGGGCAGCTTTTCCGAGTTTATCAGTAACGGCGGCTTTAGGAACAGCAGGAATGGCGATCGCCAATTTATCTATCGCTACCCTGTTAGGTGCAAGATGGATTGAAGCTGGTTATTTCCCCCTCAGCAATCTTTATGAATCCCTATTTTTCCTCACTTGGGGAATTACAGCCATCCATCTCATTGCTGAAAATACCAGTCGCAGTAAATTAGTAGGGGTTGTCACCGCACCCGTAGCAATGGGAATTACCGCCTTTGCTACCTTAACTCTACCATCGGAAATGCAAATCTCAGAACCATTAGTACCAGCTTTAAAATCTAACTGGTTAATGATGCACGTCAGTGTAATGATGTTGAGTTATTCTGCATTAATGGTAGGTTCTCTATTGGCGATCGCCTTCTTAATTGTCACTCGCGGCCAAAACATTCAATTACAAGGAAGTTCCTTTGGTAATGGTGGTTATCGTCAAAATGGCTACAAACTGATTAAATCAGGAGAATTAGTCACCCAACCTAACATACCTGTAGAAAACAACGGTTTTTCCCGTTTAGAAACCAACAACAACGGTAACGGTACTGCGGTTTTAGATGTCATCACCACCAACCCAACCTTAACCGCAGAAACCCTATCTCCCCAACGTCTCACCCTCGCAGAAACCCTAGATAACATTAGCTACCGCGTCATCGGTTTAGGTTTTCCCCTCCTCACCATTGGGATCATCGCCGGTGGAGTTTGGGCCAATGAAGCCTGGGGTTCTTATTGGAGTTGGGACCCGAAAGAAACATGGGCTTTAATTACTTGGTTAGTTTTTGCTGCCTATCTTCACGCCAGAATAACACGGGGTTGGCAAGGCAGAAAACCCGCAATTTTAGCCGCCGGTGGTTTTGTCGTCGTTTGGATCTGTTACTTAGGTGTCAATATCTTAGGTAAAGGTTTACATTCCTACGGTTGGTTTTTCTAATCATCACCATCTAAAAACTAAGAACATCTTGATACAGAATTAGTATTATCAATACCCTACCCTTTCCAAAGAAAGGGTTTTTTATTATTAGCTAAACTCTTGTGGGGTGGGCATCCTGCCCGCCTGTACCTCATCACACAAAAAACCACTATATCTTACCTAAAGCCATAACAAAAAAATAGTGAAAACACGTATATGAAAATATATTTTTTTATTCTAAACTAAGCTGAGTAATTTTAACCTTAGAAAAAAATCACACTTATTTTATGCTTACTGTTATCCCTGAATTTTTAACTTTCACATTATTGATATTCCTCACCCTCTCATTCAGATATTTAGCAGTATCTGGATGTTTGTATTGGTTTCTATGGGTTCGTCGTCCCCAGTCTTGGGAAAAACGACGCTTACAAAATATTGATAAATACAAACATGATCAACATTATAAAAAAATCAAAACCGAAATCAAATGGTCTATTTTATCCTGTTTAATTTTCGCCCCCATTGTTGCTTTAATGATGGAAATTATCGAAACAGGAAATACTAAAGTTTATCTAAATCCTTTAGAATATGGTTTGTTATATTTACCAATCAGTTTATTTATCTATTTATTTTTACATGACACCTATTTTTATTGGACTCATTTATGGTTACATACTCCCCAAATATATAGGCGATTTCATAAAGTACATCATGAATCTCTTAACCCAACACCTTGGACATCTTTTTGTTTCGATCCTCTAGAAAGTTTTCTCCAAGCAATTATTATTCCTATTCTGTTATTTATTATTCCTATTCACATTAGTATGTTAGTCGTTTTATTAATGTTAATGACTATATTCGGAGTTATTAACCACACAGGTTATGAAGTTTACCCCCGTTCTTGGATGAGAGGTTTTTGGAATCAATATTGCATCACTCCTACCCATCATACTATTCATCATCATAAGTTTAATTGTAATTACGGTCTTTATTTTCGCTTTTGGGATAAGTTGATGAATACAGATGTGATGAAAAAATGAGAGTTAAAGATTTTTAATATCATGCAATCTCCGTCAGGAGATCCCGCAGGGTAGACGCAAAGACGCAAAGAGATATTAAACTGACGTAATTAGTTAAGGTTTTTGAGAATATACTTGATTTTATGAATTTTAAGGTGTTTTACCATGAGTAGTCAATCTATTATATTAACCT
>RDXV01000006.1 GCA_004292695.1 Nostocales cyanobacterium | reverse complement strand
GATTTTCACAAAAAAAGTATACGACTATGTTTATTGAGAATGAACCCAGTGTATTCTCAATAAACATAGTCGTATACTTTTTTTGTGAAAATCAGATTTAAAAAACTTATATGAGTCAGCGTTGAACTGATAACTGACCTACCATCTCTAGATATGGCAAAATAAAGAATTGTAATAACAAAAGTATTGTTAAGGTAATTTAGTGACTTCAACTGCTCAAACTACAGCAAGTGCGCGTCGCGCGGTTTTTCCATTTACTGCTATTGTCGGCCAGGAAGAAATGAAACTGGCTCTGCTGTTAAATGTGATTGATCCTAAAATTGGTGGTGTGATGATCATGGGCGATCGCGGCACCGGCAAATCTACTACTATCCGTGCTTTGGCTGATTTGTTGCCAGAGATACCCGTAGTTGCCAATGACCCCTTCAATAGTGACCCCAATGACCCGGACTTGATGAGCGATGAAGTCCGTCAGTTAGCTGCACAAGGGGCAGAAATTCCCGTAGCTCATAAAAAGGTACAAATGGTAGATTTACCATTGGGTGCAACTGAAGACCGGGTTTGCGGTACGATTGACATTGAAAAGGCTTTGTCTGAAGGTGTGAAGGCTTTTGAACCTGGTCTTTTAGCTAAGGCAAACAGGGGTATTCTCTATGTGGATGAGGTGAACCTGTTAGATGATCACTTGGTGGATGTTCTTTTAGACTCTGCTGCTAGTGGTTGGAACACCGTAGAACGGGAAGGTATTTCTATCCGTCATCCAGCGCGGTTTGTGTTGGTGGGTTCAGGAAACCCAGAAGAAGGTGAATTGCGTCCCCAGTTATTAGACCGTTTTGGAATGCACGCGGAAATCCACACGGTGAAAGAACCTGCTTTGCGGGTGCAAATTGTGGAACAACGGGGAGATTTTGATCGCAACCCTGCGGGATATTTGGAACAACACAAAGCGGATCAGGAAGCTTTACAGGAGAAAATTGTTAAAGCTCAAGAATTGTTACCCCAGGTGAATCTTGACTATGATCTACGGGTGAAAATTTCTGAAGTTTGTTCAGAGTTAGATGTGGATGGTTTGCGTGGTGATATTGTTACTAACCGCGCTGCTAAGGCTTTAACTGCTTTTGAAGGACGCACAGAAGTTACCATTGATGATATTCGACGGGTAATTACTTTATGTCTGCGTCACCGTCTACGGAAAGATCCTTTAGAGTCTATTGATTCTGGATATAAGGTAGAGAAAGCTTTTGCTCGCGTTTTTGGTGTGGAACTTCCAGAAGATGCTACCCAGAAAAATGGTACTGGTGTCAAAGCTGGTGTACGTTAGATAGGGTGATTGGTGACTGGTGACTGGTGACTGGGTAATCCGTTTGATATTTCCCTATCAACCAATTACCTGTTACCTATTACCTATTACCTATTACCTATTACCTATTTATAATTAATATTAGCATCATGAAACTAAGTTTGTGCATGATTGTTAAAAATGAAGAAGTTGCTTTACCAAAATGTTTGGAAAGTGTAAAAAATGTTGTAGATGAAATTGTAGTTCTGGATACAGGTTCAACAGACAATACACCACAAATTGCCCAAGATTTTGGTGCTAAGGTACATTATTTTCCTTGGTGTAATAATTTTAGTACAGCGAGAAACGAATCTTTAAAATACGTTACTGGTGATTGGGTTTTGGTGTTAGATGCTGATGAAACTCTTGCACCGGGAATAGGGAAACAAATTAGAGAAGTTATTGAAATTGAAGATTATTTATTAATTAACCTTGTGCGTCAAGAGGTGGGTGCAACTCAATCACCTTATTCTTTAGTTTCTCGGTTATTTCGTAATCATCCAGATATTAGGTTTGATCGTCCTTATCATGCTTTAGTTGATGATAGTGTGCAGGAGATTTTAAATAAAGAGAATTATTGGCAAGTTGGTTATTTACCAAGTGTGGCTATTTTGCACGCTGGTTATCAAAAGGCTATTATTAATCAACAGAATAAATATATTAAAGCAGCAGCAAGTATGGAAGAATTTTATGCTGCTCACCCTGATGATGCTTATGTTTGTAGTAAGTTGGGTGCTTTGTATGTAGAAATGGGGAAAATAAATGAGGGAATTAATTTATTAGAGCATGGTTTAAATTTGTTGGTTGGTAGTTCAAAAAATTCTGAAAAAAGCCCTGCTTTGTGGTTACAGGATGCTAAAAAAATAAAGATTCAAAAAACTTTAAGTGATGATAGAGCAGAAGAAAATTATGATATTTTATATGAGTTAAATTATCATTTGGGTATAGCTTACACACATTTAAAGAATTTTCCTTTAGCGATTTCTCATTATCAAGCTGCGGTGAAATTACCTATTTATCCGTTGTTAAAGTTGGGTGGTTATAATAATTTAGGGAATTTGTTAAAAGCAACGGGAGATTTACCAGGGGCGAAAAATGCCTATGAAACTGCTTTAAAAATTGATGATAGTTTTGTGACTGGTTATTATAATTTGGGTATGGTTTGTAAGGCGATGGGGTTATATTTAGAGGCGATTGATGCTTATAATGCGGCGATATTTTTAAATCCTGATTATGCGGAAGCATATCAAAATTTGGGGGTGGTTTTGTTGAAGGTTGGTGATGTGGAAAATAGTATGGTTGCTTTTGAGTTTGCTATTAATTTACATGAAAAAGATAATCCACTGGAGGCGAAACGGTTATTGCAAGGGTTACAAGAAATGGGGTTTTTAGGTGATAGGTGACAGGTTACAGGTGAGACTGGGTTTGGGGTGTGGGGTTTGGGTTTTTTCATTTTCCAGTTGTGACAAAACTTTTTGGGATGCGTGAGATTGCTACTTTCCTGGGTATTATGCTATGTTATCTATAGCTTCGGAAGCTATCTATTACTTCTAAATTCTTCCCAGTTTTACCGTCTTGGGGGGGTAAGGATGTAATCTAAAGTTATCTATATTGTTTGAAGCTATGGGTAAAACAAAGAAAGCAAAGATTACATTTACTTGCTCACATGAACTGCGTGAAGAATTAGAAAATATTGCTTCTTCGGAAGACAGAACACTCTCAAACCTTGTCGAAAGACTGGTTACAAGAGCAGTTCAGAGTTACAAACCTCAAGAGCAGAAAGCAAGTTAAGCAAATTGCGATCGCCTAAAACAAACAAGCGAATCACCAAAAGTCAACATGATCAATGATGTTAATATCTCAAAACACGCAGTAACCCATCCTAAAAAATGCCGCGAAATAGCAGATAGATATGGATGGAAGCTACTGCGAGTGGAGACTACAAAATCTAAAATCCTTAAATTTGATTGTGTTTTTGAGGGCGATACTCAGTTCCCTAATTATCAAGAAGGTAATAAAGATGAGTAAGTATATTATTTTCAAAGCCGATGACGCAAGCGCGGAACAGTGGGAGCAAATGTTATTAGCTCATACTGGTGCTTGTACAGATATCCTTGCAGAACACTATGACAGTTCTCAAAAACCAATTCCCCAACCCGGTTACAGATTGAGAGATTTTCACACGGTCGAAAAATTTATTGATCCTCAATTTCCAGGTGCGAGTACCCATAGTAGGGTAGGAGATTGGGAAGTAACAAGGGTGGAAGAATATGAACCATCATCTCCATCAGGCGGTTTTGAATCTGTGGTTATTTGCTACTGTCACTATTCCCCTGTGGTTACTCCATTAGAACCCCTACCTAGACTTGAGCTTGCTCAGAAATTGCAGCAAGTTTAGGTTGGCGATCGCCTACCTCATGCAATTTTTAAATGAGGTGGGAAGGGTTATATTTTCCCTTCAATCCCTAATAGGGAGTAAATGAAATTTCAACTCATGATGTTTTTAGATACAAGAATCTGTCACCATCTGTTTCAATCCCTAATAGGGAGTAAATGAAATTTCAACTTTCTGGATAACGAATATCGCAAACCTCAGCCCTGCCACAGCCGTTTCAATCCCTAATAGGGAGTAAATGAAATTTCAACCCGCGCTTGCGCTAGGTGTACGCGCACCAAATACGTTTCAATCCCTAATAGGGAGTAAATGAAATTTCAACTAGCTCTACCAATTTTCTTCTTTGCCCTTTAAAGTCGGTTTCAATCCCTAATAGGGAGTAAATGAAATTTCAACTACATAAAATTGATATCTATCATAAGTGCTTGACAAATGTTTCAATCCCTAATAGGGAGTAAATGAAATTTCAACACCAACACCTACTCCTGTACTTCCTCCCCCAGACCCAATACCGTTTCAATCCCTAATAGGGAGTAAATGAAATTTCAACAAAGTAAAACTAACACAGTAAGACTGTAACTGCAAGTTTCAATCCCTAATAGGGAGTAAATGAAATTTCAACCGTAAGGGCCCCAAATCCAACAGTACCGACTTGAAGTTTCAATCCCTAATAGGGAGTAAATGAAATTTCAACCCCCCAGCCACGATAAATTGGAGGCGACCCCTATAGGTGTTTCAATCCCTAATAGGGAGTAAATGAAATTTCAACTTTTATCAAATAGTAATTGTGATAGTCAAGCCCAAATGTTTCAATCCCTAATAGGGAGTAAATGAAATTTCAACTTAATAGCAGTAGAAGCACTTCCAGCAGCTATTTCGTTTCAATCCCTAATAGGGAGTAAATGAAATTTCAACATTAGCTAAATATAATCCATAAAAAGTAGCAAAATGTTTCAATCCCTAATAGGGAGTAAATGAAATTTCAACTCTCCTGAGAATTATCATCAGGAGATAGCAAAAATGTTTCAATCCCTAATAGGGAGTAAATGAAATTTCAACGATACGAATTGTTTTAGAAGGAGAAGAAGAAACCGGTTTCAATCCCTAATAGGGAGTAAATGAAATTTCAACTATTTGATAGAAAAGAGCAATTCCAAGAAATCCGGTTTCAATCCCTAATAGGGAGTAAATGAAATTTCAACGATTCAGATATTTGATGAATTATTGCAAGGGAAGTCTCGTTTCAATCCCTAATAGGGAGTAAATGAAATTTCAACTTTGCAGAATGCTGCTCAATCTGTTGGCTTTTTAAATTGTGTTTCAATCCCTAATAGGGAGTAAATGAAATTTCAACAGCGGCATTTTGAAACCCTTGGTATATTTGGTTTTCAAGGTTCAGTTGCGCCAGCCTCATTATCATAGTCCATTTCAGAGATCGTGTCAAGAGCAAAAAACGCTGAAAGCCTTACTGTGTAAGGTGCGCCAGGGGTTAGGTAGGGAAAAAACCTGTAAAGCCTTGTGTAGAAAAGAGTTCAGAAGATTTTCCAGAAAGCCGATTTTTTACACCCACCCCCTGGCGCATCAAGCGAAGAAAACAGTATGATCGCGGGGTTGTTGACCACCGATTCTTTCTATCTTACCGTGACAGCAAGCACAGAGGAAATAAAAACGGATGCTATCAGTATCAGAATTAATGAGTTTATTAAGACGCGATCGCAACTTAGCATACTCAGTATCAGTCAACTCACACTCAAAAATACTATACTGCACCCATTGGCCGTAAGACTTGAGGATGTTGTGAATTTTAGTCCTTCGTTTATCCTCAGAAATATCGTAAGAAACAACAACATTCATAAATTAGTCATTAGTCATTAGTCGTTAGTCATTAGTTATTGGTTATTCTCCCCATCTCCCTAAAAACTGTTACCTAAATAACTACTTCAAAAATAAAGGAGTATACTTTTCAGTTATACCCATTAAATACTTAGATAACAACCGAGCTTGCAACTCAAAAGACTCTCGATAAGTACACTTTTTTTCCATCACCGGATGTTTAAAATCTGATTGTTTTTTCTTCTCATAATGAGTGAGAAAAATCTTTCTCCCTTCAGGAGTCAAAGAAACAGCATTACTCAAAGGTTCAGTAATAAAATCCTCTGGTTTTAATAATTGATTATTCAAAATAGATAAAACCATTGTATCAACTACTAAAGGTCTAAATTCCTCCATTAAATCCAAAGCTAAAGAAGGACGATTATAACGATCATAATGGAGATATCCCAAAAAAGGATCAAACCCCACAATATTTACCGCAGCTTGGATATCATGACGTAACAAAGAATAACCAAAACTCAACAAAGAATTTAGCGGATCAGTAGGTGGACGACGGACACGCTTAGTAAATTCAAAATTAGAATTACGAATTAGGCGATTAAAACAACCAAAATAAACCGCACTACCAGCACCTTCTAAACCCCGTAAAGAATCAATATTTTCAGTTTTATCAATCGCTGCAATCACATTTTCTAAACGAGTCACATCAGCCGATAAATCAACCTCATATTTTCGTTGATGTCTGGTTAAAATTTGCCGATAATTTTTTAACTTACCCCTAACAAAACCTTGCACTACATGAACAGCTTGAGGAGTATTTCCTGCCGCTTGCCATTGTGCTTTTCTCACAAAAATATTACCAGACATTTGTGGTTGTAACTGTCCTAAATAATGACCTCTTTCATCAATAAAAGATAGAGGAATATGACGATTCATCAACTCAGAAACCACCGCAGGGGAAACCGTAGAACGACCCAAAACCACCACACCATCTAACTTAATAAATGGTATATCCATAATGATTTTCTTCTCAAACTTAACATTAATTCTTTCATCAACCTTACCGATAAAAGAATCAGCTTGTGAAATGTAAAGAGTACCCATGATAAAATCCTCTAAATAGGTGAATAAGATCCCCGACTTCTGTCATTAATTTATTATTTATTGACAAAATTTAAAAAAGAAGTCGGGGATCTGGGTTTTCAATTTGCTTCTTGATAACGCTCAACCTTATCAACAGCTTGGGGTAAACATCGAGCAAATAAACTACAACCATCACAGCGTTTTGTTTTTACAGCTTTTGGCATTGCACCTGTAAACAACAACATTTTTACAGCTTCAATTGTGGCAATAGTATTTGCTCGTAATTCTTCAGTAATTTCTACTAATTGACGTTGATGTGTTTGGGCATAATAAATATAACCAGAATTGATTTTTTTACCTGTCATTTCCTCCAAACACAAAGCCTGAGCGCAAACTTGTAATTCATCATTATCCCATTCTCCCTTGCGTCCGCGTTTATATTCAATTGGGTAATAATCGCCATTTTCAAACTCAATTAAATCCGATTTACCAATTAATTGATATTGATCAGATTTGAGATAAATAGCCCGAATTTGGTAAATTTCATCTCGATTTTCTGCGCTCATTGTGTGAACTCGTTCATGTAAACTTGTGCCTTCAATAGTGTATTGATTATCTGTAAATTCCCCAGCACAATGAATCAACCAACAGCGATGGGGACAGTAGGAATATTGATTTAATGAAGCGATGTTAACGTAGTCTTCTGGAGAGATGATAGAGGATAGCATAGATTATGAGTGTATTTGTTAGTTAATTCAGATCCCCGACTTCTGAAGTTAATTTATAATTTATTTTCAAGATGAAAAAAGAAGTCGGGGATCTTTTTCCTTTACGTCAACCCAACCTACTTTCTTCTGATCATACCCATTCCCATTGTTGTTTTTCTCCCAACACCTGTATATAAAGCAAAATCAGCTAAAGCATTAATTTGTTTAATTCTTATTGCTTCCACATTCCCTAAAATGCGATAACTAATTTCACCCAAACAACCGATAAATTTATTTTCATAGTTGCTAATAACTTCAGTTCTGATATTAAAAGCACTAGGATAAATTGATTCTAAGGGTATATTATTTAATTCAATTTCGCTATATTTATTCCAGCGATTTAACAAACTATTAAAAACCGATTCTCTTGTAGGTAAAACATTATCAAAACCACCTTGGCGAAAAGCTACAGGTGTGGAAAAGATGAAATTAATAATTCTTTCTGTTTCACTAGCTTGTTGATATAATAAGGGATATGTACACACATTAGCCCAAGGTTGAGAAGATTGGGGTGTACCTTGAATGCTGGTAATAAATAAATTAGCTGATCCTAAATGCCAAGGATGTTGGGGATTAAGATTTAACCATAAAGGTGTAAGTTGACTAAATAATTTATCATCTAATAAAGATATGCGCCACCAACAAGGAGAACCTGCGGGAATGGGGTTTTTATGATTATATTGTAGGGTGTTAAATTGGGTTTTATTTCTGTTTTGTATTTGTAAGGGTGAAAGGGTAAAGGCTTTATCTGCGTTTGATTCGTGGAGGTAGTCGCCTAATTTTCTATCTACAGAACTTACTAAATTCAGGAATAAGGCGTGGTAGTGTCTACCGGTAAGGAAATTGGGGTAGATAGGGGTTTGGGGGGTGATATTGAGGATGAGACTGTGGGGCATATTTTTGATGGTTAGGAATTTCTTAAAGCCCCCCTTTTTAAGGGGGGTTGGGGGGATCTAAAATTTTAAGCCTTAAATCGGTACTGCATTTGTGTGGGAAGTTTTACATTTTTGACATCATCAAAATAGTAATATTCCCCCCTCATTTGTACATTTTGAATTAGGCTAACTGGTGGCATATTTACCACATCATAACTAATGACTTGATTAGTAAACATGACATCCAATGGATTTAAAGGATGAGTGCAGGTAAATAAATCAGTTTTCGTTTTCGCTTGTGGTAATGGATCTGCCTTAATTTCTGCTTTACTCATCCATTTTCCTAAACGAATCCATTTAGGTAATTTGATTGATTTTTCAGAGATGAGAAAAAACTCAAATTGACTTTCTGGTGCAATTTCCTTAGCTCGTCCAAAACTGGGAATATTTTTTTGCGTTTTCTCCATTTCTACATGGTAGTTATTATTGGCATATTTCCATGTATTGAGAATAGCTGCATGATTCAAAGAACGAGCAGGAGTTACATAGATTCCTTGTTGATTTAAAGGGGTTAAATGTTCCTCATATTTTGGCACTTGTTCGGGGCAGAAATAGCGATAGGAATTTTCTTCAGCAACGGTTGTTGAATAAATTTCACTATCAATTAAACCCAGAGAATAACAAAGGGCGTAATTATGAATTATTGGCTCTGTTTCGTATAGTCTGCCAATTTCACGGGTGGCAAAATAGAGGCTGTCGTGTAGTTCTAATTGACAACGGTAAATAAACACCATTTTTGTTACTCCGTTGCTACAGATTTTTTACCTGCTTTTGATTTTGCGGCTTTTGCTTCTTCAGACTTACCTTTAATATGCTTTTTAGCATAAGCCTTAGCTTCATCATTAGCTTGCTGTAGGAGCGATTTAATTCCTGCTTCGTTATTTGTGAGATTTTTAACTTCATTTAGTAAAGGTACAAAATCATCACCAATAAAGTCTGTATGCACAATAAATTCATCAGCCATTAAATTTTCAATGGCAGTTTTAGCAGCAGCAATTACATCATCTTCATCTAAAGGATCGGGTGATTTGAGTGTATTATTAGCTTTCATTTGGTCATATATTGCTTGAGTCCAACGCAGGTTACTGGTAATTTCTCCATCAGCAAATACAACACCAATTAATTCATTTCTCACTCTACCTGTGCGGGTTGTTTGTGCGCCATAATGACGAGTTCTGAGGATGTTATTCAAGACATACAAAAAACTCGCTTCTGTGGGGTCTTTTAAGGTAACAATGCTAGGAAAAAATACCTGTGGTCTAATGTGGTCTTGTTGGTTAATTCTAGCCGTCACTGTACCTATTTCACCATCTAACTTACCATCTGATTTCTTTTCTCCTTTTGCAGCCATTGTCCCATTTTCATAGGGTGCATTGAGAGTAAATGTTTCATGAGATTCATCAAATGCGGTAATAGAAAATGCAGTATCTACCACAACTTTGGATTTTTCTGAACCAGAATCACCAATAGCAAAACCATAAATAATACAATCAGGATTATCCATTGCAAATTTAACGTTATATTCACAATCTTCTGCTGTCATAAATTCATATTTACGTAATAATTCCCGTCCTACTAATCTTTCTGGTGTGGACTGTTTACGCTTGAACATGGAAAGACGACTAATGGTGTTTTTGTCTTTTACTCTAAATTAGTTTCAAATACCTTTTGACAATCTTTTGTAAATGCTTCCCGACTAGCTACATATTCTGATCTAATTGTTTTATGATTTAATCCTTGGCTGCTACTCAGTAGAACTGATTGCACACCTGCCCATCTTCGATAATAGGCTCGAAAATTATTAATCTGACGATATTTATCTCGAATTTGGTTATGGAAATAAGGACGATCATAAATGCCGTTATATTCTAATGGTGGCTTATCTCCCTTGAATAGTTTTTCTATTAAAAACTTAGGTGTTAAAGCATAAGCAGTAAATGTATCAAAACTAATTTTATTGCCATCTTTGTCATAGCCATCATGTCTTCCTAACCTACCTAATCTTTGAATAAAGCTTCCGGCATCTGCTGATTCAAATATGAGGAAATTAATTTTAAAATCAACACCTACATCAATTGTGCTTGTTCCCAACACTAAATCAGCACTTAGAGATTTTTCTTTATCCGTCTTACCTGTTAAACTTGTATTTTCTTCAACTCTTTTAAAGGGCTGCAAAAAATCTCTAAATAATGGAGTGAGACGCTTGACTGCTGCAATAGAGTTAAGAATAATTGCACCTTTACTATTGGGATATTTTTGAAAATGATCTGAAATAATATGGCGGTTATCCCAAAGCCAAGTTTCACAAGCTTTGTAAGTAGGTTCTAATTCAATAAACATCAAATTAATTTGTCTTGATACTTGTCTCCATCCATCTTCTTGTAATTTTTGGATCTGATCTAAACTATCTGGAAACTGATATTTATTTTTTACACAAGGATCAATAACTGTAGGTTTAAATCCAGCTTTTTCCAAAAGTTCAATTAGTTGTTCATCCGGTGTAGCAGAAAGAAATAGGAACTTTTTACGCCGATTAGTATGACGCATCAATAGCATTGTATTAATAACGCTGGCAATTTGTGGAGCAGCGAAAACATGAAATTCATCGAAGATAAATAAATCAAATTTGGTATCAAGAGGACTCCATAATTTGTTAGGACTATCTTTAGGTGTTAGGTAGGCGTGTTGATGAAGATAGTGAAAAATATCAGGATTAGTTTGGATAATTTCAGATTCCTGAATGCGAGTAGCGATTGCTTCCCATTTTTTAATTCCTTCACTTTCAGCATAAATTTCTAATTCTGCTCCACTTAGCCTTGAAATACGGGGTTCATTATTTGGCTGGAATTGTTCAATATATTTGTTAACTTGTGTTTCTTGATCACGCGCCAGTTCATTAGTTGGATAGAGTGCAATTGTATAACAAAATCCTTCACGTGTGTCTCCTTGCAAAGATTGTAAATAGGCAACTAAAGTTTTGCCATCACCCGTCATTGCAACATCAATTACTACATCAATATCTGGATTTTGTAAAGCTTTTAATGTTTCAACTTGATGCCAAACAAGATTAAATTCATCTGGTAATTTTACCCCATCAGGTGTGGGGACAGTTTGCGAATAAACAGGTTTGAGTTGAATAGTGTAATTTTCTGACATACCCTTAATAACTCTTGTTAATTGTTTGAACCTATGGTTAATTGATTGTCGCTATTTATTATTACTTATACTCCCCATTTGGTTAACGCTATTTCGATAATTCGGCGGTTTTCTTGACTGATTTTTTTTAACTCTGATTCACTTTTTAAATAATTTACTCGAAAATTGTCAAATTCATCTGTTTCTTGCTCGTATAATACCTGTCCATCACGTGCTATAAAATGGGCTATTAATTTGGAACAATGATTAAGTTGGACAATATCAATTTTATCAGAATTAATTTTAAATACTTCTCCCAAGATTCCAGTTATTGCGAATGATGCTAATGGATATTCTTCAACATATAATTTATATTTTTCTTCATCACATAAAATTGCAAAATCCCAATCACTATTTGCTTTGGTGTTACCAGCTGCTCTAGAACCAAAGAGAACTAACATTTTTAAGTAAGGTATTTTTTCAGAAATTTGTGAAGATAACTTATGAAGTTCTGTAATTGTGGGAGTATTGTTTTGCATTTGAGTTTCGTCCAAATATCAGATTTATTTTACTCAATTCCTTCTAACAATCTACCAACCTGTTCTGGTTCAGGTAACTGATTTTTTAAATCCTGTGGTAAAGTCGAAACAACTTTATAAATCCCTTTATCTGATTCTGATATGACATACTTAACAATAGTTTTATCCTTTGATTGACAAACAAGAATCCCAATTGATGAATTTTCATCTGGTAGTCGAGATACATCATTTAAAGCTGGTAAATACAATTGCATTTTATTCAAATATTCAGTTACAAATTCTCCAAATTTTAAATCTATAGCTACTAAACACTTTAATTTACGGTGATACAATAACAAATCAATAAAAAAATCCTCTCCATTGACTTTTAAATGATACTGGGTATTAGCAAAAGCAAATATTCCTCCCATTTCTTTTAAAAACGGAAAAAGTCTTTTAAAAACTGATTTCTCAAGCGGTGTTTCACCCTGTTTATTTTTATTACTATAAGTAATACAAGCCAGAATATCGTCTTTTTCTAAATCTGGATATTCTTCTAAAATTGTCTCTATTGTTTCTCCACCTGCAAGTAAATCTAAAATTAGTGATACCCAAATTCGATGACCTTTAATACAAGGTTTCCCAAAACAAATATTTGGATCAATAGAAATTCGAGAAAGTAAATTATTTGTACTCATTTTTGCTATTTCCTATTTTGTCCTTCTTACTATTTTATCTTTTTTATCTTTGGTAATTCATTGAGGTAATTAAAAAATGTCCGTAACTCGTTGTTAAAATCCATAATGACACCGAAAATAGAAATTGACAAGAGAAAACAAGTATAAAGTATACGGACACTTTCAATGAGTCGCAAAGGTCAGTCTATAACCCTGTCGGTATCAGAACGCGACAAAGCGGAACTAGAAGCGATCGCCCTAGAATTTGGGATGATGTGGGGAGAAGATCCCAATATCTCCAAACTCATCAAAGCGATCGCCAAACGGGAATTAATTGTTGGTAAAAATCACGACTGGCAAGATTACCGTATCCGTGCCTTACATCGTTGTATAGGTGCATTAACCGACATCGGACAAAATCAACAAGCGGAAATTATCGCCAATTTGCTACTAGAACGTAGTGAATTATCCGTACCTTTACGTAAGGAGATAGAAGGGTTTTTAAATAACTCTCGTCCATCTTGGCGGTTACAAGTGGATCACTATATCTTGCGTGAACAACCCTTTCAGCTTTCCTATCAAGATGCAGCAGAACGAGTATTTAATTTTACTGTCCGTTATGCCAAAATCAATCCTCACGAAAAACGTCAATATCTTGACTGTTGGTGTGAAGAAACAACAGATAATTACGATGTGCCAGAATTACAACATAATTGGTGTTTTCGTTTAGACAGAATTAACGAAGCAGCAGTTACGGAAACTACGGGTTATTGGCGATCGCAATTAGATCAAATAGATGTAGAAATGCACCTATACAAAGGTTTAGCTTTTGCCTATCAAACCAAACCAGAAGATAAACTTGTGGAATGGATAACCGATCAACAACAGGTAAAGCGCGTTATTAGGAGAGTATCAAATACATTCTGGTTTATTCGGGAAATCATGCAATACTCATCTGATTGTATTGTAGTCTCACCGGAAAACGTGCGATCGCTGATCAAACAAAAACTCATAGAACAATGTCAAAAATATGACATTTTAGGTGACAGTTGACAGGTGCTACGCCACGGTGACAGTTAAGAGGGGAGGAGGGGAGATAGGAAGGTGGGGATAAATATTGACTCTCTATTTCCTCACTCCTGTAGGGTTAAAGCATAAGCTCATTGGTGTCAACTTAACGTAAAACCTCTATCCCACAAGGAACTCAAGTTCCTTGCTAATAGCGAAAGTCATCTAAAGATGACTAAACACTAGAAAAATTGATTAGTCCGTTTTAACGGACTTGAGCTATGAGACAGAGAATTTATTCTCTGACGGGTGCGGAAGCTAACAGATAAACCCCTACTCAACCCCTTCTGTCACCTGTCACCTGTCACCTGTCACCTCAGATCCGAGATCGCACAAACTTCTCTAACCTATCCATCCCCTTTTCTATAGTTGCCATATCCGTAGCATAGGAAAGGCGGATGTTGTTATCAGCACCGAAAGCCACACCGGGAATGACTGCAACTTGCAATTCTTCCAATAAAGTGTTACAAAATTCCAAAGACTTCAAACCGGTTTTGCTGATATCTGGGAACAGGTAAAAAGCACCATCTGGTTTAGGACAACTTAAACCTGGAATAGCGTTAAGTCTGTCATACATCACCTGACGACGTTTAGCGAACGCTTGACGCATTTCCTCTACACAGTCTTGGGAACTTTCCAAAGCGGCGATCGCCCCATATTGAGCAAAGGTACACACGTTTGATGTACTATGACCTTGAATGGTACTAGCGGCTTTGATAATTTCCAATGGTCCAGCTAAATAACCCAAGCGCCACCCAGTCATCGAGTAACCCTTAGCAAAACCATTACTAATTAATGTCCGGGCAAAAATATCTGCACCTAATGAACCAATACTGATATGTTCAGTACCATCATAGAGGATTTTTTCGTATATCTCGTCAGATACTACTAAGATATCTGCATCAACAATGATCTTCGCTAATGCCTGAATTTCCTCCTTTGTATACACCATCCCTGTGGGGTTGGAAGGTGAGTTAAGGACAAATAACTTAGTTTTTGGGGTAATTGCCTTTTTTAGCTGTTCTGGGGTGATTTTGTAGCCTGTGGAAGCATCTGTATGGACTATTACCGACTTCCCACCAGCCAATGTTACCATTTCGGGATAACTTAACCAGTAAGGTGCAGGGATAATTACCTCGTCACCGGGGTCAATTAATGCCACAATCAAATTATAGAGAGAATGCTTACCGCCATTGGTAACTAAGACATTCTCTGCTTTATAATCTAGACCATTATCGCTTTTTAGCTTGTTGGCGATCGCCTCCCTTAATTTGGGTTCACCAGCAGCAGGACCATACTTTGTCTTTCCTTCTTCCAAAGCTTTAGCTGCGGCTGCTTTGATATGTGCTGGAGTATCAAAATCCGGTTCACCCGCACTAAAACTACAAACATCAATACCCTCTGTTTTCATGGCCTTAGCTTTAGCTGCGATCGCTAAGGTGATCGAGGGTGTCACCTGACTTACTCTTGCTGCCAGTTTCATTCTACTTTTTTTGTGCAAATCTCTATCACCTATAAGGATATCTCACTTTATGAATAGGGAATAGGGAATAGGGAATAGATGAAAAAATGTTAATAGTGTTTAGCTGATAGCTGACTACTAATTACTAAACATTTGCACTGCATAGATCCTACCATCGCTGCTTGTGGCTATGCCATAACCAAATTTTTTGTATTGTGGTAAAAGAATATTTTTTCTATGTCCATTACTATACATCCAACCTCGTTGAAATTTTTCTACTTCTCCATAGGTTAAACCTAAAGCTATTCCTGAACCTTGAAAAATGTTTTCACCTACACCTAAATTTCTTTTACCACCTACTGCAATATAGCGATCTTGAGGGTTTTTACCATCTAGAGAAATATGATTAAAATATCTTTTTTCTAACATATCTTCTGCATGATCTTGGGCAGCTTGTGAAAGTACATTATCTATTTCTAAAGGTGGTAAATTATTAATTGTTCTATCTCTATTCACTAATTTTACAGCAAAGTTTCTTAATTCTGTCACGGGTTGTAATTTATTCGCATTCCAAATATTAGCTTGTGCTTGACCTATTTTCCAATCTTTCCCACCAGTACCATTATACAAACCAAAGTTAGAAACTTGGAAGAAAGAAAGTTCACTCCAAAAATAGTTAATATCTAAAGGATAACCTCGTAATGCTTGGTTGATAAAGTGCATTGTAGGAGGAGTTGCCCACAACACCATAAATAATAGCGAATATCGCCACCAAATATTAACTATTTTGTTAGTTTTCATTGTGAAAAGTTGATATTAGAAATGCACTGATCTGTAATTATTATGATATCACATTATTACTCAGGCAATAGAAATTTTACTTACATAAAGTAACTAAGATATACCTAATTTTATCAGTAAGTTATCAATAAATGATCAATTAATAACAGAAATCGTGATCTAAGCAACACCTACGTATATGATATTTAATGTAATTTCATGATCATCAGTGTAATTTATGAACACCATAGATGTTAACCACAGTTTACTCACACCCCTGACTTTTATTGAACGTAACGCCACAGCACCGACGAATAATGTTTTCTGGGATATTGTGACCACCACTTTCTACCCGTCTGCGTACCCTGGCAATGGCTAATTCTGGACTTTGTAACCAAAAATAAATTAAATTAATTATATAACCTTTAGCTTGACATTTGATTTTTAGATCCCCGACTTCTGTTTTTAATGTTGTTGGTAAATTGATAGTTAGATTTAGAAGTCGGGGATCTGGTTGGTGATTAACTAGATGTTTGTAATTCGTATTTGTTGATTGCTTCTGTTAGTTCTTCATGTACAGATGACATGAGACTAGAATCTTGTAACTTAGTAAATTTTTGATCAGAAATGAAATTAATACAACCTAAAACTCGTTTCTGCCATGTATTATAATCTTTAGTTTTCCATACTGTAAATACCTCCTGTTCTTCTAATCCTCGCAAATTATGAAATAAATTATTTCTTTCCTTAGATGTAAAATTCTTAAACATTTTGATATCATCACTAGATGTCCAATTAGGTAAAACGATATCAACTAAATCATGGATACCTTTATGTTCATATTTGTTTTTATCCAAGTATCTTAATAAGCCTTCAACAGCACGGAAACTATGAAACAATGCTTCCACATAGTTACCTTGTCTGAATCTGATCACCCCTAAATAAGCAGCTTCGTAACCAGTCCACCACCATTGTTGAGTGCGTTTTTTAGCATCTTCATTTATGGCAATTCTGGATTTTGCAAAATCATCAAAATTAGCATTATTCCATTGAATCGCTATTGCTAATAAATCTTTAATTTTCTGTTCTGGTTCTGTTAAGTTATCTTTGTTATTTTTCCAAAATTCTGTAAATATTTTATCAACTCCTAAGTAATCATATCTATCTAATAATTCCTTAGCTTCTTGTAATTTTATACCTTGTAAATAACTAGAACTAGGAATAGAGATTGCATTTCCCTGATCATATTCATTGCTAACTAAAAATTTTACTTGCTTCTCAAAATTAGCTAAACTTGTAAATTGAACGGCGGAAGAAATAGCCGGAGTACCTGCTTGATGACTAACAAAAATTTTGGTATATTCTCTGATTTCCAAGTTAGGCATTTTTTCTTTAAATAACTTGTTAACCAAAATTAAACACTGATTCCAATTATCAAGACCTTCTGATTTAGATTTAGGTGATAATTCTAAATAGTGAATATTTTTATCTGTTTCAAAATGAGGAAATTTTTGTTGAAAATACTTCTCTAAGATGGGTTGCAGTTTACAGGTATCTTGCCAATAAGGACATTTATTATGTTTCTTATCATCATCATCAAAAGCATTTTCTTGATTTGTTATAATTACAATTATTTTATTAGGTTTTTCTTTTTTATCTAATTTTTTCAAAAAATCAGTAAAAGTATCCAACAAGGGAAAATGTAAATCATTAAAAACAATTTCGTCATTTAATCGAGAACTATAAACCATACCCATCACTCTTGCAGGAACAGTATAAGGTTCATTAGCAGCAGCATTTTTTGATCTAGATGGTTCAAACAAATGATTAGATAATTCACTTCTAACCTCTCTATAAAATTTTTGCCATTTAGTAGCATTATAATTATGCTTTAATTGTACATCACTATTACCGGTTGTTACAATCCAAATACTCATTTTAAAAACTCCTGAAAATTTATTGAATTAGATTGAATAAAAATGTTGTTCCAGATCCCCGACTTCTATGATTAATTATCGGTTGGTTGACTAGATTTAAAAAGAGGTCGGGGATCTTTTTCCTTAAACACCCCACAATTTTTGAAAACCACTTGTAGGTAAAAAAGCTAAAAACTCTCTGGTGGTTTGATCTTTTTTATCAGGGAAGATAGTTAATAATTCAATGTATTCTGGTCTTTTTCGCTTCATTTCCCCTTCTCTATTTTTAATATAATGGGGATACATCCGGTGGTAAATTCTACCAATTTTTCCCATTTCACCAGTCAAATTAGAACGTTTAATTGATTGACTACCTTTGTAATTACCATGAAACCAACGCACAGCTAAACTATCATCATCATCTTCTGCTATTCGTCCCCAAATTTGGACATTTTCAGGGTGAAAAGATTCACGCCAATTTATTCTTTGATTATTCTGAGATTTACCTTTAAAAACTAGCCAATTCTTGACAGCTTTGTTAATACTATCAATAATTTTAGTCACATTTTCAATCTTACCAACAGGATAATAATATTGATTTAATTCTTTGGTAAATTCCCAATGACAACCAATCATAGGTTTATTTCCTGGTTCTAAATATTCAGGAAAAAAGATTCTATGATCTACCCTACGAGATGATTTACCAAAACCACCAATTAACATGATAAATTTCAAAATTGCTTTAGCTAAAATTAGCAATTGTTTTCTATATTCCTCTGAACGATTTTTCATACAGAGAATAGTTAAATTGCCTTTTTTTAAGTCATAGGTAGCCATTTTATTGTTATTGTATTTAAACTCACCCATAACCAAATTTTCAGCATCAAAAGCAATACCCAAATCTCCCACTATTGCACCTTTATCACCTGCAAAACCTCCCCACAGTTCCTTAGTTAATTCTTCTGCTGTTTTCTCATCAGTCACAGCACTGAATAACCGCAAAGTGTGACCCCGTAAAGTAGCTTTAAACATATTGGGGCGAAATTCGGCAATGTCTTCTGTGCCGATTAATTTTGATGCTAAACCTTGTCCTTTTAAAGTAACAGAAAATAACTTAGTTTCTGGGTGGTTTATAGGTTGACCATAACCCGCACTTACCCTAGAACCAATACCTCTTTCTATCGCTTTATCCCAAATACTCCAAATAGTTTCCCATTCACTTTCTTCTAATTCAATGGTGCTGGAAATACCGAATACTAAAGTCGGTTCATAAAGAGAAATTTGCAAGAAAGCGGAATGACTACCATTGTTTTTAACTTGCCAATTTTCTTGAGGGTGAACCACATCAATTAAAGGTTCTTCTTTCCATTCACTATCTTGGGGAAATGCACCATGAAAACGTAATATTCCCGGCTGAGTTTCACTGTTATTTTGATATCCACAATATCTAACAGCTTGTTGGGGGTTACAATGTCTTAAAAAAGCCCCTTTCATACTTGCACCGGGATAATAAGGAAACCCATTAGCAGCAATTACCGGACGGATAAAATCATCATCTTGACCGCTATTAGTTAACAACCGCCAACTAATTTGATATTCTTTAGTTCTCACATGATCACTAAAATTAGGTGCATTGATAGCGGTAGCTTCTAACCATTCATCAACCCATCTTTCTGCTTGTTCAGGTTCTCTAATATATTGAATTTGTCCCCTTCCAGTAATTTGAGCTTGAAACATTAAAGGTACTTCATTACTATTCGCCATCGTTATCACCTGTCTTTTTATAACGTTGAGTCCACCAAACCAAACTGTCACAAAATTGAGTTAAAACCGCTAAACAAATGCGTTGATCTTCAATGTCTAATTCCCATAATCTGGCTGCATAATCTTGTACTTGTCGGGTATTATTTCCATCTACTTGATCTTCAGGTAATTTAATTCCCGCTTGCTTCATGATTTCTACAAATGTTTTCCAAGTTTCCCGCCAATATTTACCTTTTTCTTGTTCATCACTGTTATTTTTACCTAACAGTCGTAAATGTTCCCCCCAAAATCTTTCTAAACCGTAAGCTACTGTACTTCTCATTTTATGAGATTGACCAATTACACCTTTTTTATCCCGGTACATGAGGACTAATTTTTGTGCTTTTTGGTCTAAATTATAGGATTTCCAACTCATTTTTTACACTCCTTTAAAAGATAATTCACAATGACCTAAACCGATAGATTCTAAACCACCTAAATAAATATCTGCGGTATCTCCGGTTTTGAAAGGTTGCCATTTTTTACTATTATTTTGTTCAGATTTATCCTCTCTGATAGCAATAGGAAATACTAAAATAGTTCCTTCGGGTAATGCTTCAGTGTTGAAAAATCCGCCACCATCAACTACTTTTTGATCTGATTTGAGACGGACACGACTTTGGCGATATAATGCCATATCATGAATCATCCCAATATCACTATCATCAACAATAACTGATGGTTGTTGTTCACCGTCAGGAAACCAAGGTGATAAGTCTTTGCTGCTTTGAACTTCTAAAAAACCCAAGTTAAAGAAAATGGTTCTGGTATTTCCTACCCCTGGTTTAGTTTTTAGGTTAGTTGAACCTGTATATTTATTGGGAATTTTGATTTCTTTGAGAGGTTTATCTTGTCCATCTACTTTAACAATAGTATCACCAGCAATTCTTTGATAACGTTTTAATAACCGGTGACAAGTTACCCATACTATAGGTTGTCCAGGACAAAAAACAGGAATCCAAACTATAGAAGCATATTCAAATTTAACGATAGATTCGTTATTTTTTTCATCATCAGCACCGTTACCATACCAATAATTAGCGTCATTTTCACTTTGATCATTACGCATTTCTGAACGTAAACGACCACGAATAGAACTACCAGGAATGATACCAGTTTGGGTAAATTGATCACGAAAAATTAGGTTTAAATTTCCGCTTTCTTCTCCAGCAGTTGCACCAACATGGAGAGGTGCTAAAGTTTCAATAATTCCATAAGCTTTGTTATACATTTTAGTTAACTCCTTGAATTTTTACTGGTAAACACAAACCACAACCGACTTTTTTGAGACTGTAACCCTCATCGGGAAACCATTTCTCGTCCCATTCCCACCAAGATTTATTAATGGGTTCATCGAGTACGTAAACACTCCCCGCAGGTACAGCGTAACGTCCTCTTCCTAATGTTCCTTGGGAACGGAAACGATAAGGAACGGGTTTATCTGTCAACATTTTGATATTGTCAGGGTTAGCGGAAAAGGCATTTTCTGGACACCTTTTAGAAATACGATTTGAACCCCAGACTCCCGGTGTTATTAATGCAAATTTATCTTTTATTGGTTGACGTAAAAGCTCTATAATTGGACTATCATCTTCTAGCTTGAGACTATTGATTTCTACAACATGATTTTCACCTCCAAATTTATACCAACCATTAGGTAAAGCATGGGTAGATAGATAAACTAAACAACATTCTGGATCTAGTTGTACAGAATATTCTAGAAATAATCCTCCTTTTGTATTATCGTCAGTTTTTAAAGTACATCTTTCATCATTTTTTAAATGAGGATGTAACATAGAAACAAAGTGCCAAGGTACTTTTTCTGCATAACCGTTACCGCGAATTTGTTCTGCTGAATAGTCCCAAAAGTTGATTCTTTCCCATTGGTAATCAGGTTTTAATTCTGAGTTTCCACAGTGCCATTTTTGATTATTCAATTCCCATTCACTAGATTCATTTTGAGCTATGATTTTCGTCCAAGGAATTGGTACATAAAAATATTCTGGATTGTCATTTTTTGCCCAAAAGGGACCAGCAACATATAAATCATTACTTAAATCTTTTTGCTCCCATAGTTCCTGAACTTTGTTAACGCTAAAGAATAATCCTGATAAAGTTGCAGCTTCAGGAGGAAATTTAGCACCAGAACGTCCAACTAAATTTTCTGGTGATAAAAATGCCCCTGCACTACCATACATAAACCCCAAAGGATTGATACAAATTAGATATTTGAACATAGATACCATCCTATATTAATTAAACTATCAATCCATTTCATGAGTTCTAAATTATCTGCACTACCAACGAGTTTTTCTTGATTATTTTCCAGATATTCTTTTTGTTGGTCAAAGTAGATATCAAATAGTTCTAATGCTATTATTTCATCAGCATTATCTCTTGTTACATTCAAATTTATTGCATGACGAGCTTTTAACGTAGCCAAATCACTATAAACATGACCCCAGTTAGGAAAATCTTCCTTCTTTCTTCCGTTATCTTTCCATTGTGTAAATGTTTTACCATCCCTATCTTGATACTTCATCAAAACATCCAAATAATCCCAGGGACAAGTCCACTGGACATATTGACCACTATTAAAAACCACTCGAATAGTAACTCTATTTCTATCTAAAGATTTCGCTACCTTTTCCGCTTCTCGACAATGTTGTAAAACATCTCGCTGAGGTACACTACCTGCAACCCACACAAAACCCACACTCAGAGTTACTTTGTCATATCCGTGTTTTTTCCATGTATCATTTAAAGTCAATAACCATTGATATGCTTCAAATGCTGGAATAGGTTCTTTAGGATTATTACTATAAATAATCCCTAAAAAATCATCACCACCGGCGTAAACAACTCGGCCTAATTTTTTCTTTAAATTAAATCTATCATCAAATTGTTTACCCCAATTTCGCATCGCGTTACTAAAATTTTCAAGTGCTGTAACTGCTTCATCTTGATTATCTTTTTTTGCTAATTCTTTTAAAAAATCTCCAACTTTGTCACCATCTCCCATAAACCACCCTGTCCATTGTCCTTTTATTTGTTGGTCAGGATCTGGTTTTCTATCAATTTCTTGAAAACCTTTGATTTTTTGTAATTTCTGATCTTCAGGTTTATCTTGACTAATTAAATTTGCGATTTCTGGTAAAGTAATTAACCTTTTTACTAATTCAGGAATACTCAACTTTTCATTGAGTGCAATAAATGTTCCTTCTGTATTTTCCTCATCTTTATTTTCAGTAATTTCTGCTAATCGCTGATAGAATTTTTCAATGTTTCTCTTATCCTCACTATAATCCATCTTTTTAGGATTACGAGATTTCGCACCCATACCAGGAAAAGCAATACCATCAGTACCAGTTAAACTAGAACTTTCACCAATCCAATTTACCGCAGTCCAATCACGGGATAATTTCTTAGTTTCTAAATCCTCCATTGCATCAGGAATACTATCACCACATCCTTGAAATATCTCCCAAGTATGACAACCCCATAAACTCCATTCCCTTTCCCATTGATAATCAAATTCTGGGAGGTTTTCTTGTATCCATACTCGACAAACTTTTAACATCTCTTTCCATTCAGAAAGTATAATGTCTTCTGCTTGTTTTTTACTCATTTCTCCTTTAATTAAAATCCGGTTTGGCATTCCTTTTTGCGTGTTAGGAAGCGCAGGAGAAATTAAAGTTAACCCTTCTGTTTTGTGAACATAACTAACAATTTGTTGACTCAAATAAGATAAAATTAAAGAACCTCCATATAAATCACGCAACTTGCGGGATTTTTCAATAAACCCTTGCACGGGTGCGAAGGTGATAGCAGTAAATTTACTCACTGGTTCTGTATCTCCTTTTTGGCTTAGTTTTTAACATACACGCTAAAAGTTATACTGTGTGGAAAAAAAAGAGTTTGCAATAATTAGTCATAAAATTAAACAAGTTTTGTCACCATGTTTAAAGATGTGTCAATAAATTTGACGGTTTTTTGCAATCTGTAACGATTGACGCGCTGGTGTTGTGTTTTTATCTTAGCGGTAAAATTTCGGTTGTAAACTGCTACTCATGCGAATGACGAAATTTACTGGGATAAACAGGGTGATAAATTCCTCATTCGCTTGAAAACACTGGACTTTCACCCCAATAACAAGCAAAAAATACAGCATATACTTATGAACATCAAAAACTATGTCTACCCCCATCTGTCATTTCCTCATCGGTGTACCCGGTAGCGGAAAATCAACCTTTGCTACTAAACTCGCTCAATTAGGCAACTGTCACATTATTTCCACTGATGCAGTTCGTGAAAAATTATATGGTGATGCAGCAATTCAAGGTACATGGGAAGAAATCGAAGCGAATATTATCTCTGCGGTAGTAAATGCTATTACTGATGGCGTTAACGTGATTTATGATGCTACAAACGCCAAGCGAATATGGAGATTAGATTTATTAGAAAAGTTGAATGTAGCGGTTGATTTTCCCGTGTTATGGATGGGTTGGTATTTAACAACACCTTTAGAAATTTGTAAACAATGGAATCAAAAACGCTGTCGTCAAGTTCCTGAACATATTATTGATAATATGTACCAATCTTTATTAGAATTTCCTCCCATTGCTGGGGAAGGTTTTGTACTGCTTAAAGAAGTTGATCTCACTTCCCCAAAATTTGATTTTCAACAAATAGTAAATACCATTAAACAACTTGATAGAACCATTATTAATCGCAGTAATCGTAATAGTCAAATGACCTTTCATGCTTATAGCAAATTATTGGATTTTGAAAGATTGATGTATTTAATTTCTGTGATTATTAAATATCCAGGAATCGGTAACTTACAAACAAACAACCCTAAAATATTAACCCAGATATTTGGTTACTTACCTGAATTTTCAAGTTCCGTAGAAGAAATTAGTGGTTTTATCAATCAATTACATGGTAAAATATACGCAGATCAAAAATCTATTACTCAAGATTTAATCTGGTTACAAAATAATAGTTTAATTGGTGTTAACAACATTTCCCAAATTCCCCAAAATACCATTAATGGAGGTGATTATATTGGTAATTATCCCAGTGCTTTAGTTACCCATCCCTATTCAGACTTAACAGCTTTTCAAAGGTTATTATCTATTATTCGGTTAATTTTTCATCATCCATTTTTACTATATGCAGGAGAAGGAAGTTTAAAAACTTTAGTTGCAGCATTACCAAAATATGAAAATATTCATGGTCATAGTCTAGATTCAGTGAGAAAAGACATTGAAAAAGTTCTGAAACCCTATCAAATTTTACCGGAATTTTCTATGCGTGATGGTTATTTTGCGGGAAGTGGAATTTTATCGGCCTTAGAATTACAACAAATTTTTCAGGTACTAGAATCTCAAGCTAAAAGTTTAAATGATCCTATTGCTTTAGAAATTTATGAAAAGTTCGCATCGCGGATGGAAAAAAGTAAATTAGGAGGAAGTGAAATTTATCAGGTACGAGCAATTGCTAATCGCAGTATGATAGATACAAAGTATTTACCAAAGGAATCTTTAATTAGAAATATTCAACAATTAGAAGAAGCAATTTATAACAGAGAATTATTAGAATTAAACCGTTTTCCCGGTGGTGGTAAATTTGCCAAAGATGAGGAAGGATTCTTTTTAGCATTTCCTCTACAAATCGTTTTTTCTAATTACGCTTGGTATTTAGGTTATGAATTAATGAGTGGAGAAAACAAAGGTTTATTAAGATTTGAAAGACTAGATAGATTATTTATCGGTAAACCTCAAATAATAACTCGTTCCCAAACAGAACAGGAAACAGCATTAAACAGATTACAACAACTTTCAGAAATTTGTGGTAGTATCTTTGTAGGATATAATCATCAAGAACAAAAACAATTTTTAGACGGAAATAATCAAGAACGTTCCCAACTTTCTATTACTGTTGAACTTTGGTTTAATGATGCAATGTTTAAATTTATTGCTGAAGGAACAAAACGCTTTCCTCAACAACAAATGAAAATGTCATTACCCACAACTGGAAGAAAATCAAACCTTCCTAAATCTATCTTTTCTCTTAAACCAACGGGAGATAATCAATTTCCTAATCGCTTTCAAGTTACACTACCTAAATGGTGTTTAAATGATATTGAATTACTCAGGTGGATACTAGGTTTTAAAGCAGGGGTAAAAGTTGTAAAACCTAAAGCATTAGTAGAGGAAATTAAACGCATTGGGGAAGATATTGTGAATATTTATTAGAATGAGAAAAAAGATCCCCGACTTCTTATATCAACTTTCCATAAAACCGATAATTAAAAATAGAAGTCGGGGATCTGATACTTATTTTTAGGGGAAAAAAGATCCCCGACTTCTTAAACCAATCCTCTCATCAAAACCATGATTAAAAATAGAATTCGGGGATCTGGGGTATTATTAATCATATCACCACTTACTACTTTTATTATGCCTCGAAGACAGACACCATTACAGATTGGTAATTTCTATCATATTTATAATCGCGGAAATAATCATCAAAGTATTTTCTTTGAACGTGAAAATTATATTTATTTTCTCCGTTTAATAAAACAACATATTATTAGTAATGGTATAGATATGATTGCTTATTGTTTAATGCCTAATCATTACCATTTTTTAGTATATCTGAATAATGATAACCTATCTGATAGTATGAAATCTTTATCACTAGCTTACACAAAAGCAGTAAATAAAAGATTTAATCGTTCTGGTGTATTATTTCAAGGAAGGTTTCAAAGTATCCTAGTTTCTAATACTGAGTATTTGATTAATTTATGTCAATATATTCATTTAAACCCAGTCAAAGCAGGAATTGTAGAACAACCAGGAGAATGGGAATTTTCTAGTTATCTAGAATATGCTGGACTAAGACCAGGTAAATTACCTAAAATAGAATATATTAAACATATAGTTAATGATGAATCTATCTATCAACAATTTCTCACAGATCATGATTTACCAAAAGTAATAGAATTTAAAAAACTCTTAATTGATGATTGAAAAGATCCCCGACTTCTTACATTAATCTTCTCATCAAACCGATAATTAAAAATAGAAGTCGGGGATCTGAAGAGAGCAAGTACAGCAATTATTATCTCAATAGTTCTGTTTCCATTAATTCCACTTCCCGTAAGGGAAGCGGTATGAAGATGCTTTATTCTAAGGTCAGAGATAAAATAGGTCAGGTTTCCATTAATTCCACTTCCCGTAAGGGAAGCGGTACGAGAGTGATCGCACCATTGAATTAATTGTCGAGGTTTCCATTAATTCCACTTCCCGTAAGGGAAGCGGTCAAGTTCAAGTAACTCAACAAGGTTTTATAATGCTGTTTCCATTAATTCCACTTCCCGTAAGGGAAGCGGTTGAAAGAAGCTTTATTGCAAAAGTACACCTTGAACGTTTCCATTAATTCCACTTCCCGTAAGGGAAGCGGTTTGCTCATGAGGTTGCCCACGCATTATGGGATTTATCGTTTCCATTAATTCCACTTCCCGTAAGGGAAGCGGTCTAGTTACAAAATACTGATGATATAAATCAGTAATTTTAGTTTCCATTAATTCCACTTCCCGTAAGGGAAGCGGTACGGAAATGAGTCCTGGTATTTCCAAGCCTCCTTCTTGTTTCCATTAATTCCACTTCCCGTAAGGGAAGCGGTAGCCCCTATTCTAAACCCTTACCCAGCCTAATGTCTAGATGCCATTTTCGGCCGGGTCTGAAAACCGAGTCAACCAGCGCCATAAACTCCCAGACAAAATCCTCAAAACCCTTATCCAGCAAGAGATCGGCCGGGTCAACGACAGAATCAACATTTGCACCTCCTCCCCTACCCGGCCGCAAAAAACCGTTAGTAACAAAAAAATTCGTCATTCGCATAAAACCCCTTGCATAAACCATATTCTAGGAACTAACCTAAAAAACATCAACAACACACATTAAAAATATGTACATTTCCAATCGTGCAGCATTAGTCAGAAACTTAGGAGTTGCTATTTGCAACGGTGCAATTACACTAATAATTTTATTAATTGCCCCATTAGGATTAACAGCCGTAATTATCAACACACTTTTAGTTACCTTAGTGAGTTTTATAAATGCTGCTGCTGGAGATAGTATAGTTCGTTTTTTACAACCTACACAAATCAAAACCATGATAGCAGAAATCATCAATAATCAATCAACAATTATCAATTCTTCACAAAAAAATCATCATTAAAAAATCAAACACAAATAGTTTAAAAAATTAACTCGTAATTACTTATTGATAGCTATTCAAAACAAGATCACCGACTTCTACTATCAATTAATTATCTTATAGAAAGTCTTAAAAAAGAAGTCGGGGATCTGAATCTCAACTATCACCCATCTCCTAATATGCGAACACTTTATGTATCCCGTCAAGGTTGCTATATCTCCCTGAAAGCAGAAACATTAATAGTCAAACAAGGGGAAAATATTCAAGCGGAAGTACAACTACCACTCATCGAACAGATATTAATTTTCGGGAAATCACAAATTACCACCCAAGCTATTCGTAGCTGTTTATGGCGAGATATTCCCATTGCTTATTTATCGAGAATGGGCTATTGTTATGGACGATTAATGCCCATAGAAAGAGGTTATCGTCAACTCTCACGCTATCAACAATTATTAACCACAACCGATAAATTAATAGTTGCTCAAAACATAGTTATAGGTAAACTAAAAAATAGCCGAACTTTTCTCCAACGTCAACAACGACGCAACCCATCCACAACTACAGAAATGGCAATTAAAAGTTTAGCAGTATTAATTCAAAAAGCCCAAGAATCAGAAAATATAGAAAGATTAATGGGTTTAGAAGGTGCAGGTGCGGCTCAATATTTTGCAGCTTTTGGAGAATGTTTAAATAACCCTAATTTTGTATTTTTAGCCCGTAGTCGTCGTCCTCCGGGAAACTCTGTAAATGCTATGTTGAGTTTTGGTTATCAAATTCTGTGGAATCATATTTTAACATTAATTGAACTGCAAGGTTTAGATCCCTATTACGCTTGTTTACACCAAGGAACAGAACGTCACGCAGCTTTAGCATCTGACTTAATTGAAGAGTTTAGAACCCCTATAATTGACTCTTTGGTATTGTGGTTAATAAATACTAAAGTCATGAATATAAATGAAGATTTTGAATATTATAATAGTGGTTGTTATTTGAATAGTAGTGGGAGAACTAAATATATTAAATACTTCCTGCAAAGATTAGAAGAAGTACAAAACCAAGAGGAAGAAAAACAACCAAGATGGGATTTAATTACTCAGCAAATTAAAAATTTTAAAGACTTTGTTTATCAACCCACAAAAACCTATCAACCCTATCTTATTCGTTAATGTTACTCTACAATGCTACTTTACGTTATTGTTTATGATATTCCCTGTGATCAAAGACGTAAGAAAATCTCAGATATATTGGAAGGATATGGACAAAGGGTACAATATTCTGTGTTTGAATGTTTATTAAATCAAGATAAATATAAAGAATTAAAAAAACGACTCAAAAAACAAGTTAATTCTCAAGAAGATAGTATTAGATTTTATCCTTTAACAAAACATACATTTAATCAAATTGAAACTTGGGGAGAACCACCGGTAATAGAAATTCCTGGTTCTGTAGTTGTTTAATTTTTAATTTAGATACGCTGTGGGCATTAAATGGTATAAGTTACCTAAGAAAACAATAATCAATAATTAAATTATATGATTAATTCAATCATTGATTTTTTCTATACAACTGAAACTTTGCGATAACCCATATACCGCAGATTATTGGTAAACAAGGTATAAAAACTGATTTATTAACTGGTTTCGCAAAACAGTATTATTACTGATTAATAATTAAATAAAGTTCAAAATTGCTACAAATTACATAAAATGTGGTATTATTGTCTGCTACAATTTGATATTGTCAAAATATTACCAATCATATTAACCATGAGTAATTTACAAACCAATGATATAAAAAGTAATATTTTGCTAATTAATGTTTTACGTAAACAAAGTCAACATCATGTAAAAAATGTAGACAACGATAAAATTCTAATTCTAGTGCATCAACAAAACTTTAATATCAAAAGGGTGGAAAAATTATGTTAGGTGCGATCGCAGGTGATATGATTGGCTCAATTTACGAGTTTGACAATATCAAAACTAAGGATTTTTCCCTATTTGACGATAGGTGTCATTTTACAGATGATACAATACTTACTTTAGCAGTAGCAGAAGTTATCCTCAATGCTGATGAATTTCCTGATAAAACAAAATATATTGATCAATTTCAGTATATTCAACAATTCAAATCCTATTATAGTGAATATTCTCACATTGGTTATGATTCAGATTTTAAAGAATGGGCAACTTCTAGTAGAATCACACCATACACAAGTGATGGTAATGGTGCAGCAATGAGAGTTAGCCCCGTAGCTTCAGCTTTTGATAATCTTAACATTGTCCTAGAAGAAGCTAAACGTAGTGCTGAAGTTACCCACAACCACCCAGAAGCTATCAAAGGCGCACAAGCTACTGCCGCTGCAATTTTTCTAGCCCGTACAGGTTATGATAAAAACACCATCAAAACTTATATACAGAAAACTTTTAACTACAACCTAGAGCAAACCTTAAATCAAATTAGACCGAATTATAAATTAGATTTTTCCTGTTCTGGTTCTGTACCTCAAGCTATTATTGCATTTTTAGAGTCAACAGATTTTGAAGATGCAATTCGCAATGCTGTTTCTTTAGGTGGAGATAGTGATACAATTGCCTGTATTGCTGGTGCAATAGCTGAACCTTTTTATGGTGGTGTACCTGAAGAGATAGCGGAATGGGTATTAACTAAATTAGATGATCATTTGTGGACTATTACTGATAAGTTTATGGCTCAATACTACGCCTAGACTTAATTGTAAATTCAGGGTATAACATTTGTAAATTATCTTTATTTTCCTTGTCTTTATTACCATTCACTTTGTTAATATGACTATATACGAAGATTTTGACAACAAAAAAAACAAATCTGTTCCTACAGAAACACCTTTAGATTTTGAATTACCCAGGGAGATAATTTTTCCTGAAAAACAAGTTCAGAATGAACAGCCAAAAATAGAGAAGGTTTCCAATTTACAACAAATCATTTTACTAATTCAATGCTTAGAATTATGGTGGAGTAATAGGAATGATTTTTATGCTGCTGCTAATTTAACTATTCACTACAGCGACCGTCAACCCAAACCCGCAGAATTATCACCTCCTGATTTTTTTGTAGTTCGCAATGTGGAACGTAAACCGCGCCAAAGTTGGGTAGTTTGGCAAGAGGATGGTATTTATCCACATATTATTATTGAACTACTCACAGGTGAAAAGGATGTTATTGATCAGGAATTTAAAAAAGACATTTATCAAAATACCTTCCGTACTCCTGAATATTTTTGTTTTGATCCCAGTAACTTAGAGTTAACTGGGTTTATTTTGGTGGGGGGAATTTATCAACCCCTAGAAAAAAATAATCAAGGTTGGTTATGGAGTCAACAATTAAATTTATATCTGGGTATTCATTACAACCAATTACGTTATTTTACCCAAGATGGTTTAATTATTCTCACCCCTGAAGAATTTGCCCAACAGGAAAAACAAAAATCTGAACGTTTAGCAGCTAAACTCAGGGAATTAGGTGTTGATCCAGATACTATTTAAAGCGTGTTATGCAAACATGAATAATTGCCAGAACACTAATATCTATGTTTCTCTAACAGCACAAAATACGTTAACGTAAATGTAGAATATTTTTCTCAATAGACTCAACAACTGTACATCTGAGCCGCAAAAAAGCACAAACTACTAAAATTGATGATGAACATTTTCAGTAACTTACTTGCTCAACCAGTTCAACCTAAACCAGCAGCACCGCGAAAACGCCGAGGTATTGAAATTAAGTCTGCCCGCGAAATCGAGATTATGCGACAATCAGGTAAGATTGTGGCTACAGTTCTCAAAGAAATTTCTCAGTTAGTTGAACCGGGAATGACTACCGCTGACTTAGACGCACACGCGGAGAAGCGTATCCGGGAAATGGACGCTACACCCAGTTTTAAGGGATATCACGGTTTTACAGGTTCAATTTGTGCCAGTATTAATAATGAAGTTGTACATGGTATTCCCAACCGTAAAAAAGTTATCCGCGCTGGAGATGTGTTAAAGGTTGATACCGGGGCTTATTACAACGGTTTTCACGGAGATTCTTGTATCACAATTGCCGTCGGCGAAGTCACCCCAGAAGCAGCCAGATTAATTCGTGTCGCAGAAGAGGCTTTATTTAAAGGTATTGAACAGGTAAAAGCCGGCGCTCATTTAACAGATATCGCTGGTGCTATTGAAGATCATGTGAAAGCGAATAAATTTAGTGTAGTTGAACAGTTTACAGGTCACGGTGTAGGTAGAAATTTACACGAAGAACCAGCGGTATTTAACTATAGAACTAGGGAAATTCCCAACGTCAAATTAAGGGCTGGGATGACTTTAGCCATTGAACCCATTTTAAATGCAGGTTCAAAGAATACCCGTATTTTATCGGATCGATGGACAGCGGTGACAGTGGATAACGCCCTATCTGCTCAGTTTGAACATACGGTTTTAGTCACAGACAACGGTTATGAAATTTTAACTGATCGGTCTTTAGTATAAAGGAGTTGAGGAAGTTTTTTATACTTCCTTTTATTCCCTGTTCCCTATTTCTTACTTCTTGAAAAATGACTGACTTAGCTTTTAAACCAGCCTTAGAATTAGCAAAATTAATTAAAAATCGGGAAATTTCACCTTTAGAATTGGTAGAAGTCTATTTAGAACGGATTTCTCGTTTTAATCCCCAATTAGGTAGTTATTTTACCGTGACAGCAGATTTGGCGATCGCCGATGCAAAAGCCAAAACCGAACTTCTTACTACCACCACTGAAATACCGCCATTTTTCGGTGTTCCCATCTCCATCAAAGACTTAACACCCGTTGCCGGTATCCCTTGTACCTACGGCAACCCAGCCTTGATCAATAACATTCCTGAATACGACTCAGGAGTAGTGATGAAAATTAAACAAGCCGGTTTTACCATCTTAGGGAAAACAGCCACCTGTGAACTTGGTTCTTATCCATACACAGAACCTACGGGATTTCCCCCAGCTAGAAACCCTTGGAACTTAGAATATACACCCGGTGGTTCTAGCGGTGGTGCAGCATCCTCCGTTGCAGCCGGTTTATGTGCGATCGCCCAAGGTTCAGACGGCGGTGGTTCAGTTCGTGGACCTGCGGCCTGTTGTGGTATCGTCGGTATCAAACCCGCCAGAGGTAGAATTACCTGCGCCCCAGTCGGTGAAAAACTAGGAGGAATAGCCACCGATGGACCCCTAGCCAGAACCGTCAGCGATGCAGCGGCCATGTTAGATATAATGTCTGGTTATTTTCCCGGTGATCCCTATTGGTTAGAACCACCACAACCATCATTTTTAGCTGCAACCCAAACCAAAATATCTAACTTAAAAATAGCATTTAGCACCAAAATAGAACCCTTTGGATCAGCAGATGAAAACTGTAAAACTGGCGTAGAAAAAACCGTTAAACTATTAGCAGAAATGGGACATCACATAGAAGAAAAATGTCCCGATATCAGCAATTTAGTAGAACCATTTAAAATAGTTTGGCAGTCAGCAGTAGCCACATCAGGACTACCCCCCGAAGCACTACAACCCTTAAACCGTTGGTTATTATCAAGAACAGGAACGGCAGGTGAATATTTGCAAGCATTAGGAAAAATGCAAGTATTTTCTCGGCAAATAATCGCCTTTTTTAATCATTTTGATATTCTAGTTTTACCAGTTTATCTACACTCACCCATTCGAGTTGGTCAATGGTCAAATTTAAGCCCAGAGGAAATATTTGAAAGTATTGTACATTGGGTTGCACCTTGTCCCATCGCTAACGCCACTGGTTTACCTGCGATCGCCATACCCGTAGGATTTGACAACAAAGGATTACCCATCAGTGTACAATTAATTGGTAAACCCGCCGCCGAATTTACCTTAATTAGTTTAGCAGCACAATTAGAAAATATGAATCCTTGGATTCAACATCTTCCTTTAATGGATAATTGGTAATGGGTAATTGGTAATTGGTAATTGGTAATTAGAAATTGTAATTATAAATTGTTTATTAAAGTTGATTTATCTTCACCATCAAGGCAGGAACAAAACCCGAAAAAATCACGTCAGCAATTTTACGCTAACAATATAAAAACATTGCCATAGATATTACATAATCATGCTAAAAAGTATCATCAAACAAATACCTTTAGTAGTAACTTTTTTTTTAATAAATACTGCCAATACTTTACCTGCAAATGCTGTAGAAATATGCGAACCAAACACAGCCCAAATAAACTATAAAATAGCTAACCGAAATGATCAAGACCGCAGATATGATGATCAAGATGGTAGTGATGGCCGTGCAGGAAGAGACGGACGCAGTGGACAAAACCAAACCATCACCGCAAACGGTTCACCCGTAAACCTTGACCTCTCCGGCACAAATGGCGAAGATGGAGAAGACGGAGAAAACGCTTTTAGTCCTCGATGTGGAAGAAGAGAAAGAGACAATTCTCGCTCCGATATTCGCGCTGCTGACGGTGGAAACGGAGGAGACGGAGGAAAAGGAGGAGACGGAGGAAACGGCGGTTCTCTCACCGTCTACTACAACAACATCGCAGACTTACAAAAAATATTTGTCCGTGCAACAGGTGGAGAAGGTGGCCGTGGTGGCCGTAGCGGTCAAGGAACAAGAGGTTGCAACTGTCGTCGTTCCCGCTGGGAAGAGGAAACCTGCACAGGAACACGTGGTAAACCTGATTATAAATGTACTAAAAAAGTTTATCGTTGTTATGATGGCAGAGATGGTAGAAATGGACGAGATGGAAGTGATGGAAAACGCGGAAATTTAGGGACTTTAAGCATTATTAATAGTCAAGAACCATTGAGAAATGATAACCCCACACTTACAACTAAAATTTCCCAATTAGCAACCCAAGAAATTAACCTCTCTAAAAATAAATGGAATATCCGTCAAGGTGCAACAGCTTTACTTGCACCAGGTTCTATCATAACTGATCAATATCGAGAATTTGATCGGCGATTGGAAGGAACTTTTAAATTAAATTGGCAAGAAAAACAACCCATTAATAACTTTGCTGATCAAGATGTTACTCTCACTTTAAATGATGATAGCCAAATTGCTATTAATTTTCCTGAAAATATCTGGGTTGATGGTAACGCACAACTGCAAAATCAATTAACAACATATACCGTAAATTATGCAATTCCTCAAGAAGAAGTCACAAAATTATCAGTAGCAGAATTTACCGGATCAGGGCAAAATTTGAACTTAAAAATAGTTGATTTAGCTGGTAGATCAGATTTAATTAATACCAGATTTAAAGTCAAATATAGAGGTGAGGATAACTTTTCAGGAGGATTCGGTTATCAAACCTTCTATGAAGGTGAAATACCAGATTCATTAGTAACTCGTAATTATAACCGCTTTACCCTAGATTTAGGAAAATTAAAAATACCAAGCACCGCTTTAAGTTCAGGTACAAATGTAGAAATTGAAGTCACAGCAATACGTTCTTTAGGTGGACGTTCTGCCCAACAAACCCTAAGATGGAAAAGTACAATTCCTAGAAAATAGTTGATAGTTGACAGTTGACAGTTGTTTAATTCTTCCCTGTTCCCTTCTTCAACTGTTAACTGTTATCTCTCACTTTTTGCTACTTGAGTGAGAATATAGCCTACTAAATCTATTAATTGATCTAGAAAAACACCAATAATAGCAATATATAACATCGCATCAATAATATATTGAAAATTATTAGCTTTATAACCATTCCAAACCAAAAAACCTAACCCCTTTGTACCAGCTAACATTTCCGTTGCAATTACCGTAAACCAAGCTATCCACATCCCTAACCTTAACGCTTTAAAAATAGAATAAATAGCAACACTAAAGTTATTATCTTGTTGTTTAAATCTCCTGATACCTGTGGCAGTTTCCACAATTATTTCCCAAAGAACACCAATAAAAATTACAAAAATAGCCGCAGTTTCATTTTCTTTAAATAAAATTAGCGCAATGGGTAAAAAAGCAATGGAAGGAATACTATTAGGAATTTGAAACAAACGACTAAATAATTGATAAACTATACCATTGATACCAATTACAAAACCAATAAAAACACCCAAAGCAGCAGCAGGAATGTAACCAACAAATAACCTTTGTAGCGTCGCTACTATATCTACTAATATACTATTTTCCATTACTTAATTATGCCCCAATTAGCTATCAGCAGGGTAAGTGTTAATCTGTCAATAAATTGAATTTATCATTCCTTTAAAATTAAGTTTGTGAATTAAATAACAGTTAATAAATAGATCCTCAACTTCTTACAGAAAGTCAAGGATCTATGATTTTAGTTTTCTATTTCTTATTTCCTATTTATGATTATTTGCCCATATTTCGCTTCATCTGTTCTAGTTCTTCCTGGGTTTCTAAACTGCGAAATTGTTCTTCTAATTCATCAAATTTACCGTAATAACTACTAGATGAACTTTTCCAATTATCAGTTTGTAAACGTTGCTGAGTTTGAGATTTTTCCCTTGCTTTTTGTGCTTCTGTCGCTTTTGCTTGCACTTCTTGACGACGTTGTTGTATTTTAGTTAATAGTTCTTGAGACTGGTTAATACGATCTTTTAAACCTTGCATTTGTCCCCATTTTTGATTACCTTCCCTTAAAAGTGCATCTTCCCTAGCTTGTGCAGGTTCAACTAAGTCATATCTCCCCGCATCTTTAGCTTTTTGAATGCGAATATGCCAACGTTGTATTTCTTGGGCTGTGGCTAGTATATCATCTTGGGAGCGCTTTTCCTGTACTTGCAAATCTGCAATCAATTTCATTGTATCCTCCTCTTGCTCCCGTAGCTGTTCTAGTAACATTTCTAATTCTAAATGAGGATTTTTACGTAAGAATTCCTCTAAACGATCTTCTAAAAAACGACTAAAATCATCAAATAATCCCACTGTAAAAACTCCCAATTTTAGGTATGTAATTATTTTATTGTAGTAATATTTTAGGATTTTATGGAATAACTAACCACAGAGTCACAGAGAACACAGATAAAGAGGTTTTTGAGATGTATATAACAAAATGTTGAATTTAATTTATATATGGATTTATTAAAAGTATGACCTCTTGCAGTATCAAGGGATTCCTTTTAATCTTAAAAAATAATATAGAATTACATCTACTAGCAAAAATTGAGATATGCGATATCAAGTTAAGCTCAACAAAATAGATCAGGTATACGCTATTTGGTGTCCTGCTTTACCTGGTTGTTGGACTGTAGGTAATACTGAACAAGAAGCGTTAGATAAAATTAAATATGTGATCCAAGACTATTTACAAAAAATTGATGATGTCTCTAAAAATGCAGAATTTTATTATATAGATGTATAGTTAAAATTACTGCTATATTTTTATTTTAAGTATTAAAAATTATTAAATTGGTGTCACCCAATAGGTAATACCTTGTACTATTTTGTTCTTCAATCCAAATTTAATTAAACTCTGTTCATCCCATCCCAAATATGTCCAATGTGGTGTATCTTTGACAACTGTTTGAAACCATCCATTTTCATTTAATGCTTGTCTTTGTTCTTGATTTGATACCCTTAAATCTAGTGCTAAACCCCATAAATGTTGAGAAGTTCCCGGTGGTGCAACTAAACTTAAAATGTTTGTTTCTTTACCTTGTTTGACTTGTTCTAAGGTACTACTATTAGTGTATTTTTGCCAAAATCTTAATGTGGTTGCATAACTACGGGTACAGTCACCAGAATATCCAGATTTTAATGGTATATCTATGATACTTCTAGCTTTGTTAAAAGCCTCTGCTGCTGCTTTTTGTAAGTAACATTCTGCTGTACCTTCTACCAAGGTTAACTGTAAATTGTCCTGAAATTTTACTGTTTCTTCTTCGTTGTCAAGAATAACTTTTGGTGGTAATTTAATTTCTGGGTTCTGATTTATAAATATCGTTCCGTAAGCTCTGAGTAAAATATATTCATAGGTGTCATTTGCGGGAATATTTTTTAATTGATAATTAATAATATCTAAAAACCGTTGTTCCTCATTTAATTCTTGATTAGGAATAAAGTTTTCATTTACAGAAATCTTGGTATCTCTTTTAATAATTATAGAATTAGGTGAGGGTTGGCGACTTTTTATATAAATGCTAATGGATACTGTAAAAATAAAGACTATAAAACTAATTAGGGCAATATTAATGATCTGTTTTTTAAGTTGAGGTTTTATTTTCATTGTTGACAAAACATCTTTTTGATAATTGTGATTTGATTCTATATCAAAACTATGTTCAACACATATTAAATAAATCAGGATTTATTGGTTGATTTTATTAAATATTACAAATTTGACCTAATCACACTACAAAATTCTATAAAAGTCTGGAATGTAGGAAGGTGGGTATCTTCATAAGTTACTCTATCTATTAGTTGTTGTAAATAAAATTGCTTAACTACATCTCCAGGACTTCTTTTAGAATAATTAATATTTTTAGCTCGAAATAGTTCTTTTAAATAAGCTTCATGAAATTGAGCATGAGTGTTAAAATTTTCATATTGTCCCATCAATTCAGGACAATCTCTAGAAACATCGTAATAACGAGTGTATTCTAATAAGGGTTTATCCTGTGGGTTTCTAGTGTATATTTTGCGATTTCCTAAAAACCAAGTTTCTAAACAACGATTTTGGATAATAATTACCAGTTCTACATTTCCCATTTCTGGTTTTTCTGTTTCTATAAAATCATAAATTTCTTGTTTAATTTCACTAACTGTATTTTCTTCAGCATCTAAACAAAGCACAAGATAGTTATATTTACCATTCTCTTGAATATCTGCAATAGCATTAGGAAGATGATCATAAATTATGGAAGGATAACCATTAGCACTGAACAAATAAAAATTATTCTTATCTACTTCATCGAAATTTTTAACTTGTTGTAGTTCTGGTAAAAGATGTTTTAACCAAGCTGGATAAACTTTGTTTTCTGTTCTTTTTCCTTCTACAAGAAAATAAAGGTTCATTATGCTGTAATTCCTTCTCTATATTCCTCAAGATTCATTAATTGCATAAATGCTTGATGTCTAGATTTTCCTAAGTTTAAATCTTTCGCATCTCTAGCAGTTACTACCCCACCTTTACGGGTGATTATTTTCCAATGTTCCATCCCAATATTATTGATGATGTAGGGATGGTGACTGGTAATGATAAATTGCAAGTTTCTATTTTCTAAAAGTAAATCGCTGATAATATCAATACAGTTAACACCTAAGCTGTTTTCAAATTCATCAATTAAAATTACTGTTCCTTCAGCAGATAAATACATTTCACTAATTAACATAAATGTTTTCAGCATTCCTGATGATATCTCACTTTGTTTTATCCATTCATCAACACCTTTTTCTTTTATGCTAATGATAAATGTTTCTTGTTCAAGATTTAGGTTATTATCTTTTTCTAATATTGCGCTATCAACTAAATTGTAAGCTGCTGGATTAATTAAATTATAGTTACTTTCTTCTATTCTGATATCTTCTACTTGTTCAAATATCTTTATAAAAGATTCTTTGATGGTTTGAAACAATTTTGGGTATTTATCATAAACGAAAATTATTTTGTAACCAATTGGAATAATATTTGTTCCTATAAGGTTAAGCAAAATGTTAAAATCTTCTTCGTTGCGTTTATCATTTACTTGTTGATTAGTTAATTTAATAATTCCAGTAATGATGGAATTATACAAATTCTTAGATGCCAAGAAATCGCCTTCTAAATCATATTTAAATATTTGCATAATACCTGCTGAATCATGTTTAGATATTTGCAACATACCCTTATAAAAAGGTGATATTGCTTCTTCTGTATATAAAATACTAATTACACTTTGAAGAGGTGAAATTTTTGGAATTAAATTACCATTAAACTTAATTTCATCTTTATTTCTTTCTATAATTGCTACATCTTCTTTATAAAGGTATTCACTAATTATTTTAAACCCAATTTTACCAGGTGATAAAATATCTATTGTTTGACTATTTTCAAATTCTCCTAGCCAGCGATAATTACTACAGTCTAATGTAAATTTTAAATCCCACTTTACACCATTTAAAGAATTGCCCTCGGCTATTTTATGTAAATTTATTATAGCGTTGATGATTTTAGATTTACCAACACCGGAAACACCTACTAAAAGATTGAAGTCAGAAAAATTGATATTTTCAAACTGCCATTTTTGATTAGAGTCATAGTAGCTTAGTTGATTAATTTTCATGATTTCAGTTGGTTGTAGATATAAAAGATATTATCTAATGTTATCTGATTTTATATTAACATTCCAGAACTACATCCTATAAATTCTTAAATCCCGGACATCCTGATTCAGACGGTTAATTGCTTGAATGTACCAAAATTTTAACAACACACTTACATAAGAGGTTAAAAATGTCATAATACTGTAAGTATAGCAGTATAAAGGAAATAAAAGATGGCTAACTGTCCTAACTGTGGTTCTAACCACATTCAAATTAAACAAGAAACCGATGTAAACTGGGGACGTGCTATAGCTGGGTATGCTTTGTTTGGGGTTGTTGGTGCTGCGGTTGGTGCTGTTACAGGTGAAGATAGAAATGCTAACGCTTGTTTAGACTGTGGCACATCCTGGAAAGCTCAAGATTTATATAAACTTCTGGGGTTAATCCAAGATTGTACAGGTGTAAAACTCAATTTAGCTAAACAAAGCCATCGTTCATTTATGAATAATTTTGTATCTGAAATAGGTAGCTATTTAGAAGAAATACCAGAGATAGAAAAAAGGGCTGATCAACTTATTATTAATGCAGAAGCAGAAGTCAAAAGAAGAGGAAATACGGTTGTTGATGATAACTGGTGGATAGGCTGTTTGTTTTTCATCGTCATGATAATAGTAGTTTTGCAGATTGCCTTTCAGATTGCTATTGCTACTTCTTCTTTACTCAATGCACTTATATTTTTAATTGTTATGTGTTTATCACCTTTCTTGTTTATAGCAATATATACGATTCTGACAGAAAAAATTGAAACTATATGTAGAGATAAATTTAATATTGAAGTCACATTTTTTGAAAATCAGAGAAGGGCATCTGAACAGAAAGCACGTTATAAAGCTTTCAGACAATCAAAACATAAAGAGGAAAATGATAAATTGATTCAAGATGCTAAATATGAAGCACTAATAATGAAGCGTGAAGCCGAAAGAAACTTGAATAGAAAAATCAAAAATTTTATGGAGAGAAATCCTTTGTAATCAATCAAAAATATTCAACATCCTGGAAATCCTGAAATCCTGGACATCCTGATTCTGACAATTAACCAAAATATACGCTAAAATACCTAACAGTAACGACCTTTTTAACTTTTAATTTTTAATTTTTAATTACTCATGATCATGCCAAATACTGTAGAATTCCAAGACGCTTATGATGTGATCGTAGTGGGTGCAGGTCACTCCGGTTGTGAAGCAGCTTTAGCTACTGCTCGCCTCGGTTGTCGGACTCTGCTGTTAACCCTTAACCTCGATAAAATCGCTTGGCAACCTTGTAACCCCGCAGTCGGTGGACCCGCTAAGTCCCAATTAACCCACGAAGTAGACGCTTTAGGTGGGGAAATTGGAAAAATGGCAGACCGCACCTATTTACAAAAACGTATCCTCAACTCTTCCAGAGGTCCAGCAGTTTGGGCATTACGGGCGCAAACAGATAAGCGCGAATATGCAGCAGTCATGAAAGGAATTGTCGAAAATCAAGAAAATTTGACAATTCGTGAAGGCATGGTGACAGATTTAGTCTTAGGAAAAAATGATGAAATTATCGGTGTAGAAACTTATTTTGGTGTTGCTTTTGAATGTAAAGCCGTAATTTTAACCACTGGTACGTTTTTAGGTGGGAGAATTTGGGTAGGTAACAAGTCTATGGAAGCTGGCCGTGCGGGAGAGTTTGCGGCCGTCGGTTTAACGGAAACCCTCAACCGCTTGGGTTTTGAAACCGGCAGATTAAAAACTGGTACTCCTGCAAGGGTAGATAAGCGGTCTGTTGACTACTCAAAAATGGAACTGCAACCAGGAGATGAGGAAGTACGCTGGTTTAGTTTTGACCCCCAAGCGTGGGTAGAACGGGAACAAATTCCCTGTCACATGACAAGAACCACTAAAGAAACTCACAGATTAATACAAGAAAACTTGCACCTATCCCCTGTTTATGGTGGTTGGGTTGATGCCAAAGGACCTCGTTATTGTCCGAGTATTGAAGATAAAATAGTCCGCTTTGCAGATAAAGAAAGTCATCAAATCTTCATTGAACCAGAAGGACGGGATATACCAGAATTATACATTCAAGGTTTTTCCACTGGTTTACCCGAAAATCTGCAATTGCTGATGTTGCGGAGTCTTCCCGGTTTAGAAAACTGCTTTATGTTGCGTCCTGCCTATGCAGTAGAGTACGATTATTTACCCGCAACCCAGTGTTATCCCTCATTGATGACTAAGAAAGTTGAAGGGTTGTTTTGTGCGGGACAAATTAACGGTACAACCGGTTATGAAGAAGCAGCAGCCCAGGGTTTAGTTGCGGGTGTAAATGCGGCGCGGTTTGTCCGGGGTCAGGAAATGATTATTTTCCCCCGTGAGCAAAGTTACATCGGGACTTTGGTTGATGATTTGTGTACCAAGGATTTACGTGAACCTTACCGTATGCTTACGAGTAGATCAGAGTATCGTTTATTGCTACGTTCCGATAATGCCGATCAACGGATGACACCGTTAGGGCGAGAAATTGGTTTAATTGATGATAGACGTTGGGATTTATTTACTCGTAAACAAGAACAAATCGCAGCGGAAAAAGAACGTCTGCATACTACCAGAATTAAAGAACATGATGATGTTGGCAAGGCGATCGCCAAAGACACCCAGCAAGCAATCAAAGGTTCAATCACCCTCGCTGACTGGTTACGTCGTCCAGGCATACACTATGTTGATTTAGATAAATACGGCTTAGGTAATATCACCCTCAACCAAGCGGAAAGAGAAGGCGCAGAAATTGATATTAAATACTCTGGATACCTAGCCAGACAGCAAAATCAAATTGAACAAATCGCCCGTCAAGCAAACCGCCCCCTACCAGCAGATTTAGATTATGCAGCAATTGATACATTATCAAAAGAAGCCAGAGAGAAACTAGGAAAAGTAAAACCCCTAACAATTGGGCAAGCAGCAAGGATAGGAGGCGTTAACCCAGCCGATGTCAACGCCCTACTAATTTATTTAGAAATCCGTAAACACAAGGATCAGCCAGAGTTTTCCCTATTAGCGGATACAAAAACTTCTTCATGATCGGTATAGTATAGGCTAGGGGATCAGTCAGATAGATTACATAGATTTTTGAAGTTAAATTCTGAATTACTTCAAAATCACAGTAGAATTTAATACCATTGTTTGAGTCATTTATTTCCTTGGGAATGAGTGACTGACAGTGTAATTAAAGACCTGATTTCACCACCATCATGGATTTTCCATTTCCGTCTTAGCAGCTATAAATAAAATGTCTATGATACCAGAAGCCACCACCCATCTAACTATTTCCGAAGCCATAGAGGACTTAGTACCTGATGAAACTGTATCTATAGAAGCTTACGCAGAAGGCTTGATAGATGATCTCTTTAGTGATATTGATAACATTCTTGACACCAGTAGCAAACATCCTGCCAAAACTTTCAGAACAGAATATACACATCAGCAAGCAGTAGCGGTGAAAATGCACGAAGTGGTACTACCACAAACCATTAACCGTTCAGTAACCACCCTTGCACCAATTCCCAACCAGCAACCAACAAATACACTGGTATTCAATCGCCCATCTGTAACCGCACTTAGGAAAAGGAAACAGAAACAAAGTAGTGCCTTTAGCAACTTGCTCATACTCGGATCAACCGTAAGTATGGCAGTAATTGGCACAGCCTACTTAACAGAGTCAGGTATCATCCAAGGTTTAACTATCAATACCCAGACAAATCAACTTCAGCCAACAGCGGTAACAGAACCAGATCCACGGGCAGAATTAGTTAACTATATGCTGGAAGCCTTAGCAGTCATTGATCAACAAGAGGCAAAAAACCCACAACCAGACACTTCATCAAGATTAAATAATCTCAACAATAACCTCACCAGTTCCCTACCTTTACCTAGTAACCCATCTGTAGGAACACTAACACCTCCAGTATCCGCAAATAACACTCCACCTGTTCCCAGTCGGGGAACAAATGTAGTGGAAAGAATCTATGTACCCGTGTATCAGTCTCCCCCCGCTGTCAGGTCACTACCAGAAGTTGCCAACTCCTCCACCCAAATATCTCCCCCTGAATTTGTGAATGAAAATACCCAAACCAAACCTCCAGTAACCAAACCCCCAGCCACCAAACCCACCCCAGTCAAACCACCTACAGTTGCCAAATTACCAACAATTGCACCGCCAAAATTACCCACTCCACCCGTACCTGCACCACAGCCCACATCAGCACCCAGTACAACTCAGGACATTTATTTACCTGCTTACACAGCTAAACTAGAAGGGTTGATGGAGTTAGGACAAAAATCAGCAGCTTTATTTAAAATTGATGGTGTCACCCGTCGAATTAACCTGGGCGAAAATATTGGCGCTACAGGTTGGACTTTAGTTGAGGTTAGTAATGGTGAAGCAATTATTCGTCGTAACGGTGAGGTGCGCTCAATTTATACAGGTCAGAAATTGTGATATATCTCTGGGAAAAGGGTAAAAATAGTTACAATGTAGTATGTTAACAGGTAGTAAGGTGATTATTATAACTTGCTACCTGTGAATTAAAAACATAACTCCAAAACATAACTCCAAAACATAACTCCAAAGATTTAAGGCTGAAAAAGAGGAAACAAAGTACAATATTTTTGCAAGTTAGACAGGAAAAACTGTGCATTTTGGAGCTAATAAATCCAAAAGTTCGGGAATGACAGATAGTTAAAACTATTCCCTATTCCCTATTAAGAACTTCAACACAAGAATTTTATGCCTAACGGCACGCTACGCGAACTGCAAACCCTATGTAACCTTATATTTTTATATCTTTATATTTTTATATCTTTATATTTTTCCTACTGTATATTTACATAAATAATTTATGAATTGATTAATTAAAATTACAACAAAGAAATAGTAATAATACTATTTACACTTGATTTTAAAAATGTGTATATTAAGATTTCTTCAAAAATTATGTATCAAAACTAAAAATCAATAATAACTTTACAGGAAGTATAACCTGATTTCACACAAAAATCAAGTCACTGCCAAAACCTTTTTTATGTCATATTATCGCTCATCCTCTGAATCTTCTCACCATGATTCTAAAAGAGTAGCAATTCAAAAAAACTGCTGTAATGTCATGGAAAGCTTAGTCATAGAAGAAGTAGAAAAACAAGTTAGCAAATTGCCTTCTAAAGTTGCTAACTATATTAAGGTTGCAGAAGTAGTAGCTTATGCTTTAAATCGTTTACCTAGTTTATATGCAACCAGTAAAAGAGGTTGGCAACGACAATTAACCTACGGAAAAACAGAATTACACCAGCAAATTTCCACATCTGTTCGTCAAGGAATTGCGGCTGTACAAAGAGATCCGCTACGTGTAAATGATCCTATTAACTTTGTAGAAGATCATTCTGCTGTCATGGCTTTAGAACAACTCAAGGCTTTATTAAAATGTGAAGATTTATCATGGGAAAAATTGCCAGAAGTTGTCGAAAGAACTTTAATTAATACTTCCCAAGGGAGAATTACCTGGCGCAGAATTATTAGTAATAATAATGATGTTGACTGGAATAATCATCGTCATTAATTTTCTTTAGGGGTTGCTGAGAAAGTCTTTTCGTGGAGGCTATTAATAGGGAGTAGTTTCAGCTATCTGTCATTCCGCAACTTTGTGATTTCCTCAACCCAAAATTCACGCTTTTAGTAACTATCCCCCGCCAATATCTTGCACCTGTTTTCTGATTTTCCACCTTCCACCCTTGAATTTATCTGGGTTTTACTTTGATATGCCTGATGACGCTACGCGAACTGCAAACCCTATTTAATCATTTTCAGAAGCTATTAATTATTTATCAACACTAGCTTCTAAAGTTTTGACCTGATTTTGTAATTGTTCTACTACTTCTAAGTGGGATTTCTCTAACTTATAACCAGCCCACAAAAAACCACCACTTAAAAGTATAATGACACTGAATAATACGCCAGTGAGCATTTTTATCTGGTCACGAAGTTGTTTAACTTCATAAAGCTGATATTCTGATGTTTTGACAGCATGAGAACTTAACTGGGGAGTTTCTACCAATATTTCTACTTGGGCAGTTTCTATTTTAGCAGTTTCTATTTTAGCAGTTTCTATTTGGGCAGTTTTTATTTTAGCAGTTTCTACTTGAGGAGTTGCTATAGTTTGAAAATTAATTTTAGTGCGTAACCAATCAGCAATTAATTGTGGGCAATTCATCCTAAACCACTGCCAAGCAATCATTTTAACAACAGGTTTAGACATCTTAGAAACAAATCTTAGACTTTTATTTATAGGAGGAGAGGGAAATTTTTCATTAATTAAATTAGTTGCCCCAGCATCATAGAGACAATTTAAGATTAACTTAACCGTTGCTTCTTCCCGTTCTACTAAATTTTCTAGCAACAGCGTCACATCTTGCATTAACTGTTCTTCTCTTTCTGCATCTGTGGGCGATCTTTGAGAATTACTTGATGAAGGCAATGGTTGAGACATATTCTTGGTATAAATCTTGATTTTTGAACACTACCCTCTCTTCAGTATACTGGGATCGTCAAGTAATGGAAAGTCAAGAAAGAGGGCGAGAGGGGGAGCAGGAGAGGCAGGGGGAGCAGGGGGAGCAGGGGAAGCAGGGGGAGCAGGGGAAGAAAAGATGTTTACCAATTAATCCCCCATTCTAAATTCTAAATTCTAAATTCTAAATTCCCTATTTACCCAAAACTTGTTTTAAAGCATCCACTAACCGATCAACATTTTCAGGACGACTATTAAAACCCATTAAACCCACACGCCACACTTTACCCGCTAATTCTCCCAAACCACCACCAACTTCAATGTTATGTTCCAGTAATAACCGCTTGGCTACTGCTTTTCCATCCACACCTTCAGGAATACACACAGTAGTTAAAGTTGGTAAACGGTATTCCTTAGCAACGTGCATTTTTAAGCCAATTTCCTCTAAACTCGCCCAAAGATACTCAACATTTTTTTGATGACGCTGCCAACAATTGGCTATACCTTCCTCTGCAACTAAACGCAACGCTTCCCGCAAACCATAATATAAATTAATTGGTGCTGTGTGGTGATATGTGCGCTCAGTACCCCAATATTTTCCTAACAGCAACATATCTAAGTACCAGTTGGCAACCTTAGTCTCGCGCTTTTGCAACTTTTCCATCGCCCTAGAACTCATGGTAAAGGGAGAAGCACCAGGAGAACAACCTAGACCTTTTTGACTGCAACTATAGGCTAAGTCCACACCCCACTCATCCAAAAAGATGGGAACACCGCCCAAACTGGTTACAGTATCTACTAATAATAAAGTTCCATGTTTGCGGCACAGTTCCCCCACATCTTCCAGGGGTTGACGTGCGCCGGTGGAAGTTTCCGCATGAACTAAGGCTAAAATTGCCGGTTTGTGGGTTTCCAAAGCTGTCTTAATTTCATCTACAGAAAAAACCTGTCCCCAGGGTTTGGTAATAGTACGGACATCAGCACCGTATCTTCCCGCCATATCCACCAAACGATTACCAAAATAACCAGCTACACCAATTAATACCACATCACCGGGTTCTACGGTATTAGCTAGGGTAGCTTCCATCGCTGCTGTACCCGTACCACTGACGGCGATGGTGTGGGGGTTTTCTGTTTGCCACACATAGCGTAATAAAGATTGAATTTCATCCATTAGGGCTAAAAATGCCGGATCTAAATGCCCTAAAGGTGTGGTACTCATGGCTTGTAATACCATAGGATGGGCATTGGAAGGACCAGGACCGAGTAATAAACGGTTGGGAACTTCTAATGGTGAAAGTTGTAAACGTTGACTGTCATTGATGGAAATTGTAGATGTCATAATTTAATTTATGGTAGGTGACGATGAATGTTAATTACAGATATTTTCTGTGAAATTGTGTAGCTAAGGCAAGAAATATGGACAAATCTTATTTTTCTGTTTTCTTGATTTAACCACAAATTACTTATCATCAATCACCAATTACCAAAATTATGATTTTTTCTCGAATTTAATAAACTGAATTAGTGCGAATATGTCCGTTGTCCTGAGATAATTTATTAGTCAAAATCTGCCGATAAACTGCTTCATAACTATCGGTCATTTGTTGAACACTAAAGTTACTTTCTACATACCGCCGACAAGCATAACGATTTAATCTGTTTACCTTGTCAATTGCTTGAATACATTCTTGGGTATTATGACATAAAAAACCTGTTTCACTATCATTAATTACCTCTGGTGTTGAACCCATTTTCATGGCAATTACTGGTGTACCTGCTGCCATTGATTCTACCATGACTAAACCGAAAGGTTCGCGCCAAGTAATAGGAAATAAAGTTGCATAAGCAGCACCCATAATCGCATTTTTTTCTACATGATTTGCTTCACCTAAATATTCAATTTGTTGATTATCAATCTGTGGTTTAATTTTCTGTTCAAAATATTCTACATCTACCTTATCTACCTTACCTGCAATTTTTAATGGTAAACCTGCTTTTTTAGCAATTTCAATGGCTAAATGTGTACCTTTTTCTGGGGATATTCTGCCTACAAATGCTAAATAAGGTGGGTTATGTGGTTGGGGGTAAAATTCATAGCTGTTAACATCAATGCCATTATAAACTGTGGCGACATAATTTAACCCTAATTCGGGTTCTCTCTGGGCATGAGAAATACTTATATAGGGTTGTTTTTTGGCATATTTAAAAATCTTTCTGTTGTCTGGTGTAAAAATACCGTGTAATGTGTGAACTGTAGGAGTTTTTACTAAGTTGGTATATGCTAAAGGGGTATGTCCGACATGAGAATGAATGATATCAAAATTTTCCGCTTGATCATAAACTAAGGCGAGATTCAGTAACTCATAAATACTCGCTTCTTTAACTGTTTCATCTAGTCTTAATGCACGGGGATGTACAGATAGTAACCTAGCTAATGTGATAGAATCACCGGAGGCAAATAATGTTACTTGATGTCCTCTTTTGACTAATTCATCTGTTAGTAAACCAACCACTAATTCAATTCCCCCATAAGCTGGAGGTGGTACTCTCTCCCATAGTGGAGCAACCTGGGCAATTCTCATATAACCTCCTGAAAAGAATCAGTATTTTGTCTTTATTACTGTTAATTTACTGTCATTCCTAGCCTCACAATCTTATGTTTTAGATTAAATATTTTTTGTCTATCTAGAGTAGGGAATTTATATAATTAATTGGATATAGATTTATAACTTATACCATTTCTTTATGAGGTTGCGCTAAATTTCTTGATCTCTTTCTTTGTGTTCTTTGCGTCCTTTGCGGTTCGCTATATAATTCGGCGCATCTTCATACAGAATTGGTATTACGCATGAGTCACGAAAGAATGAACCACGAAGGAACAAAGGACACGAAGTAAAGAGAGTTTGAGAGATATTTTTCGTAAGTCCTAAGATTATTAAGTTTATGATCTTAAATAACATTTAATTCTAGTAAAAAATAGAATATGAGAGTTTAATTACCAATAATATCTCAATGATTAGCGGAGATTAATAACCGGTGTATGCTTCTGTTGATAACTTTAATTAGTTTAAATTAGAAGTAAGCATTTACCTAAAAACCACATTTGCAGCTATTTTCGTGTGTAAATTGCCAAGAGTTACCAAATATCAACTTACACAAAGTCAGATTATAAATCTAGATAGGACTTGCTGTTCGCGTAGCGTGCCGTCAGGCATATAAAGCCAAAAGCCAAATAAATTTAAGAGTAGAAGGTGAAAAATCAGAAAATAGGTGCAAGATATTTATTTGCGGGGGATACTCCCAAAAGCGTGCATTTTGGGTTGAAGAAATCACAAAATTGCGGAATGACGAATAGCTGAAACTATTCCCTATTCCCTATTCCCTATTCCCTACGTCCACGAAAAGACTTTTTCAGCAACCTCTAGATAATATCTAATTAAAAACTTGACTATTGGTTAAATAATCGTATAATCTAATACTCAACTCATTAATTCATTAATTTAACATCCACCATTTTCAGGTATAATCAGTTATAGACTTAGAGTTATAAAACTCTGGGAATATAGATTTATTATCCCCTGTTGATTTACTTTACTTAGATGCAATCTACTGAAAACATAAGTATAAACATGAATATTTCTCAACCTAGTAATAAAAAGCCAATCACATGGCAGTTTATTTTCTCCATTGTGGTATTTGTATTTATGTACTTGCCAATTTTGGTACTAGCTTTTTATAGTTTTAATCAGTCACCTTATAGTGCAACTTGGCAAGGCTTTACTTTAGAATGGTATCAGAAACTATTTAGTGATCAGCGTATTCTCGCCGCAGTGAAAAACAGTTTATTAGTTGCCACCAGTGCTGTTGCTGTTTCTGCTGTTTTAGGTACTTTAATGGCTGTGGGTTTAGCACGTTATAATTTTCCTGGAAAAAAGTTATATCAAGGAATATCCTATTTACCATTATTAATTCCTGATATTGCTATCGCTGTTTCTACTTTAGTTTGTTTAGCTGCTTTTGCAATTCCTTTGAGTATTTGGACAATTGTGGCTGCACATATAGTTTTTTGTCTTGCGTATATAGCGTTAGTTGTTTCTTCCCGTCTTAATAATTTAGATCCTCATTTAGAAGAAGCAGCTTTAGATTTAGGTGCAAATCATATTCAAGCTTTTATGAAAGTAGTTTTACCCCAATTAATGCCAGGAATTATATCTGGTTGTTTACTAGCTTTTGTATTGAGTTTAGATGATTTTCTCATTGCTAGTTTTACCGCTGGTAGTGGTTCTAATACCTTACCAATGGAAATATTTAGCCGCATTAGAAGCGGTGTTAAACCAGATATTAACGCCCTGAGTGTAATGTTAATTAGTATTACGGGAATAGTCGCAATTATCGGTGAATTACTCAGATCATCAGGAGGGAAAAATCAGTCATAATTTCAGTTACCAGTTATCAGTTATCAGTTATCAGGAGGAAAATAGTTTGGATAATGACTAATAACTAATGACTAATGACTAATGACTAATAACTAATAACTAATAACTAATAACCATGCAAACAACAACAGAAAATTTTCAATCTTTAGAAAATTGGTATCCCGTTCATTATTTACAGGACTTAGATAAAACCAAACCCACACCATTTACCTTATTAAATCAAGATATAGTAATTTGGTGGGATGAAAAAACCCAAACTTGGAAAGCATTTATTGATCAATGTCCTCATCGTTTAGCAAGACTTTCTGAAGGTAGAATTAATGAAAAAGGATTGTTAGAATGTCCTTATCACGGGTGGGCATTTTCGGGAGATGGTAACTGTCAAATAATTCCCCAACAACCACCAGGAGGTAAAGCAGAAACTTCATCCCGTGCTTGTGTTTCCTCATTACCAACTACAGAAAAACAAGGATTATTATTTGTTTATCCAGGCAACCCAGAAAACGCAGTAAAAACAAAAATTCCCGTCGTTGAACCTATAGAAGAATCTCCAGAAGGCTGGATAATTCTGAATACATTTAGAGATTTACCCTATGATGCTTTAACATTATTAGAAAATATTCTCGATCCTAGTCATGTCGCCTTTACCCATCATAAAACAGTGGGAAATAGGGCAAATGCAGCACCCCTAGAATTAGAAGTTACTCGCTTAGAAAAAGATGGTTTTCAAGGTATCTGGAAACAAGGTTTAAACCCCAGACAAACCGGAGAATTATCTACAAAATTTGTCGCCCCTGGATTAATGTGGCATGATATTAATTCCCCCCAAGCTAGGATTTTAACAGTTGTTTATGCTGTACCCATTCGTAAAGGTGAATGTCGGCTAATTGCCAGATTTCCTTTTAAATTCGCCTCAAAAATTCCCGGATTTTTTATTAAAATTAGACCTCGTTGGTACTCTCACATCGGTCAAAATACTGTATTAGAAGATGATCAAATTTTTCTCCATCATCAAGAAAGATATTTAGCCGCTAAAGGTGGTAGTGCTAATATTAACAAAGCCTTTTATTTACCTACCAAAGCCGATGGTTTTGTGACTGCATTCCATGAATGGATCAATAAATACAATGGTGATCCCTTTCCTGGTGAAAATTTACCCCCAGCATTACCCAGAGAAGCACTATTAGAAAGGTATCATTCTCATGTTGAAAAATGTTCCAGTTGTCGCCAAGCATTAGCGAATATTCAAAAACTAAAAAATGGCTGTGCAATTATAACAATATCCACCTTAGCAATTAGTCCAATTTTAGCATTCTTGAATTCTAACCCGTCTCTATTAACCGTGATAATTGAGACATTTATACCCTTATTATTTGGGTTAGGATGGTGGAAACTCAACAACCTAGAAACCCAATTTTACCAAGGTAGAAATATCCCCCCACGTAACCTAGATAAAAACTAAAACATCCCTCGTTCCCAGTCTCCGACTGGGAATGTGATCAAAGAGTCTCTGACTCAATAAAACCAGTATATAAAAAATTATCATTATTTACTAACCATTTCAAAAAACAAATAGAAAATCTAAAATTAAAAAGTTACCAAAAAACACTTGACAAAATCTTTAAAATTACCTTATATTATTAATATAATGTGAATCTGTGCGCCCATATATAACACTTTTTTGATCACCACTGATAACTGATAACTGAATAACTGATAACTGTATAAAAAATTGGGGCTGAATTTGGACAAAATGCTCTTTACTCCTCAGCCATGCAAATTTGTCAAAATCCCAATTGTTCTAACCCCTTCAACCCTGACTACAGTAAATTTTGCGTCATTTGTGGACATGATAAATTTGGTGAAATTCTCAGAAACCGTTACCGTGTTTTGCGGTTAATAGGTGAAGGAGGTTTTAGCAAAACTTATGCAGCAGAAGATGTAGATAGACTGGATGCACCTTGCGTCATTAAACAATTTTTCCCCCAAGTTCAGGGAACAGGACAACGTGCTAAAGCGGCAGAATTTTTCAAAGAAGAAGCGGTAAGATTATATGAACTAGGGGAAAATCATCCACAAATTCCCCGGTTATTAGCCTTCTTTGAACAAGGTTCAAGTTTGTATTTAGTGCAGGAATTTATTATTGGTAAAACCCTACTGCAAGAAGTACAAGAACAGGCTTATAATGAAGCAGAAATTCGCCAATTACTGCTAGACTTATTACCTGTTTTAGAATTTGTACATCAAAAAAACGTCATTCATCGGGATATTAAACCGGAGAATATTATTAGGCGCTATGCAGATAAAAAACCTGTATTAATTGACTTTGGGGGTGCAAAACAAGTTACCCATACAAGTATTGCTAGACAAGCAACGGCAATTTATACATTAGGATATGCACCTACCGAACAAATGGCAGGTTTTGCTTGTCATGCAAGTGATTTATATGCTTTAGGTGTAACTTGTGTACGGTTATTAACGCAAGATTTACCTTTACAAGACACTTATGGTTTAAAAGATCCCCTTTATGATCCCATGAATGCAAAATGGTTATGGGAAGAAAGATTAATAGCTAAAGGAATTAAAATTAGTGATCAATTAAAGGAAATATTAGATAAATTACTGCAACATTTTCCCAGTGACAGATATCAAACAGCAACGGAAGTGTTAAATGCTTTAAAAGCAGAAACATCAGCGCCAGTAGCTGTCAAAATTTCGCCTGTTATTGAAATACAAACTGAAAAAATAGAACCTCCTACAAAAATAATTGTTCCTAATTTACCTTTAGAAACCTTTAATTTTGATATTATCACTTTAGATACAGCAGGGAGACAGGTTAACCATCATTTAGGTAGTAATCAATTATTTCGAGAACAATTAAATAAATATGTAAGTTTAGAAATGGTATCAATTCCGGGGGGAAATTTTATGATGGGTTCACCAGAAAGTGAAGGAAATGCTGACGAACACCCCCAACATCAGGTAAATATTCAACCGTTTTTTATGGGGAAATATCCCATTAACCAAGCACAATGGAAAGCGGTAGCATTGTTACCAAAAGTCACACAAAATTTAGAATTAAGTCCGGCTAAATTTAAAGGTGCAAGCTTACCCATAGAAAATGTTTCTTGGTATGAAGCAGTGGAATTTTGTTTAAGGTTATCATTAAAAACTGGTAGAAATTATCGTTTACCAACAGAAGCAGAATGGGAATATGCTTGTCGTGCAGGAACAACTACAGCTTTTCATTTTGGGGAAAAAATTACAGAAGATTTAGTTAATTGTAGTGGTGGTGATTTTTATGTTATTCCACCTAAAAGTAGTTTTAGAAAGGAAATTACAAAAGTAGGAAGTTATAAAGTAGCGAATAATTTTGGGTTGTATGATATGCACGGTTTAGTTTGGGAATGGTGCGCTGATCCTTGGCATAATAATTATTATGGCGCTCCCAATGATGGTAGTATTTGGGATGATGAAGGTGACATTTATCGTCGAGTTTTACGCGGTGGTGCATGGAATTTTAACGCGGAACTTTGTCGCAGTGCTAGTAGAAGTTGGAATGAAGCAGAAGGTGGTTTAAGAATGTCTGGTTTTCGTGTGGTGTTTTCTTTAGATAGGTAAATTTTTATCGTCAGAATCTAGGGTTTTGGTACTTGACAACTGGTTATAAATTGATTATGATATAATTGACAAGGAAGAAGTATCTTCTAATCATCAATCAAATGTGTATGTCCACAATCATCAAGTAAGAGTTTAGCAATGCTAAAACCTTTAATTTCTCACCCTACATTTTTAATAAGTTAATAATAAGTTAATTAATAATTTTTTATCAAAAAATTTTTTATAATCAAATTAAAATCAATGACTAGGTTTATTCATGATCAATTTGCCAAACAGTATTTTACAGAATTGTTAACACCCTATGGACAGGTAGAAACCAGTAAAGATATTACCGCTGAAGTTAGACAAGTAGATATCTTATTTATTCCCACTGCTGAATTTTTACCCAGTTTAGAAACATTAGGAATATTGGGTAGAATGGCGACAAATTATGCTATTTTTGAGCCATTCCGTAACCCAGTTAATAAAAGTGAAATTCGCAGTTGTATAGGTAAATTGTTTGATATTCATGCTAATTTAGAAAGGGAAGCTAAACGCAATAATACACGAATTAATGAAACAGAATTACCCTATCTGTGGATTTTTACACCTACTGCATCAACAGATATCCTAGAAAGTTTTAAAGCGACAATAGACTCAGAAAACTGGGGTAATGGGATTTATTTTTTAGGAACAGGACTAAAAACGGCGATCATTGTTATTCATCAACTACCTAATACACCAGAAACTTTATTTTTGAGGATATTAGGGAGAGGGAAGATACAAAGACAAGCAATCGAAGAATTAGAAAATCTAGCTAATAATAATCCCGTTCTTGAGGATATCATAAAATTAGTACATGACCTCATTGCTGTATTATCTGCACGTCAAAAACAAGCACAAGATATAGATCAAGATGATCAGGAGTTGATTATGAAATTATCAGAAATATATCAACAACAATTAGAAGAACTTAAACAAAAAGAAAGACAAGAAGGACGACAAGAAGGACGACAAGAAGGAGAGATAGTAGGTGTTGGTCGAGGAATAGAAACTGAAAGACGTGCGATGATTGAGAGTATTCTACAAGTGCGTTTTGGTGAAGTTGATTCGGAGTTAGCAACAATAATTAATTCTTTGATGACGATGAGTAGAGAAGAATTTACTCCTTTACTTTTACAGTTATCTCGTGAGGAGTTATTAGCAAGATTTTCATAAAAAGATTTTCATAACAAATATAACAAATAACAGATCCCCGACTTCTACAAAAAAGCGGGGATCTATTAGTTAAATTAGGTTAAATTAAGTTAAATTAAGTTAAACCAAGGTCAGATCAGGATATTCTGCGAACAAGTCATCAGAGGTTAAAGTGTCTCCTTCAGCTTGGGGAGTCCATAAAACTTCAATTGCTAGAAGTTGTTCACCAGGTAGACTTCCTATTTGTCGTAATGCTTGACGCAAATCTTCGGTATTATTGATGTTGGGTATATCCCATTTACCCAAGGTTGCAGCTAAAAGGGTAACAATAATATATTCCCCTGGACCTTCGGTAATTAAGCGGGTAGGGTTATCCACACTTCCGGGTAATTCTTGGGATAGAACAGATTTTAACTGATTGTTAACATTAGAAAGGGTTTCTTCCCTAAACTTACTGCGTTCTGCTAATGATAAACGGTTAAATTGAGATTCAGCAGCGTTTAATTTAGCTTGTTGTGTACCACCACCAGCGTAAACCCAATATTCAGGGTGACGGAGTAAAGCTAAACTCGCTTCTTGTAAAATTTCCGCTTTTCCGGTTGGGGTGTTGGTATCTGCTGTTTCAGCAATTCGGTTTAGTTCAGTTTGTAAGTCTCTAGCTTGCGCGAGTAACCCAACTTGTAAACGGGTGACAGATACCGTTGGGTTGGTGCTGTATCCTACATCCTCCCCTGCTTCACTGGTGACATTACGGAAGGTTTGTACTAGGAAATTGGCGATCGCCAAAAAGATGAAAATTCCAAACAAACCACCAAAACCACCAAAACCCCACAAGGGAAGCAAGAAAGGAAAACCAAAACCACCACCGGGATAGTAACCACCTGCGCGGGGTGTAGTGCGTGGTGCATAAGTACGGCTAGAAGGCATCCTAAATGAACCACCACCTATTCTACCACCAGAACGTGCAGCCAAAGCACCATCAGCATGACTCAAAGCCAAAACCAGTACCAAACCAAAAACAAAAACAGTTTTTAACAGTGGTTTACAGATTCGTTGTATTTTTTTTAGCATAAGCAACCTACGCAACAACATTATTTTTAAGATTTATTTCCTATCTCTAGGGTGTGGACTATTTAGAAGAAAATAGCCATAAGCGAAAAACTAATTACCCGCCATTGTTACCACCCATATATCTAATTTAACGTTGATTACCTCCTTTGGAAATTTTACAGAGTGAGGATAACTGCCATTGATAACCGTACCGTGAATCATCCTTGCATTCGCAAAACTTAGGAATCTATTAATGATTACCCTGGTGTAAGTGTGTCATAATTATAAGCAATAAATGTAACAGACAAGTAGTTATAAATCCGGTCAATTATTTATAATCACAATGAATTATTTTTCCGGATCTATAATTAAGATTTAGCACATATTGAAAAGGAGGCTAAACCAATCAGGGATTAATTGTTAATAATTACTTGGGTATAAAATCTATGAAAATCCATGAAGAAAGTAGCAAAACAGAAACATTATCTGGCATTTTGGCATGGAATTTAGCATATTTTCAGATACTCTATTAATATCAGCTAGATTGAGTAGATTTATCCACCACCATTTCAGGAATCAATCATGGCCAATTCAGTAGTTGATCATAGCTTTATTTGATGATGTTAAAAATCCTGCTTGGGGAATATCTAGGCATCAATAACGTAAGTATTCAGCATTTAAAAGTCAAATGTGAGACTTTTAATCTTTAGATTCAACATCTCTGGTTAATAATCTCCTGATTTATCAAATACTGTGAATCAAGATTAATTATTCCTGAATTCTTACTACAAATTAAATCTTTCATTTCATCAAAATAACCAAATATCTACCAAGTTAGGAACATCAATCAATAACAAGTTTACCTATCCTTAAATCTTTAGCTATTAGTTATTAGCATTTATCTAATCAGTTAAGATTGAATAAAACCATTTATAAATCATTAGCTGAAGGATTGGAAGATCATCAAATATCTTTCTTAGGCTACTGAATTATTAACATCAGAAACAACAATTAATTTAAACATAAACATCAACATTTCAACTAAGGACATATTTATATGATCAGTAGATCGTGAATTGATCAAAAATTGTCTTGGAGATTCAATAATTTTTGATATCGTCAGTTTCAACAAGAATTAAACAAGAATTAAACAAGAATCAATTAATACATTTTTTTTAGTCATGATAATTTAATTTTTCAGACAGTAGCATACACACAAATTAAGAAATTAACAATTGGTTAAAAATTAGTAGTTTATTTATCAACATGAATTATGGAAAATATTACACAACTGGGGACACAGATTACAGAACAAACACATTGTCCAGATATCCTTATCATGTCCCGAATATTTAAACCACAAGGTTCTGTGATTGGTGAATATGTTTATAATCGTTGTTTGCAAGATCCAGATAGAATAATTGTTATTACCTCTGGTTGTAGCAATGATAAAAACAATGATAAAAACTTTGAACAACCCCCAGAATTTCCAGTTTATCACTGTTTAAATTATAACTTTCCGAAAAACTTCTTAGGTGGAAATTTAGTAAGTAGGTTAATTAAAACTTGCTTAAAATCCTCCTTGAAAATATTTAATATTATTTTCTCCTTCTTACTAGCTATAAAACTATATTTTCGCTACCATTACCGCTATATAGAATGGTGTCATGGTTATGATTTTTTAGCCTTATTATTACTCAGTTATATCTTACCAATTCGATTTTTTATCTACCTCCATGGTAAGGATTTAACTGATATTGCTAAAACTCCATTTTGGCGATCGCTATTTAAACTTACCCTGAAAAGAGCAGAAGGAATAGTCTGTCAAAATTCTTATGTGCGAGATAAATTAAGAAATACCTTTCGTTTAGATACTCCTACCCATATCATTAACCCAGTAGTCAGGCCAGATAAATTTACACATTCCAGCAGTACCAATTATTTGCAAGATTTACGTACTCAGTTACGTGAAAGTTACAACATTTCTGAAACAGCTATTGTCATTCTTTCTGTAGGTGAATTATTACCAAACAAAGGTTTTGAGCAAGTAATAGATAATATCCCGTTATTATTAACACTGGGGATAGATGTTCATTATATAATTTGTGGACAAGGACATTTTGAAACAGAATTAAAATCTCAATGTCAAAGATTGAGAGTAGATAAACGAGTACATTTTGCAGGTTATGTATCAGAAAAAGAATTAGCTAATTATTATGCAGCTTGTGACATTTTCGCCATCTTAACCTTAGAGGAAGAAATAAATCAAAGTATAGAAAACCTAGAAATATTTCATCTAGAAGCAGAATACTTTGGTAAACCAATCATCGCCTCTCGCTTAGGAAGTATTTTAGATATAGTTCACCATGAAGAAAACGGTTTATTAGTCAATCCCGAATCAGGTTATGAAGTGTTACAAGCCTTTAAAAAGTTATGTCAAGATCAACAATTACGAGAAAAATTAGGTCGTCAAGGACAAGAACTAGCCAAACGTAAAACCTATCACCGCTGGTTATACAATCCTGAAACTTCCTATTCTTGTATTGTTAGTTATTAGTCATTAGTCGTTAGTCATTGGGCATTGGGCATTGGGCATTGGGCATTGGTAAAAATCTTTTCTCCTATCTCCCCCTTCTTTCCTCTTCTCCTGACTCCTTGATCTCCTGACTCCTTGATCTCCTGATAACTGATTATCCTCCACCGACAATAGTAACAACTTCTAGGCGATCGCCTTCTTTGATTATTGTTTCTGTCCAAAATTGACGATGTAAAATTTCCCCATTGTATTCTACAGCCACCAACCGAGGATTAAAACCCAATTGTTGCAGTAAATCTGGTAAAAGAAGTTGAGATTCACAACTGCGTGTTTCTCCATTCACTTGTAAATTAATTTGATTAGTCATTAGTCATTAGTTATTAGTCATTAGTTATTAGTTATTAGTTATCAGTTATCAGTTATCAGTTATCAGTTATCAGTTATCAGTTATCAGTTATCAGTTATCAGTTATCAGTTATTACTGTTCACTGTTTACTGTTCACTGTTCACTTTTCACTGTCCACTGTCCACTGTTCACTTTTCACTGTCCACTGTCCACTGTTCACTGTTCACTGTTCACTGTTCACTGTTCACTGTTCACTGTCAACTGTCACCTGTCACCTACTTTCGATACAACTGAGAAATGAAATATTGAGTTACTAAAGTAGGTTGTTCAGCTTGCATAATTGAACGTACCACAGCCACCCGTTGCGCTCCCGCATCTATGACATCATTAATATTACTTGTATCTATTCCCCCAATAGCAAACCAAGGGATCGGACTATTTTTAGCAGCATATTTTACATAGTCTAAACCTGCGGCCGCCTTACCAGCTTTTGTAGGAGTTTCATACACAGGACCTACACCAATATAATCTGCACCTTCAGAAATTGCCCGTTGCATTTCGTGGGAATTGGTAGTAGAACGGCCGATTAACTTTTGTGGACCCAATAACTGACGAGCGACAGCAATAGGCATATCTTGTTGTCCCAAGTGTACACCATCAGCATCTACAGCCAAAGCCAAATCTACCCTATCGTTGATAATAAACAAAGCACCGTAGTCATGACATAACTGACAAAGTTTTTTAGCGCGTTCTATACGAATAATGTCATCAGCAGTTTTTTCACGGTACTGTAACAGAGTTAAACCACCTTTGAGAGATGCTTCCACCGCCTCAAACAGATTATCAACCGGAGAAGAAACTAAATATAAAGGCGATCGCCACAACAACTGATGACGATGAAAACCCATCAAAGTGCTTTCCAGGCTATAAACCTGATAGCGCATTTGCTTAAACACCTTCCCCATATTGGCATCTTCGAGTTTGCCGTACTCCTCCAAAACCCGTAAAGCCTCCTGTACACGGCAAAAATTCGCCTGTAACAGAGCAGTCATAGAACTACGTTCTTCTTCCTGGGGATGACTCAAAGCAGTACCAGGATCACCAGGTGTATCCCGTGCTGCTCGAATTTGTGGAGTGTGCCATTTACTTACCTCCTGACGTAAATGCTTACAAGTTTCAGCTAAAGAAGCGTCATTGAGGCCAAAACGACACCATTCCTCAATAATTCGCAAACCCTCACGGGCGCGATCCAAATTAGCGTCTAAAATGCGATAAACCACTTGTTGTACTTGTTGTGCTGGGCTGTGTATTTGGCTTTGTATTTGGTTGTGGGCTTTGATCATAAACATTACCCCACAATTAGTTTCACAGAAACTTTCAACCTGTGACAAAATATGTACACCGTTAAAATCATTAAAACCATTAAAATCATTAAAATCATTAAGAGCATTAAAATCATTAAATATTTACTAAAAAAACTGTATGAAAAATAGCCAATTGCTGAAATTATGAGAATATTATCGGCATGACTGGTTAAGCGTTGAATATTTATTGAGTGTTATTCAGGAGTCATATCAAGTTCATGTTTCCCCTTCAATTTTTTTATCAGCGTATATTAGATACCCTTTCAAAACAGCTTACCTGTGTTTACCTACTTAAATTCGCATTTATGCCTAACTCAGTTTTGAGTGCCAGCATAGCGTTAGGAATAGTCAGTATAACTCTTTTAGAGACAAATTTTAGCAGTGCCATAGCTCAGATTACCATTCCCACAGAACAGAAATTAAGTAGTGAAGAAACAACTTCTCAGGTAAATCTATTATTTGTCAACTCTGGTTTTGGCAATGATCAGACTGGTAATGGTAGTGAAAACGCCCCTTTTCAGACAATTACCCAAGCCTTGAGAAGCGCACAACCAAATACTATCATCAAGGTTGCTCCGGGAACATATAGCCAACAAACAGGTGAAAAATTTCCCCTCATTCTTAAACCTGGTGTAGCAATTCAAGGAGATAGTCAAGACAAAGGTAAAAATGTCAAAATTTTAGGTGGTGGTGACTACCTCAGTCGTAGCTTTGGCAGACAGAATATAGCCATTGTTAGTGCAAACAACTCTAGTTTAAGCGGAGTCACAGTCACTAACACTAACTTTCGTGGTTATGGGTTATGGATTGAATTTGCCAACACAACAGTACAAGACAGTACATTTACTGGTAACACCCAAGACGGAATTTTTATCATTGGTAACAGTACACCGACAGTTAGCAGAAATTACATCTACAGTAATGGAGCTAATGGTATCACCACCGCTGGAGACTCCCGCCCGCAAATTCAAGAAAATGTGATTCAAGGTACAGGGTTTGGAATTAACATAGTTGACAACGCCGCCCCCATAATTGCTAGTAATCAGATTATCGCTAACAGATCAGGGGTAGTAATTCAAGCCAACACCAGCCCAGTTTTACGCAATAATATCATTCAGAATAGTACAGAAGACGGTTTAGTTATCATTGCCCAAGCCACTCCAGACTTAGGTAATAGTCAGGAAATGGGTAGTAATAAATTTGACAATAATCGTCGTTATGATATTAACGCCAAAGCAGCAAAACAGGTAGTTTATGCCTTTGGTAATCAAATTAATCAAAATCAAATTGCAGGTAACATTGATACCACCAGCGGAACAGCAATTGCCAGAAATTCTTTACCTGGGGCGGTATCTACCGAAACCACACCAGCAAATGGAGAAATAGTATTTTCTGCTCCCAACATTCCGCAGAATTTGAATTCCTTACCGCGAATTATTTCTAATTCTGGGAATATAACTCAAACGGATCAACTACCACAACTAGCAGCGGCTACCTTACAAAGTCCTGTAGTCACAAACAATTCTCAACCACCAGAGAATGAAACCGAATACACACCACAATTAAATTATGTCCGTATCCAACCGACGGTAGAAACAGCAGAAGTCAATGAACCGAGAGTAATTGAATTTGTTGCTCCTCAACTGCAAAATAATCAACCCAGTAACCTTGTTCCCAGGACTCCACCTACTGCTAGACCTGTAGTATTAGGTAATTCCAGAAGCGTTTCATTCCCCAGAGAATATGCAGTTAGACCTAGTGGAAGTTACCGAGTCATTGTCAATGTTGCCAATGATGCCCAAAGGGAAATAGTGCGTTCTCTAGTTCCTGATGCTTTCCCCAGAGTTGTACAGGGGCGTAGAGTCATGCAAGCAGGTGTTTTCAGCAACGAAGTTAACGCCATGCAAATGGTACAAATCTTAAACAGTAAAGGTTTAAGAGCAACAGTTAGTTATTAATAATGGGGAATAGGGAATTTAGAATTTAGAATTTAGAATTTAGAATGGGGAATTAATTTGGTAAAAATCTTTTCTTCCCCTGCCTCCCCTGCTCCCCCTGCTCCCCCTGCTCCCCCTGCCTCCCCTGCCTCC